>JBAUMX010000217.1:0-3654 GCA_049578945.1 Candidatus Cybelea sp. | reverse complement strand
GCCGAGCGGCGGTCCGTCGCCGGGTCCTCGGCAGGGTCTATCACCCAAGAGCCTCCCCGCGCCAGCGCGCCCCGTAGAGATTCGGCCGACACCGGTTCCGGCCGCGCGTGCGACGCCGGCCCCGAAGGCCAAGAGCGCACCGAACATCAACGCGAAGCTGCACTCGCTCCTCCCCAACAATCCGGTCAACCCGACGACCAAATCCTATACGCCGAATTTCTCGCTTCGCGGTCGACTCGAGCCGACGCCGCCTCCTGAGGTGCTCGCCAAAACGAAGTACATGTACGATGTGCGTGGCACCGGTGGGGAGAGTCGCGTGAAGATGTGGGTAACGGTAGCGCGCAAGGATGGTCCGACCACGATCTGCACCGGTTGGCTGGTTCGCTATCCTGAAGCGGCCCGCGGCGGGTACGCCGAAGCTCCCGTCCCGCCGAACGTTCAGGACAGCGGCCATGCGGGCCCCACGAACGGCACGCAGATCACCATTGGCGGAGGCGTCAAAGCGGCTGCGCCGCTTAGTCCTTTCGATGCGGGTATCGCTCCGATCGTCGACGGCATGGTATCTCAGCCATGCGACGGACGGCTCCTCGTGCCATACGCACCGTCGCCTGTTTCGTCGCCGTGACCGCGAGCGTTTCCCGCTTGCATTTCGACCTTAGTCGCACTAGAATTTTCATGTGCCGGCAAAGGCCGGCGCACTTCGTAAGACACGAAGGAGGGCGGTTGGAACCGCAAGATCCGCCGGGCCATCGAGCCCGCGAAATACGCGCCGAATAGCGGGCGCCAGCTGCGCGCCCACGCCAGCCGGACGATTTCCGGAGGCGCGCCGAAATCGCAAACAGAGGTGAACAGAGCGAGGGGTCGCGCCCACGTAGGGTTGCGGCCCGTCGCATTTATTAGAATGAATACGGTTCCCGAGTCGCGAAGGCGCTGAGGGAGCGTGGGTCTTGCCCGCGCTTCGCTGCTTCAGAGAGCAGACAACGAAGGATGAAAAGCGGATCGAGGGCTGGAGCGACGATTACGGGCGCGTTTGAACGCGAACTCGACGCGATCGCACACGATGTCGCTTTCAGCGGACTCGAGATCGTGGCACATCGGGCACATCCGACGCGAGGATCGACCGCGCTGTCCGTGACGATCGATCGTCCCGGCGGCGCTGATTTGGCGTTCTGCGAGCGCATCGCGGCGAGGCTGAACGCCAATCTTGCGGTTTTGGACGACGCCTACTCGCTCGAGGTGGAGTCGGCGGGGCTCGATCGGCCGCTGGTCCGGGACGCCGATTACGAGCGCTTCGCCGGCCAGCCGGCCCGGATCGTTACGTCACTGACGGTGAACGGCGGCAAGACGCACCGCGGGATCCTGCGCGGGCGCCGCGGCGAGGTGGTCGTCTTAGAGACGCAAACGGGCGAGCTGCTCCTTCCATTCGCCGCGATCAAAGCGGCAAACTTAGAATACGATCCGCGAGCGGATCTAAAACGCGATAAACTCCAACGGAAACAAAGGCATGGCAACGATAGAAAACACGGCAACTGAAGAGAGGCTCATCGACGTCCTTCACTCGATCGCGAAGGATCGCAACATCTCGTTCGAGATGTTGCTCGAAGCCCTCGAAGCGGCTCTGCTCACGGCCTATAAGCGGCACTTTGGCAGCGAGTCGAACGCGATCGTGATCGTCGACCGGCAGAGCGGCGCTTATCGGGTCTTCCACCGGCGCAACGTCGTGGAAGAGGTGCAAGATCCAAAGTTGGAGATTTCCGTCAAGGAGGCCGGCAAACCGTACCAGATCGGCGACTACTTCGATCAAGAGGTCACGCCGAAAGATTTTGGCCGCATCGCCGCGCAGACCGCCAAGCAGGTCATCGTTCAGCGAATCCGCGAAGCCGAGCGTGACACCGTTTATAACAAGTACGTGCGCAAGCTCAACGACTTAGTTACGGGAACCGTGCAGCGATACGAGCAGCGCAACATGTACATTACGCTCGAGGGCCGCGACGAAGCCGTCATGTATCTAGACGAACAAGTACCCGGCGAGGCGTACCGCATCAACGACTTCATTCGCGCGTACGTGCTCGACGTCAAGAAATCGCCGAAGGGTCCGCAGGTGATGCTTTCACGCGCGGCAGAGGGCCTCGTTCAACGGTTACTCGAGCTCGAGGTACCCGAGATCGCAGACGGCACGGTCGAGATCATGGCGATTGCGCGCGACCCCGGAAGCCGGTCGAAAGTTGCCGTGAAGAGCAATCGACCCGAAGTCGATCCGATCGGCGCGTGCCTCGGCCCGAAATCGAGCCGGATAGCGAACGTTACGGACAACTTGCGCGGCGAAAAGGTCGATATCATTCGTTACGATCCCGCGCCCGCTACGTTCATCTCAAACGCGCTCGCGCCGGCCAAGGTGATCGGCGTCGAACTCTTCGAAGACGACGGCGTCGCCCTCGTTATCGTTCCCGACTATCAGCTCTCGCTGGCGATCGGGCGCGATGGGCAGAACGTTCGGCTGGCCGCACGGCTCACGGGGTGGCGTCTCGACATCGCGACCGAGAGCGAATCGACGCAAACGCGCGAACGCTATCTCGTCGAGCGAGAGGAGCGGACCGAGAGCGAACAACCGCCGGTCGAAGCGGCGGTTGACGCACCTGCTCCCCCGGCCGGCGAGGAGATCGATGCCGAACTCATTCGCAAGCTCGAAGAGTTCCGGCGCGAGCGGCTTGGGACGGAAGGCCCGTAGATCCGCTACGCAGCTGCGTGGGTTGCCGGCAGCGATTCCCGCAGTGCAAGCTCGTGCGCTTCGTCAAGGGTGCCGCGGGTTGGCAGGCCGACCGTTCCCGGCGTAAGCAGCCTGGCCGCGGGGCCTACCTCTGCTCGGCGGCGTGCGCCGAGCGCGCCCGCAAGAACAAGCGCTACCCGGGGCTTGGCGCGGCGGCGGCAGAATATGGTTTAATAGAGAGCCTGTGCAAAGAAGTAAACGCAATGAATTTTCGTGACGACCGTTCCCTCCGATGAGGGCAACCCTTTGATTACCTAGCGGAGCCAAGCCGTCGGTTGGGGCTCCGCGCACTCCAACTGATGGGACTCGGGCGCCTTGCGCTCGAGAGTGAACTTGGCCGCAAAAGTAAGAATATTTGAGCTCGCCAAAGAGGTCGGGCTCACCTCGAAAGAGCTGACGACGCTCTTCAACGAACGCCTGGGCGGCGTTTTCGAGGCAAAGAACCAGCTCAGCGTCGTGCCGGACCAGATCGCCGATCTGGTTCGCAGCGTCCTTATAAAACCCAGCGATAGGCCCGCGCCGACGCCCAAAGCCGCGCCGGCCAATACGGCTGCGCCGGCGGCTGCACCACCGAAACGTCAACCTAAGGCGCCCGAAACTCCACCGCCCCCGATCGCTCGTCTGCGTCCCGTCACGGGGAATTCAGCTCGGCCCGCAGCCACAGTCCAAGCGCCGACAACTGCGCCGGACGCACCGCCGGCAGCGGACGTCGCACCTGTGCGCCGGCCGGAACCGAGTCCCAAGCCAATACCCGAATCGATTCCGCAGCTGCGGCCGGTACCAACCGGTCAGCCGTCGGTCGTTCGGCGGCCTACGCCCCCTCCGCCGACGAGTTCAGCCTCAGCTTCCCCAGGCCCCCGCAGTGGTCTTCCCGGCCGTCCCGGGGT
>JBAUMX010000216.1:0-17251 GCA_049578945.1 Candidatus Cybelea sp. | reverse complement strand
GCGCCGTGCTGGGCGTTGCTCCGTTACCCGATGCAGCCTGCGTGGGTTCGGCCCGCGACGTTACTGGTTCACCGGTCGGAGCCTGGACGGCGGCCGCGGCACCGGCTTCCTCGATGACCGCGATCGGCGTGCCGGTTGCAACCGTCTCGCCTTCCTTGACGAGCAGCTCCCGGATTGTTCCGGTAACGGGCGAGGGAACCCCGGCGTTGACCTTGTCGGTAGAAACCTCGACGAAGTCTTCGTACTTGTCGACGCTGTCGCCGACGCTCTTTAGCCATTGCGCGACGGTCCCTTCGGTCACCGTCTCACCGAGCTGAGGCATCGTAATCGTTGTAGCCATTTAGAATTTCACCATTTCGCGCATCGCCTCGGCCATCTCGGCCGGCGAGGACATGAACTCTTCCTCGAGCGGCAACGCGTACCCCATTGCCGGAACGTCGGGGCCGCAGAGGCGCCGGATCGGCGCGTCGAGGTGGAAGAGCGCTTCTTCGGCGACCATCGCACTGATCTCCGCGCCGATGCCGCCGAATTTGTTATCTTCGTGAATGACGAGCAGCTTGCGAGTCTTCTCGACGCTGCTCAGAATCGCCGTTTTATCCATCGGCCGTATCGAGCGCAGATCGATCACTTCGACGGAAAGACCTTCTTGCTCCAGTTGATGGGCGGCTTCGAGCGCCCAGTGAACGTAGAGACCGTACGAAACGACGGTGAGCTGCGTTCCTTCTTTGAGCAGGTTAGCTTTGCCGAGCGGAATCGTGTAATGACCGTTGGGCACCTCGCCTTTGATGAGGCGATAGGTTTTCTTGTGCTCCAAGAAGAGAACCGGATCGGGGTCGTCGATGGACGCGTTGAGCAAACCCTTGACGTCTGCAGGAAACGAAGGCGCGACGATCTTGAGGCCGGGCACGTGATAGAAGAGCGCCTCAACCGATACCGAGTGCGAGAGCGCGCCACGGACGCCGCCGCCATACGGCGTGCGGATCACCATCGGACAGGTGTACTCGCCGTTGGAACGATACCGGATCTTCGCCGCTTCGCCGACGATCTGGTTGAACGATGGGTAGATGAAGTCCGCGAACTGGATCTCGGCAATCGGCCGCAAACCTTCCATCGCCATGCCGACTGCGATGCCGACGATCGAGGCTTCGGCGATCGGCGTATCGATGACGCGCCGCTCGCCGAACTCCTTGACGAAATCCTTGGTAATCAGGAAGACGTTGCCGCGCGCGCCGACATCTTCACCGATGATGAGCGTCCGATCGTCCGTCTTGAGGGCCTCGTAGAGCGTCGCGCGGACGGCTTCGACGTTGTTCATCACGGTCGAGTTAGCGCTCACGACTGCCATGGCTGCCAAGCTCCTTCGTAGAGGTGCGCGTAAAGGTCACCCGGTTTGGGATAGGGTTGGGCCTCGGCCGCGTCCGTCGCTTCGTTCGTTTCGCGCAGTACGTCCTTGCGCATCTCCGAGACTTCCTGGGGGCTAATAACTCCGTGCTCGACGAGCACCGCCTCAAAGGCCGGCACGGGGTCTTGCTTGCGCCGCTCCGTCACCGCTTCGCGCGTGCGGTACGTCATGTCGTTATCGTCGGTCGAATGCGCTAAGTAGCGATAGCACGTGCCTTCGACCAGCGAAGGTCCGCTGCCGCCGCGCGCCCGGTCCAACGCTTCCTTGACCGCGGCATACGTCTCGACCGGATCGAAGCCGTTGAAACGCTTGCCCGGCATGCCGTAGCCGGCGGCGCGCTTCCAGATCTGCGGCTCCGCCATCTGCTTGTCCAGTGGCGTGGAGATCGCCCATTCGTTATTCTCGACGAGCATCACGAACGGCAGCTTGTGAACCGCCGCGAAGTTCATCGATTCGTGCCATTCACCTTCGCTCGTCGTACCGTCACCGCACGTCGCCAGTACGGCGCGTCCCGTTTCTCCGCGATATTGCATCGCATAAGCCGCTCCAACCGCGTGGGGAAGGTGTGCTGCCAAAATCGACGAGAACGACATCAAACCGGCTGCTTTTGACGAGTAGTGGTTCGGGAACTGACGTCCGCCGTTGTGATCGGGCGCGCGGGCGAAGATCGAGAGCATGATCTCGTAGGGCGAGAGCCCGATTCCCAGGCAGAGACCGAGATCGCGGTAATAAGGTGCGAGGACGTCGCTTCCTCGATTGAATGCCATCGCCGCGCCGGCTTGCAACGCCTCGTGCCCCTCACTGCCGAGGGCAAACGGGACCTTGCCTTGGCGGTTGAGCTGAAAGCCGCGATTGTCGAGCTGACGCTGCAGCAGCATGTTCCTGAAGATCGCGCGCAGCTGCTCGTCGCTGAGCCCATGTCGCTCGAGGGTCCCGGTCGCAATGTCGGTGCTTGCCATCTTTTTGCCTCGTTTGTTACAGCCAGGGATCCCCACGCTCGGCGTAGACCCGCTCGTAGAGCTCCGCCTGCGATGGATAGGCCATCGCTTCAGCCCGGTCCGTCGCCTCGTTGATTTCTTCGAGCACGGAACGCTTCAATGCTTCTGCGCCCTGCGAGGTCATGATCGAGTGCTCGATCAGCAGGCGCTCGAAGCACGGGACCGGATCCTCTTTACGGCGTGCCTCAACCTCTGCACGCGAACGGTACGTGCGGTCGTCGTCGTCGGTGGTGTGTGCCAGGAAGCGATAGCACTTTGCTTCGACCAGCGTCGGTCCGACGCCGGAGCGAGCGTGGTCGAGCGCTTTGCCGACCGTTGCGTAGCACGCGATTGGATCCATGCCGTCGACGACCAGGCCGGGCATTCCGTAGCCCTGCGCCCGCTTGTGGATGTCGGGCTGTGCCATCTGCTTGGCCAGCGGCGTCGAGATCGCCCACTCGTTGTTCTCGCAGAGAAAGACGATCGGCAGCGAGTGAACGGCCGCGAAGTTGACCGATTCGTGCCACTCGCCTTCGCTCGTCGCGCCGTCACCGAAGGTCGTCAGGACGGCGCGGCCGCGTTCGTCCCGAAACCGGAGCGCGTAAGCGGCTCCGACCGCGTGAGGAAGCTGGGCCGCGATCACCGAGCTAATCGTCTGGACGCCGAGACGGCGGCTGGCATAGTGATGCGGAAACTGGCGCCCCGCCGAATGGTCGGTCGCTCGCGCGAAGAGAGAGAGCAAGACCTCGTACGGCGTGACGCCGATTCCAAGCGCGAGACCGAGATCGCGGTAGTACGGCACCAGGATGTCCTTGCCGCGTACGAATGCCATCGCGGCGCCGGCCTGCACGCCTTCGTGTCCCTCGCTCGCCGACGCGAATGGAATCTTTCCTTGGCGATTGAGCTGAAAGCCGCGGTTTTCGAGCCCACGCTGCATCAGCATCGTACGAAGGATTGCGACGAGTTGTTCGTCGCTCAAACCGCGGCGCTCCAAAGCCGGCAGCGCGGTCTTATGGCTGGTCATGAGTGGCCTGTACTCGCTCACGGTGCAAGCCAAATCCTGCGCCAAAGGTAGCCAAGCGCGGCACGCCCAAAAAGGAGTGGCCATGTCGTGTAGAGCCGCGGCGTTTCTGATGGCGCTCTGGACGCTGCCCTTGAGTGCGCCCGCGACGCAGGCTGCTGCGGTCGCGTACGCTCCGGCGAACATAACGGTCGCGCAACTCTTCGAACGAAACCGGCATGCCGCCGGCGCATTTGAAGCCGGAGCCTATCGCATGGTCACCCGCACGGTTTCACCCGGTGGGGACGTCTGGGAGACGACTAGTCTGTGGAGCGGCGGCGACTATCGAACGACGGTCGAAGAGGGCGGTTTCGTCAGGAGGTACGGCGAGTATCGCGGGCGGCAATGGCATCAGAATCCCAACGGTCTGGTCTTGCCATCCTCGGACTTCTTTCAAGATGTCGATCCGTTCGTCGTCGCGTTGAGCAGGCCTCAGGCTCAAGCCGGCGGCGTCCGACTACTCGGCGTGACAGGCAATTCATCGCCGAAACTAGTCGTCGAAGTGACCCCAGGCAACGGACTGACCGAGCGGCGGTACTACGACGAGCGAACCTATCTATTGGATCGTCTCGAGATGACCGATTACGACGGTCACCAGCAGGTGTGGCAGTACGACGACTACCGGTCCGTTTCCGGCCGCACCATGCCCCATGCGATAGCGTACGAGCAAGACGGCAGCTCGGTAACGCTCGAGACGACGCTCTCAAGTTGTGAAAGGGTCGCGCCGAGCTCGCTGGATTTGACGATCGCGCAATCGCGACCGCTCTTCGATTTGGGAGACCGCGATTCGGTCGTTATCCCGGCGCGGTTTACCGATAACGGTATCATCGTTACCGTTTCGATCGGCGGGCGAGGTCTCGACTTCATCCTCGATTCCGGATCTTCGGAGCTATTGATCGACCCCGAGGTGGCGAGCGACCTCGGTATGAATTCGACCGGGGCGATGCGCGTTAGTTTTGCAGGCGACTTCACGCTGGCCAACGCGCGCGCCCCCGACTTCACCGTCGGAGGTTTAACTGCTCGGAACGTTGCTTTCTCGACCGCTGCATTTGAGGAGGACCTTCCGGGCCAGCGCGTCGTGGGTTTGTTGGGTACCGATTTCATCGCAAGCGGCGCGCTGAAAATCGATTTTGAGAAGAAGAGCTTGACGCTGCTCCGTTCGGTGCCGGCAGACTTGGGGTCTTCGGGCTGGTCGGCGCTTCCGCTGCGGATGGATTACGGCGTTCCGCTGGTGAAAGCGGCGTTCGGCGGCTTGCCGGGCTACTTCGTCGCCGATCTCGGTGCCGACTACTCGACGCTCTACCCGCACTATTTCTCGCAGTTTCCCAACAACATTCCACGCGGCACTCCGGATCAGGAAGAGATGGTCACGCTCGGTGGCAAACCCTTCGGAATCAAGCATATTACGATGAAGCGGCTCGTTCTGGGCGACTGGGTCTTCGGTGACGTGCAAGTCGTCGTGCCGTCCGCGCAGGACGCGCAAGATCGCGATTACGACGGCTTGATCGGGCGCGACACCCTCAGTAGTTTCGATCTGATCTTCGACTACGCGAACGACCGCCTTTGGTTCAGACCAATTGACGTCGGCAAGTAAGAGCGCCGAGCTGCACGGTGAGCTCGTCGCGTACCGGCGTCACTTTCACGCGCATCCCGAGCTTTCGATGGTGGAGTACGAGACGGCGGCGTTTGTGGAGCGCGAGCTGCGCGGATTCGGCTTCCAGGAGATTCGCACCGGCGTCGGAAAGACCGGCGTCCTCGCGACGCTGCGGGGCGGTAAGCCGGGGCCGGTGACGCTGTTGCGCGCCGACATGGACGCGTTGCCCGTCTCGGAGCTCAACGACGCGACGTACCGCTCGTGCAATGCCGGGGTCATGCACGCGTGCGGTCATGATGGGCACATGGCGATACTCTTGGCTGCGGCGCGCGAGCTCCACCGGCGCCGCGCCGAAGTTCCCGGCACCATCGTCTTTTGCTTTCAGCCGGGTGAAGAAGGCCATTCAGGCAATAAACAGATGATCGACGACGGCGCGCTGGAGGACCCGCACGTCGATCGCACGTTTGCGCTCCATCTTTACAGCGGCCTCGAGGCCGGAAGGGTCGGCATCCGCGACGGCCCGTTCTTTTCATCGTCCGACCGTTTCGATATCGAGCTGATCGGTGAGGGCGGCCACGGCGCGATGCCCGAGAAGGCGATCGATCCGATTGTCGGTGCCGCCGAGCTCGTTTCGCTACTGCAGACGCTTGCGAGCCGCGAGGTTGCCCCACCGCAGCCGGTCGTGGTAACGGTCGGCTCGCTTCACGCCGGTACGACCTTCAACGTCATTCCCGAGCGAGCTCAAATGCAGGGGACGGTCCGCGCCTTTGACGACGCGCTGCGCAGGACGCTGCCCGAACGCATCGAGCGGCTCATCGCCGGACTATGCAGCGCAATGCGCCTGGAATACAGATTCGAATATCATTTTGTCTATCCGCCGACGGTCAACGATCCCGCGATGAATGCCGTCGTGCGTACGGTCGCGTGCGAAGTTGTCGGCGCCGAGAACGTCGTCGACCCTCACGGGATCGTCATGTGGTCGGAAGATATGTCGTTCATGCAGCAAGAGCGGGCCGGCGCCTATTTTCTCGTTGGCGCACGGGGCGAGAAGGTCGGCCTCGAGCCGCACCACAACGCGCGTTTCGATATCGACGAGCGCGCGCTGACCGTTGGCTTCAAGATGATGGTCGCACTCGGGCTGCATGAATAGCGCGACCGGCGGCGAGACTCGCAGATACGTCATCGTCGGAAACGGCTTCGCAGGAACCACGGCCGCCGAGCAGCTGCGCAAGCACGACCCGTCCTGCGAGATCACGCTCTTCGGCGACGAGCCCTACACGCTGTACAATCGCATCTCGCTTCCGCCGATGCTGCGTAAGCAAATTCCCGAAGCGAAGGTCATGATCAGAAACCTTGCGTGGCACGAGGAGCATCGCATCGATCTCCGTCTGAACACGCACGTCGAGCGTATCGTTCCGCAGGAACAGATCGTCCAAGTTGACGGCACGTCGTATCCGTACGACGCGTTGTTGATCGCGACCGGCGGCCGGCCGAATCCGACCGGCAAGCCGGGCTCCGAGGGCGCCGGCAACCTCTATCCGTTTCAGTATCTCGACGATACGCGCGCGATATCCGAGCAGATCGACCGCAGCCGCGCGGCGGTTGCGATCGGCGGCTCATTTATCGCCTACGAGCTCGCGGAGGCCTTCGCGTCGCGCGGCCTGGAAACGCATTGGCTGATGCGCGGTCCACGCGGCTTGCACCGGATCATCGACGAGGAGGCGGGCGCGCTGCTTCACGAAGCCGCCGGTGCAGACGGCGTTTACATGCACTACGGCGAGGAAGTCGAAGAGTTCGTCCGGTCGAACGGCGCGATCACCAAAGTACGGACCAGCAGCGGCCTCGAGATCGCCGCCGAGTGTTACGCCTATGGCTTCGGCCTCGCGATGAACACCGAAATCTGCGAGGGCTCCGGGATTCACACCAGCAAGAACGGCATTCTCTGCGACGACCACTTGGAGACAAACGTCAAGGGCATTTACGCGGCCGGCGACATCGCGGATTTTTACGACCCGATCCTCGAGATCCGTTACCGAATGGGGACGTGGAATAACGCCGGCGCGCATGGTAAGGTCGTCGCGCTCAACATGATGGGCGGCAGCGAGAAGTATCACGACGTCCCGGAGTACTCGTCGTTGCTCTTTAAGGGTCAGACGATCACGCAGTTCGGTCTTGGAACCGACCTACGGCCCGATCTCGAAATCGCGCGCAAGATCGACCGCGAGAAGAAGTGGTATCGCGCGCTCTTCTTTTGGGAAGACCGGCTGGTCGGCGGGCTAATGCTCGGCAAAGGCAACCGCGCCGGAAAGCGCAAGTACGTCGAGGCGATCAAGTCAAAGCAGCGGTTCCCCAAGCCGGAGTGGAACGCCATGCTCGACTGGACAGCTTAGCACAAACTGTTGGCTGCGCCCGGTGTTTCGCTGCGCGTGCTGACGCCGGACGAGTGGCCTCTCTTCCGCGAGCTGCGCTTGGAGGCGTTGCGCGAGGCACCTCACGCTTTCGGCTCGACACTCGAGTCGTGGCTGGGCGACGGCGATACCGAAGAGCGGTGGCGCGATCGCCTTACCAACGTGCCGTTCAACGTCGTCGCTTACTTCGAGGGAGTTCGGGCCGGCATAGTGAGCGGGCTTGCGTCTGATCTGGAGAACGAAGCCGAGTTGATCTCGATGTGGGTCGCACCTTTTGCGCGCAGCAAAGGTGTGGCTGATTCGCTCGTTGAGGCCGTCGTCGATTGGGCCAGAGGCAATGGCATCGAAGGCGTGTCGTTGCGAGTCATGGAGGGCAACGCGAGAGCGCGTGCCTTCTATCGGCGCCAGCGCTTCGTTGACGACGGCGAAGCACAAAGCGCACCGGACGGGCGCCCGGAACGCCGAATGCTCCGCCGCCAGTCGCGCTAGCCCGCTTAAGGAGTTGAAACTTGGTGGGACGGGTGCGCTACCGGTATCACGACCAGGAGGTCGTATCCGTCGATGACGCGCTCCAAATTGACGCTCGCCATTCCGGAGCGCACGAACGGGCTGCGTAAGGCTCGCAGATCGTAAAGAACCGGCGTCGTACCGAGATTCCTGAAAAACGGCATCATGAAACCGAAATCGGCGCGTTTGTCGTGGAGCAGGTCGAACTTGACCATCGCCATATCGCCGGGATCGCCGCTCTTCATCGCGTTGGCGAAGGCGGTATCGTCTTGCGCGATCAACTGCCGTAACGCCGAACGCTCGTCGGCCGTGCTTGCGGAGGCGAGCGCGGCCGCGAGGAGCGCGCTGCTAGAGCCCGTGAGCTCCTGATCGAGACCCCACAGTGCAAAGCGTTTCGGTCCCACCGCATCGCGGCAGGCGCGTAGAAACGCGTACTCTTCGGTGAAGTCGTAGAAGGCGATCGAGAAGGGGTGCTTCGCATCGTACGCTGCGACTGCAGCCGAGGGATCGGCCGAACCGAGCGCGCTCGTCAAAACCGCGGCAGTCGACGGGCCGACCTCGAGTGCGAGGGCGTCAAAGCCTTGCGGGGCGATCGCCGTGCAGAGTGCGGTCGAAAACGCGGGTATCTCGGCAATCCCGTGATCTTCGCCGATCATGACGTACTGCGCGCCGGCGACCGCTTTCGCGATGACGGCTGCACCGGGCCCACCGAAGGTTCCGTTTGCGAAGCTCAGATCGACTCGCTGTTGTGCGACCGCCGCATCGAAGCCAGCGGCACCTGCGTGTTCGCCGGAAGGCGCGGTCGCGGCGAGGAGTGTGACGGCAAGTGCCACCGAGATCGGATTCTTCACAAGAAACTGCTCTTCAGCCGGTACTTACGATGGCCTTTTCGATGCAATCGGCAAACTCGTCTACGTCCTGCGGCGTGGTCGCCCAATGGGTCATCCAGCGCACTTCGGGCAGCGACTCATTGAAGACAAAGAAGAAGAACTCGCTTTGAATTCGCTCGATCGCACGGCGGTCGAGGATTGCAAAGACGGCGTTGCAGCGAACGGGGCGGGTCACGCGGACGCCGCTCATCGTTCGAACGCGATCGTAGAGGCGTCGAGCCATTGCGTTAGCGTGGGACGCGTAACGCAGCCAGCGATCGTCGACGAGCAGCGCACCGAGTTGAACGGCGAGGTAGCGCATCTTCGAGGCAAGTTGCATCGACTGCATCTGCGCGAACGGAGCCGCGCCGCCGTGGAGCTCGGGTTTGAAAAAGCAGATCGCTTCGCCCAACATGAGGCCGTTTTTGGTGCCGCCGAAACTGAGCACGTCGATACCGCAGTCGACCGTCGCTTCCCGCAACGTTACGTCCAACGCCGCGGCGGCGTTGGCGATACGCGCACCATCCATGTGAACGATCAAGCCGCGCGCGTGAGCGAAGTCGCTAAGCGCGCGCAGCTCGTCGAGCTCGTAGAGGCCGCCGAGTTCCGTCGCCTGCGAAACCGAGACGACGCGCGGCTGAGGAAAGTGAACGTCGGGTCCGGCGTGCAGATATGTCTCCAGGTCGGCCGGACGAATCTTTCCGTCGTGCGTCGGGACCGGAATGACCTTCGATCCGCTGAACCGCTCGAGCGCACCGCATTCGTCGGTCTGCAGATGGGCCGTCGCCGGAGCGAGCACCGCTTCCCACGGCCGCAGTAAGGAACTGAGCGCGGCGACGTTCGCGCCGGTCCCGTTGAAGGTGAGATAGACCTCGGTTCGCTCGCCAAAATGCTGCTTGAAGCGCTCGATCGTCTGCGCGGTCCACGCGTCTTCGCCGTATCCGACTGCGTCGCCGGCGTTGGCTTCAACGATCGCCTGCAGGATTTCGGGCGCGACCGGGGCGTTGTTATCGCTGCCGAAGCTGCGACGCATTGAAACCTCCATGGCTCTAAGCTTGCGTGAGAACGCCGGGTGGAACCTACCTATCAGGAGTCCGCTTCCGCGCCGTTTAAGTAGCCAACGATGCCGCAACGCGATCGATTGGAAGTTGACGTCCTCTTCGTCGGCGCAGGCCCCGCCAGCCTGGCCGGAGCGATTCGGCTCGGACAGCTCGCGCAGGCGACCGGCCGCGCACTCGAAGTCTTGGTGATCGAGAAAGGCGGCGAGATTGGCCACCACGGGCTCTCGGGTGCCGTCATGGATCCCCGCGCGCTCGACGAGTTGCTCCCGAACTGGCGCGAGAGCGCGCCGGTCGAGTCGCCCGTGACCAGCGATCAGCTTTGGTTCCTTACTTCACGCGGAAAGATCAAGGCGCCGTTCACGCCACCGCCGCTGAACAATCACGGCAAGTACGTGACCTCGCTGCAGAAGCTCTCCAAATGGTTGGGCGATCGAGCCGAAGAGACCGGTGCGCAAGTCTTTCCTGCGTTTCCCGGGCAAGAACTGCTCTGGCACGAGAATCGAGTAGTGGGCGTGCGCACCGGCGACAAAGGGCTTGATCACAACGGCACACCGAGATCGAACTACGAGCCGGGTGCGGACATTCTCGCGAAGGTCGTCGTTCTAGGTGAAGGTCCGCGTGGGACGCTCGCAAAACAGGCGGCGTCGCGTCTGGGTCTTCACGAAGGACGCGAGCCGCAGGTCTACGCCGCCGGCGTCAAAGAGCTTTGGCAGCTTCCCGACGACCGTTTTAAAGCAGGCGCGGTCATTCACACGCTCGGCTATCCGCTTCCGCCCGAGACTTTCGGCGGCGGCTTCATTTACGGGATGGCGGGGAACGTCCTCGACATCGGCATGGTGACGGGGTTGGATTATAAGAATCCGACGACCGACCCGCACAACGAGCTGCAGCGCATGAAAGAGCATCCGATCATCGCGCGGATGCTCGACGGCGCGAAGCTCGTTCGATATGGTGCGAAAGCGATTCCCGAAGGTGGGCTCTTTGCGATGCCCAGACCTTACGCCGACGGATTGCTGATCGTCGGCGACTCGGCAGGTTTCTTGAACGGCATGCGCCTTAAGGGAATTCACCTCGGCATGAAATCGGGGATGCTCGCCGCCGAGACGATCTGGGAGGCGATCCAGGCGGAAACCTTCGACAGCGCGACGCTCGCGTCGTTCGAGCGCCGCTTCCAAGAGTCGTGGGCTTACGCGGAGCTGCGCACCGCACGGAACTTCCATCAAGGCTTCCATAACGGGTTGGTGCCGGGCTTGATCAACGCGGCTCTCTCGACGATTACCGGCGGTAAGGGCTTCGGATTCAAGGAAAAATTGCCGGACGAACCGGGCTACGCGCGGATGGCGAAGATGGGTTGGGAGCCGCCGCAAACCCCGCGCGCGCAAATCGACAACGTGCTGACCTTCGATAAGCTTACCGACGTTTACAATAGCGGAACGATGCACGAAGAGAATCAACCGAGCCACCTGATCGTTTCGGATACGAACATCTGCCGCGACCGCTGTACCGTCGAGTACGGCAACCCGTGCCAGTATTTCTGCCCGGCGGCCGTCTACGAGCCGTTGTTCGAGAAGAGCGACGGAAAGTTCGAAGGGCGCCTTCAGATCAACTTTACCAACTGCGTGCACTGCAAGACCTGCGACATCGCCGATCCCTATCAAATCATCACATGGGTGCCGCCTCAGGGCGGCGAAGGCCCCGTCTATTTGGGTATGTAGGGCTGCAACCGCACGGTGCTCGGACCTGATTCACCGTGCATAAGGGCTCTACATCGCCAGCGCGTGTTCGACCGCTCGCTCTTCGGTCATCGCGATACCTTCGGCCATGAGATTCGCAATCGCATCTGCACCCAGTACATCGCATAGTACGGAGTAGGCTCGATCGTATTCCCGCTGGTTTGTCTGATGCCGTACTGAGCCCATCGCGGCGAGGCGCGCGTCAACGAAACCCAAAATCTGTGCAGCGCGTAGATCCACGGAGGGTTTACGTTCCGCCACGCCTTCGAGTTTCAGGACTGCAACGGCGACGAGGTGCTGAAGAGCGTGCGCGGCGAAGGCATCCAAATGATGCTCGCGGGCGACGTCGAGGGCTTCGCGCGCGACCTTCGCTGCCTCGCCGTACCGACCCCACGAGAGGTGGAAGACTGCCATCGAGTTGAGCACAGTGGCAATTCCGCGCGTTGAGGTGATTGCGCGAAACGCTGCGAGCACATCCGTCGCGTGCCGCAGTGCCAGCTCCGTATCGCCCGCGTGAAAATCGATCCAAGTTAGGTCGAACATCGTCCATGCGATGTCGAGTTTGGCGCCCAACGCCTCATAGATTGGCAGCGCTTCGGCAAGGTGGCTACGTGCCGCGGTAAGGTCGCCGCTGTAAGCGCAGGCTAATCCGAAACTACGCAGTAGCCACGCCACGAGCCAGCGATTGCCCACACTGCGAGCCAACGGGATGGCCTCGTTTAACACCGTCTTCGCTTCCGCGACGCGTCCAAACGCCAGCAGCGCTTGAGCCTCGCGGCTCTGCGCGAGGGCGATCCCAAGCGATTCGCCGAAAACGCGGTAGCGCGCTGCAGCGTTTCTGCTGCTTGAAAGCTCCACTTCTTCCCTTCCAAGCGCCGCAGCGATGCTCGCCTCAGTGTAATCGAGCCTCGCGAGGACGTTTGCAGGGATTTTCTCGTCGACTAGCTCGCGTGCGCTAAGCAGCCAGCGCTGTCCTTCAACCGGCGCAATGTTTTGCCAGACTACGCACATCGCTCCGACCAATCGTACGCCCAAGAGGATGTCAGCGCGGTCGGTCACCGTCCACTGGAGCGCCGCTCGCCAGTTCTCCAGTTCCTCGTGGGCCAAAACGGGCAACACTTCTTGCTCGTTGTAGTAGATGTCGTCAAGCCGCTGAGCCAACTCAAGATACGCGAGTGCGTGCCGGCGCGTTACTGGCAGCTGGTCATCACGCGTCGCGAGCTTTTCCCCCGCATACTGGCGAAACGACTCAAGGAGTCGATATCGTGGCTCACGGCCATCGAGATCGGCGACCACCAGCGACTTGTCGATCAGGGATGAGAGCAGGTCGAACACCTCATCCTCTGTGGTTTCCTCGTTGCCGCAGACGGCGGCGGCGGCGGCGAGCGTGCAGGCGCCGGCGAAAACCGAGAAGCGCTCGAAGACGCGCTGCTCCGGCGCGCTTAGTAGATTATAACTCCAATCGATCACCGCACGCATCGTTTGCTGCCGCGGCAGAGCCAATCGCTCACCGCCCGTGAGAATCCGGAAGCGGTCCCCCAGTTTCTCTGCGAGTGCTTTAACAGATAATAGGTTGAGCCGCGCTGCGGCGAGTTCGATCGCGAGCGGTATACCATCTAAGCGCCGGCAGACTTCCGCAACGATCGGCGCGTTCTCGTCTCTGAGTGCGAAGTTGTGGTCAACGGCGGACGCGCGGTCGGTAAAGAGCACCATCGCGCCATATTCGGCGGCATCAGCTGCGCGCAGCCGCCGAGTTGCCTCCGGCAAAGGGACGCTCAATGAGGACAGGCGGTATCTGTACTCACCCGCAGCCTTGAGCGGTTCGCGGCTGGTCGCAAGGATCCGAACGCGCGGGCAGTCGCCCAGTAGCGTGTCGGCAACGACAGTGGCCTGCGCAATAACGTGCTCGCAGTTGTCGAGAATCAGTAGCAGCTTCTTGTTCTTGAGAAATGCAATCAGAGTCTCGAGCAAGGGGCGATTCGGAACTTCTTGCACGCCCAACGCTCCCGCGATCGCTGCGACCACCGACGAGGAATAACCAAGCGGCGCGAGTCCAATGAACCAGATGCCACTGTCACCGACTTGGCCCAGCCCGGTCGCGGCGTGCAACGCGGTCTGAGTCTTCCCGACGCCACCAGCCCCAGTGATCGTGACCATTCGGTGATCGCGCATGAGTCTGGCGATCTCGTCGAGCTCCGCGTCTCGCCCGACGAAGCTGGTCAGCGCGAGTGGCAGGTTTGCAATTCCAGTATCGGCCCAAGGGCCCACGGTGACCGAGGCTCCCCGAGGTGCCATCGATCGCGCAGCGGCCGCCACGAACCCCTCGCGTTGCTCCTCGTTGAGTGCTAGCGCACCGACTAAGAGCGCGAGTGTTTCGCGCTGTGGCGCACGTCGATAGCCACGTTCAAGTGCGCCGATGCCGTTGGCGCTGATCCGCGCGCGCTCCGCGAGCGCTTCTTGCGAGAGTCCCGCGGCAAGCCGGTAGTGCCGCAGGAGCCTCCCGAAGTCCGACGCGTAAGGTGCAAGCACCCGCTCCTCCATGCGCGAGAACCTTCGCCCCGCCACCCTACGATCCAGCGTGGCGAAGCACGGGTGCAAAAGCCGGAGTAAGGCGCGCGCTGTCAAACCAGCCCTCGATGCGCGATCGTGGCGGTGACGTCGTCGTTATCGGGGCCGGACTCATCGGACTTTCGATCGCGTTCGAGCTGGCCGAACGCGGCGCAGTGGTACGACTCTACGATCGTGCCGAACCGGGACACGGCGCGTCATGGGCCGGTGCCGGCATGCTCGCTCCACACACCGAGCGCATCAACGACCCGGCGCTGCTGGCGCTCTGTGCCTCGTCGCTCGATCTCTATCCGGAGTTCGCGCGGCGCGTCACGGCGCAAAGCGGCGTTGACCCGCAACTGCGCCTCGACGGCGTTTTTTATGCCGCCTTCGATCTCGCCGGACTCGATACGCTCGAGCGTCATGCCGGTGCGTTGCAAGCGCGTCACGTGGAGTGCGACATCTTCGATCGCCCGAGCTCGCTCGCGGCCGCACCGTGGCTGGGCTCGAGCGTTACCGGCGGCGTCTTGCTGCGAGGTGAAGGTCAGGTCGATAATCGCCGCCTCGGGCGCGCGCTAACCGTGGCTTGCGAGTCGAAGGGCGTGCGCGTCGAGCGAGCTACCGCGATAGCGGTGGAATGCGATGCTCGCCGCGTGCTCGGCGTCCGCACCGGGCAAGGATTCGCCGCCGCGCGGGCAATCGTCAATGCATGTGGCGCGTGGGCGGGTTCGCTCGATGGGGTGCCGGAATCTTGCGTCCCCCCGATCGAGCCCGTGAAGGGCCAGATGCTGGCGCTGGGAGTTCCGCGCGGATTCGTCCAGCGCGCGACGTGGGTTCCCGGCGCCTATTTGGTGCCGCGCGAAGACGGCCGTTTGCTCGTTGGAGCGACGGTGGAGACGACTGGCTTTGACGCACGCATTACCGCTAACGGCATCCACGAGCTGCTGCACGCCGCGCTCGCTGCAGCACCGTCGCTCGCCGAGTTTGCCGTGACCGAGACGTGGGCCGGCTTACGACCCGGAACGCCGGACGGGCTTCCATTCCTCGGAGCGACGCCGGTCGACGGCTTCTTTTTGGCAACCGGGCACTATCGCAACGGCATACTGCTCGCACCGGTTACCGCGCGGCTGATCGCCGAAGCGATTGAAACCGGTACCTCCGCCGGGCTCGAGCCGTTTTCGCTCGGCCGGCTCGGCACGGAAGAAGCGCCGGCCGGCCGAATGACTCGCGCATGAAGGCCACGATCAACGGAATGCTTCGCGAGCTCCCCGACGAGCTGACGGTCGGTGCGTTGCTCGAGTTGCTCGGTTCATCGCGTCAAGGCGTCGCCGTGGCGTGCAACGATCGCGTGGTGCGCCGATCCGAGTACGAGCTGCGGCATCTGCGGGACGGCGACCGCGTCGAAATCATTGCAGCGGTCGCTGGAGGCTAAAGCGATTCCTGTGGCAAGCGATAGGCTGCGAATCGGCAAGTACGAGCTCGATTCACGTTTGATCGTCGGAACCGGAAAGTATCCTTCGATGGAAGTGATGCGCGCCGCTCACGACGCAAGCGGAGCGGCGATGGTGACGGTCGCGATCCGGCGCATCAATCTCGACGATGCGCAGGGAAAGACGCTGCTCGATTACATCGATCGTGACCGCTACACGATTCTTCCAAACACCGCGGGATGTTACAGCGCAAAAGAGGCCGTGTTGACGGCGCAGCTCGCGCGCGAGCTGCTTGAAACCGATCTGATCAAGCTCGAGGTAATCGGGGATGCGCAGACGCTGCATCCCGACGCGCGTGAGACGCTCGACGCCGCCGAGCAGCTCGTGAACGACGGCTTCACGGTGCTGCCATACATTGGTGACGACCCGATCGCTTGCAAGCAGCTCGAAGAGATTGGTTGCGCTGCCGTCATGCCGCTCGCCGCGCCGATCGGCAGCGGCCTAGGTGTGTGCAATCCGTATTCGATCCGCATCATCAAGGAACGCGCCGGCGTCCCGGTGATCGTTGACGCCGGCGTCGGCACGGCCTCCGACGCGGCAATCGCGATGGAGCTCGGCGTCGATGCGCTGCTCATGAATACGGGGATTGCGCGCGCTCGCGATCCGGTGTTAATGGCGATGGCGATGAAACACGCCGTTCTCGCAGGACGCGCCGCGTATTTGGCAGGGCGGATGGAGAAGCAACTCTATGCAAATGCGTCCAGCCCAATGCAAGATTTGATTGCCACCCAAACTTCGAATCCCTTGACGTAATGCCGAGGAGGCTCCGACCGACGAGCCCTTCGTCCTTCGACTACGCTCAGGATGACACGGGGCGGCGCTCCGCTCAGGATAGCAGAGCGACCGTCTTTCGTCCTTCGACTACGCTCGGGATGACAACGTAGCCGGAAGGGCAGAGCGACGAGCGTCTTTCGTCCTTCGACTTCGCTTGCTACGCTCAGGATGACAACGTATAGGAGAGTGGCGGCGCTCAGGATGACAAAGCGTTAGTCACTGGCCGATACTCCAGCTCCAGGCGTTCCAGAAGGTCGAGCCGCCGGGCGCCGGCGCGATGCCGTGCACGTAGGTTCGGTAGGCGTCCGGAATGCGCACTTGCCAGAGCGTGAAGATTGGAAGCTCGGCCGCGATCGCGCGCTGTACGACGGCGTAGTCGGCTTTGCGCCGCGGCCGGTCGACGGTTGCAAGCGCGTCTCGAATCGCTGCATTGGCGCGCGCGTCACACCAAAAAGAGTAGTTGAGTCCGGCAGGCGGTACCTCGTCGCAGGTCATGTGCCATGAATCGTCGGGGTCGTTGCCCAGCACCCACCACGCGTCGTACGCGAGCTGGTAACGTCCAGCAGCCAGCACGCCGCCCTGGGCCGCGGGGCCGTAAAACATCCCGCTGGGGTACTGTTTGATGGTTGCGCGTATGCCGATTTTGCGCAGATCTTCTTGAACGATCGCAGCGACGAGTTGCGAGCCGTTGACGATTTGCGGCGCGATTGCGAGCGTTACGTCGGGGTGCCGTCCGCCGAGCAGTCGCTTCGCGGCGGCTGGATCGTACGAGATTGCCGGCGTGGCGGCGTCGTACGCCCAGCTGGTGCTCGACTGATCTGCATCCACG
>JBAUMX010000215.1:0-17947 GCA_049578945.1 Candidatus Cybelea sp. | reverse complement strand
CGCCAAGAGCGTCCGCCTCTCGCTATGTCGGGTGATGGCTTAAATTAATACGCCCTGACACCCTTTGGAGTTCCCCATCCGGCCGGACCGGAGTAGGTTTTGTAGTTTTCCCCTTTGGGAGCACCAGCTTCGCAGATATAGTCTCCGCAGGAGCCGTCGCTGCCGCTTTTGATGACGTTGAGCTTCCTTCTATGTTTCTTATTCGACAGCTTCCAGAAGCGTTCACCCCCCGTGGTATAGCTGGTGGCATCGCCGGCAAGAGCGATGATGCCGGCCGTGATCGGCGACGCGACGCTCGTTCCGCCGACGCTGGCGATCCAACCACCGTAGCCGCCGCCGGTATCGTATACCGCTACTCCCGGGCTTAACCCAGCCTGCGCCGACACGTCTGAAATCGTGCGACCAGCGCAGAGCGGATCGTGCTGCCACGACGGCTTGGCGATGGTGGTAGAGCAGCCTGCGCCCGCGCCGTCCCAGACCGTCTCGGTGAACGTTGAACCGCTCTTATGGATCTGCGTTCCACCGACCGCGAGCACGTTGTCGAGCGTTGCCGGCCACTCGATCTCAGGATATCCTGAGTCGCCGGACGAGGCTACATACGCGATGTTCGGAGTGCTGAAGTAGTTAGGGAAGTTCGGGTCGCCGCAGTTTGCACCGTAGACTCCGGTGTGGCATCCCCAGCTATTGCTGATAATCGTCGCACCAAGAGTGACGGCCGTCTGCTCGGCGCCCTCAGCGCCGCAGACGAACGCGCCGCAGTTGCCGGCTTCGATCATGTAGATCGTGCACTTGGGGCAGATGGCGGCGACCATTTCGGTGTCGAGGTCTGCCTCAAGGCAGAAGCCGAAGTCCTCACAGCTTTCGGGGTAGTTAGACTGCTGGCCGTATTGATTGTACTTAGCAAATGGTGCCGTACCCAGGTTGAATTGGGTGCGGTACGCGGCTAGATCGGTTGCAGCGGTGGGCAGATCGCCGCCCTCGATAACCGCGACGATCGTTCCCGCCCCCTTACCCAGCAGTGAGGTGAGTCCGTAGCGTTGCTGGAGATCGACGGGCCGAAAACCACAACCGCTCGAGGGATTGCACCCAACCGCGGGCTGTGGCGGAAGCAACGTAAAACACCTCGCGCCGCCGTCAAGCTCCTTGCAGACGCTCCGGGCTTGGTGCTTAGCTTCCCAGGTGGGCACTGAATGTCCGGATGCCTGCGATCCCGTCTGGGAGGCACCCGCGGTCGAGGGCATGTTCGACGAAGTACTTGCGTTACACGCAGCAATTGCGAGCGCCGCGGCGAGCGGCACCACGAGTCTCAATAGTCCGTTCACAAGAGCTCCTTTACACGTGAAGTCTAGCTGGGGGAAAGCACTATTTAGGAACCGGTGCGCGTGTCGCCTTTGCGATGGACGAACTTTGCGACGCGATCCTGCTGATGCGCTAAGGCCACCTGACGGAGAGAACAGGTGCTCGGTTGCTAGATATCGGCGTCTGCGCGCATACGATCACTCCGAATCCAGCGGCAGAGAAGACGGCAGCTGACGTCCGAAGTAACTGCGCGAATATTGCGAACGGATCATCTTAAACCGTCGTCCCGGCTGTTTGAAATCAAAGCAATCAACGATACTTTCGCGCGAGCATCCGCGGTTCCGAGGCCGCACCTTGGTAAGATGATGAACTATCACGGTGTCTCCGTCGCCCGCTTGACGCTGCCCGCCGTACTACTCGGCAGTCCCACTTGAAAAGCCGCATCGTTTTTCGACCTCGACGGGACCCGGCCGTGTCGGACCGTCGGGAAAAATCATCGTACTTATCGATCAACCGCCTTGACACGCCGTGTTACCATATTGCTGCTATGAAAGCGGCCGTTCGGTTCATGACGAGATAGGCACCCGGAACCGAGCGTCGGTCGTCGGATACCGGGCTTCGTCCCGGTATTTTTACTTTTAATAGCGGAGAATACAATCGTGTCCCGTGCCTCGCCATTAGATAAGCGCTGGAAAGCCCTCATCGTACTCTGTACGGGGATGTTGATGATCGTGCTCGACAGCACGGTCGTCACCGTTGCGCTCCCGTCGATTCAACGTGATCTCGGCTTCAGCAGTGCAAACCTTGCCTGGCCGGTAAACGCATATTTGATCGCCTTCGGTGGTACGTTGCTGCTCGCCGGCCGGCTTGGGGACCTGGTCGGTACGAAGCGAATTTTCATGATCGGCCTCATCATTTTTACGGCCGCATCGCTACTGTGCAGCTTGGCGAACTCTCAATGGACGTTGATCGCCGCGCGATTCGTCCAGGGATTAGGCGGAGCGATGGCAGCTGCCGTGATACTCGCGATGATCTACACCACGTTTACCGATCCGCACGATCGGGCTAAAGCGCTCTCGATTTTCAGTTTCACGGCCGCCGCGGGCGGATCGGTCGGTTTGCTCGTGGGCGGCGTTATCACTCAGGCGTTGAACTGGCACTGGATATTCGCGGTGAACATCCCGATCGGCATCGTCGCTTACGCGTCCGCGCGGCGACTCATTTCTGATTCCCAGGGTTTAGGCTTCCACGAGAGCGCCGACGTCACCGGCGCGGCGTCCTTGACTGCAGCTCTTATGTTGGCAGTCTACGCCGTCGTCGAGGTTCCGCAAACCGGCATATCGCTGCGCACGGCTATCGCAGCGAGCATAAGCATCGTGCTGCTTGCGGCGTTCATCGCTCGACAGCGCCGAATCGAAAAACCGCTACTCCCCTTGGGTGTCTTTCGCAAACCCAATGTAGTGTGGAGCAACGTTTTGCAGGTCGTTATCGTAACCGGCTTATGGTCGTTCTTTTTCTTGTACGCGCTTTATCTGCGCAACGTCATGCATTACGACGCGCTTGGGACCGGTCTAGCGTTCCTCCCGATAACGCTCGCGATCGGGATACTTTCCGTCGGTCCGTCAGCGTGGTTCATGCAACGTTTTGGGCCGAAGGTTCCGCTGGTTGCAGGCCTTATGATTTCCGCGGGTGGTCTGGCAATCTTCGCACTGGCACCGTTGGAAGCACCCTATGCGAGCGTCATTTTCCCAGGAATGGTACTGGTGGGAGCCGGTCTCGGAGCAGCATTTCCATGCATCATGGATTTCGCGATGTCGAGCGCGACGCCAAGCGACTCGGGTTTGATTTCAGGCCTCGTCAATACGACGGCTGAAGTGGGTGGTGCACTCGGCCTTGCAGTGGTTGCAGCCGTCGCAGCGTCGCGGACAAACTATGTCCTTGCGACCGTCAACTCGATGACCGCTGCGCTCGTGTCGGGTTACCAGCTTGCGTTTGCAATCTGCACGATTTGTCTCGTTGGCGGGGCAGTCATTGCGGTGGTTGCGCTGCATTCGGGACGAACGGAATCGCTTCAACCAAAACCGGGTGACTGTGACGCCGCATAGATCGGGGCGGGAACTCACGTTGCGTTGCTGGTCGTCACCATCTCGACGAGCCTGAAGCCGCCGCGCTCGATCGAAAGGGCCATGGCGTTGAGCTGAGGGCGCTTCAGAACTCCCTGCGACTCCCAGCCGCGCCGCTCGCTGTCGTAGATGCGGACGGCTGCCTGTTCGGGCAGAAGGCTGTCGTCGAAGAACTGAACCGCTGCGTAAATCGTGTCGGCGCCCGTATTGCCGACCAGCAACACGAGACCATTGTCGCGCCGGAGAGCAACCCCCACTGCGTCTGCGGTAAAAATGCGGACGCCGTCGGAGACGTCAGCCGTGTAGATCTCTATCGGCCACTCGCAGTCAATCGCACACGTGGCGTAGACGCGAACGTCACCGTCCGACTCGCGAACGAAAAAATACGAGAACGGGCGCCCGTGATATGGAGCGTCGCGCAGTGCCACCCAGTTCCAACCGGTCGGCATGAGTGGATTGATACGCGGCGCCCCGGGCAACAGCACTAAGCCGCAGACGCCTTCGACGGCCGCCCACTGGAACCGAGGCGGTTCCCACGGCGAAAGACGCATGCCGCGGTTCGCCAAGCTTTCGCCGTCAAACCACTCGCTGAACTGACCCGGCACGGTGTTGTAGCGTTGCGGATCGGTGCCGTAGTGTTCGAACGACGACCGCAGCGCCCGCACCATCGAATGTGGATGGTATCGCGCGGCCCCGAAGGCGTACCACCACGTTAGGCCGGGCCAGACGCCGCCCATCAGCCCCGAATTCGCCGTGGGGTCGAAGCGTGGGTCGAGGCGCGAGACCGTCCGCAACCCCGCGGAAGTCCAGAAGTCCGGCGAATTGAGACGGCTGATGATGCGAAAGCCGATTTCGTCGGAACACGCGCGCATGATGACGGGAAAGATCTCGTCGCCCGTTACATCGGTGCGCGGGGATCCGTCGACGTCGAGGTTCAGATAGTAGAGCCCGTTCTGTGGGTTAACCAGGTGAGCGTCCATCGCCTCGCGGATCCTTGCCGACGCCGCTGCAAACGCTTGTTGATCGTCCTCGTTTCCGACTTCGTCGGCGAGATGCGCCGCGTCGCGCAGCGCGGCCACGCACTCCGCGTTGATCTCGGTCACGGCACCGCTGATGCGGTAGCCGCTTACGATGTTGCGCCAACCTGCGATTGCCCACACGTCGCCGCGAGGATCGTTGGCCGAGCAAAATACTAGTCCGCGGTCGTCGATTTGCGAGATGATATAACGCGCCGCGCGAGCGACGGCCTGATATGTCGCCGCGAGCCAGTCCCAATCGCCGGTCGCCCGAAAGTGATGATTGACGGCGAGCATGTAGAGCGGCGTATCATCGTTGATGTTGAGGCCATCATCCTCAACGCGACCGCTGACGCCGTCGAAGTACTCCGGCATTTTCCCGCTTGGGTACTGTCGTTGAGCTAGATTATCCAGCAACCGGCGCGAGAAAGACGGTAAGAAGTGATCGTTGCCGTAAACGAACCATGCCGCGTCGCGCGTCACGATGTTTGCGTACTTGCCCGGATCGTTCGTGAACGCTTGCCCAGTCGGATATGAGGCCATCACGCGACGCATGTTGACCTTGCTCCATAACGAACCTTGATTGATCACCGGATCCGGGGTCAGTACGCGAGCGGCGCGAACGATGCTCTCCAGCGACGCAGCCGTGCGGTCAAGCGCCTCACGAGCGTTGCGAATGCGGCCGAACCGCTGCATTGCGTCTTGCTCGCCGTTTGCGTAGGCGCCAAGCGCAAACCAAAAATGGCGCCGCTCGCCGGCTGCGAGAGCCAAGTCCCACTGAAGCCGCCCCATGAGGTCGCCCGATGCGCTCGTATCGTCGTTCAAATCGTCTTTGTACGATGTGTCGTACGAGCGCGCGAAATCGGCGTCGGCGGCGAATCGCGTGGGAGTCTCCGACCCGCCAAGAACGCGAATCCACTCGGGTTTGCTCGCGTTATGCGCGAGAAGCGCTCCCGCGACGGCGTCGTAGCGCGCGGAAACGTCGGCGGCCGTGCTTCCGCGCAGCATGGCGGAGACGGTAAGACGCAGGTCGTGACGAACGATGTCGCGGTTCTCGAGATCGACCATGACGTAAACCACCGGTTCGTCCTCGCCGGGGTCGCCTTGTGCGAATGGGAGAAATGTCGTTTCGGCGACGTCGATGGTTTCGATTAGCGAAAAGCGCACGCGCTGATAGGCGGGATGAATTTCCAACATCCGCGGCCCCGCTGCGAAGACTCCCGAGAAAAACGACCCCGCGCCTTCGGGCCGCCCTGCATACCGCACGTTGACGGTTCCGACCAGCGACTCACCGATCGCATTGAGAAAGACGCGCTCGATCGCGCCGTCGCCTTTGGTGTGAATCCAGATCGCGCTGTTGCCGAGGCTCGCGCCCATGCCCAGCTGGGAACCGGCGATGCTAAAAGGCTGCATACCTCTACCAACGTTTGTGATGTCGAGACCACAGTTCCTCGGACATCGCGCCTGGATCACGGTTTGTGACGAAGCGTCCGCGAGGCGACCGCCGGCTCTAAGACGTCAGGCGTGCGCCGAGGCAACCTCATCGCGTGCCGCAGGAACGCGGTCGCCACCGTTACGGCGAGGGCACGGGCACTCGCCCTAGTGATGCACCGGTTTGTAAAGGATCACGGCAACCATCCCGAGTGCCATCGCGAATATCCAGACTTTGAGCATTCGGTTTCTGGCCAGCGGTTGTGCGTGCAAGTCGGGGCGCAGCCACCAAACAAATCCAGCTGCGGCGGTGGGGATAATGAACGCCACCACGTAGTCGATGATGTTCCAATGCAGCATCGACTTCCCGAGCTGCGTGAAGTTGCCATAAGTAAAGCTATACGCAAGCATCGTAAGGACCGCGACCCACAGCACGGCTTGCACGGGCCAGGACTTGAACCATTGCGGCCCCTTCCAGCGTTGCAGCACGACCACAGCGATGATGATAAGGCTCGGCACGACACCACCGAACAGGAGTGCCATTGTGGGCTTGTCCATCATCCGCACCCGTCGGCTGCTAACTGCACGTAAGCATTTTGCGCTAGTCGTTGGCGGTGAGGCGTTTGACTAGTGCTGGATCTTTGCGAGTACGTAAGCCTTGATCGCTGGTAGTTGCGCCTCCAGAACGTCTCCGGGGCAAGAGGTCGCATAATCTCCCGTATCGTTCGGGTAGAACAACTTCGCAACGTCGCGATGACCGATCGTGCGCGCGATGCCCGGGTAGCGTTGGTGCAGATAGAGAGCGAGGTCCTTAACCGCCTGAAGCTGCGCCGCCGGCACCGCATTTTCGAACGCAGGGGTGTTCGGCTGAAAATCCCCCAGCAAGCATACGTCAACGCTCTGCGAGTTGCGGCCATACGCCGCTGACGGCACCACGTCGTCGGGACGTCCCTTGTAGATCGTGCCGTTTCCAGCAATGATGTAGTCATAGCCGATCATTGACCAACCTTCGTTGCGATGCTCTTGGTCGATCGCGAGCGGATCCTGATCGGGCGGCCCGTCAGAGTGATGGATGATGAGGTCGGTGATGTCGGAGAGCGAACGGCTGGTCATTGCGAAAGCCGGCGCCGGGTAAGCGGGCTGCTGAATGTTCAATCTGTTCTCCTCGTTGTAGCCGGAGGCGATGCCCACCAAAGATTCATTCTTGCCGCCCGCTTGCCCTAGCGGTAAGGCGGGCTTACCGGGGAAGTGGGCCAGTGCTGGGCGAGAAAGAGAGGTCGGGGTCGCCTTGAGGAGCTGATGTTGTGGCATTTACCACCGAGCTAAAGGTTCCACCGGAGCTCGCGTTCGCGCCGCTCGTCGAGGCCTTTGTCAGCGACGCGGCCGGTCGGGGCGAGCTTGAGCCCGAGCAGGAGCGCGGCATCGTCTCCGCCGCGCGTTGCGGCTTTGCGGCGATTGTAGAAAAGGCGATGGCTGAGGCGCGCACTCCGGTGCACCTCGTCGCGACCTGCTCGTCACTTCATCTCACGCTCTCAATCGTTGAGCGAGGTCTTCCAATGGATGATGCGCTGGCGCGACGCGACCCGCAATGGAACGAGCTCAGGGCGAACGTCGACGCGGCGTACTGGCGCGGTCATGGGATCGCGGGCAGCGAATTGCGGTTGGTCGTAAATCGCAACCACGGCGTCCCACTCGCCGACGAGCCGCCGATTCAGACGGAAGAAGTCGTGCCGCTCGCGCCCGAGCAAGAGTATACGATTCGTCGATTCACGCCATCCGACGCACCCGGCGTCGCGCGCGCCTTTTATCTCAGCTATGGCTATGCGTACGACCTGCCGGCCGTCTATGTGCCGGCCCGCCTTATCGAGCTCAACGAAAGCCAACGATACGTCTCGATCGTCGCGGTAACGCTCGCGGGTGATGTCGTCGGTCATTATGCCTTGGCGCGCGACGGCGATTCGCCGATTGCCGATGCCTGCGGAGCGATCGTGTTGCCTGCGCACCGCGGCCGCGATCTGCTCAATCGGCTACGCGAGCGGGCCGAGCGCGAAGCGATAGCCCTGGGTCTCGCTGCTTACTTTTCGGAGCCCGTCACCGATCATCCGCGGACGCAGCGCGCGAGCGAAACCTTCGGCGCCAAGGCTTGCGGGATCACCCTAGGGGAAGCGCCGCGCAGCTTCGTCGCGCGCCATCTGGAGCTTTCTACGACGACGCAGCGCCAAAGCTGCATGCTCTACGTAAAGCCGCTCGAGTCGCGCGAGCCGCGAACGATCCATGCGCCGCAGCGTCATCGCACGATGATTGCGCGCATCTACGAGCAGTTAGATCTGCCGGTAACGATGAGCGACGGATCGGCGCCGAGCGGCCGCGGCCTTTTTCACTCCAGCATCACGCGCGCCGACGGTATCGCCACGATCGAGGTCGAAGCGATTGGCTCGGAAACGGCCGAACTCGTACGCCAAACGGTTGCAGATCTGCGCACGATCCACCACATCGGCGCGATTTACGCGTCCCTTCCGCTCGAAGATCCCGGAACACCGGCGCTTTGCGAAACAATGGAGTCGCATGGATTCTTCTTTTCCGGCGTCGGCCCGTGGATGGACAATGGCAAAGACACGTTGCGTCTGCAAATGCCGCTGACGCCGATCGATCTCTCGGCGCTCGTCGTCGTCGGGGAGTTTGGGAAAGCGCTTCTCGAATACATTAGCTCCGAGCACCAACGCACCGGCGCCGGGCGTCGGCACGGTCAACTTTAGCGGCACGCTGGCAAACGACAAACGCTCGGGCACGTGGCGTTCACCAACGGAGCGTTGCACGGAGTTTTAGCACCAAGCATCGCTCCACGCAGTCTGTAGCCGGAGCCTACTCCACAGTAACGCGGCAATCGCCGGCGTAGCGAATAAGTACGCGTAGTTCGCTAACGATACGCCCGTGCCGAATGGAAACCAGATCGTCGGGGCGCCCAACGTGGACAGCTCGCCGGCGAACTGCCCGATCGAGATCAAGACGATTGCGGGTAGGGCGAGCCAAGCTTCATTGCCGCGTTCGCGGACTCCGCGATAGACGATATAGATCAGCAACAAAAGGAAAGCGTATCGATCCCACCTCGAAACGAGGGCGGCAGCGGGGGCCAGTGCCGATAGGAAACCGCCATCGAATAGCGGCCGTTTCAGGACCTCCGCTAGGATATAGAGGATCGTTAGCGCCGATGTCACGACGGTGATCCGGTGCGACTCGTTTAGACGAAAGAGATAGCACCAAGTTAGGGTCCAGGCGCCGAGCGTTATCGGTACGAGCAAGATGACGTGCAGGTGGACGAAGCGCTGTACGCTTTCAGTGCCGGAGAGCCAGAAGAACGCCAAATTCGCGCGCCATAACGCGGTGAGTATCAATGCAATAGCCAACATGATCGGGCCGCGCCTCGCTCGGTCGAACGGCAGTAGGCTCAGCGCGACGACCGCGAGTACGATGAAGAGACACGCCTGCACGATCTCGAGCGCAAATGCGCGCGTTTTCTCGAACCACTGCACTTTGTAGGCGCTCTCGACGCCAGCCGCGTTGCCGAACACCGGTGCGACGTGCATGCCACCCGATCGAGGTCCAGCCGCCCACGGACCCATCCATACGCGCACCGCTATCAGCGCCGGTTGGCGACTGGAGTGAAAGTTGAATCTCATCGGGTGGATCCCGTAAGCTATCGGAATCCGCCGCGCGAAGTCGCCGATACCACCGAGCTGTTTTCCATTGGCGTAAATCTGGTAGGCGCTGTCGACCATCGCCGGACCGAGGACCGCGAGATCGCGGCCGCTTGACGGCGGGCGCGCGATCAGTATTCGGTACCACGCGAAACCGGTGTATCCGCCGTATCCGTTTGCTTCCCAACCAGCCGCGTAGTGACCGATTCCCTGATCCCCGTCGTTCGCATCGGCCGGGGCTGCGAGGCTAAGCGTTCCCCAGGCGCGATCGTCGAAGCGGGGATCCGCCCAACGCAGATCGTCCCCCGTTTTGAACTTCCATGAATCTTCAAGCCGGACCGACCAGTTAACGGCCGCAGCTAGCGCCAACGCGACGTACATCTGTCGGCTATCCTATGGCGCTCGTTTCCGAAGGACCATCAAAAGCACGTCAAAACGATTCCATCCCCCCGAGCACACCTAGCGCATCGCTAACGGCGAGCCCACCCGCGACAACCGCGACGCCGCGCGTACGCTGAACTAACGCGTGGGCTGCATCGTTTGCAGCTGGATTTGGAGCGGTTTGAGATCGACGTTAACGAAGCCGCGCTCCGGCCGGTCGTAGTCGATCATCATCGTAACGACGATCACGCTGGCGACGACGTAGACGGCGCTTAACGCCGCCGGCCGCACTCCGTGCGCCGCGAAGCGCAAGCCAAGGGACAGGGCCCCCAGCGCTATCAGCGCCAAGGTCAGCGCGACGACCGCGGTTGGAATGTGAGTTGTGAGCGCCTGGAGTTGCTCTCTCGAAACATCGATCGTTTCGTTGAGCGCCTGCATCAAGAGCGAGAGCCCGTTATCTTCCGGACGGGCGTGTAGCGCCGGGGAGGCGATTGCCCACATTTCGTCCTGATCGCGACTGCTTCGGCTCAGTTGCACCTGGTAAGATCGCTGTCTCTCGAACTCCGACGAGTCCGGGAATTGATACGCGTGTAGGCGGGTTGCCGTGTAGTCGACCAAAAGCTTGCGGAAGTGTTGCTCCTGCGGCGCTGCGAGCTGATCGGCGCGTAGCCAGGTCGTGCCGATCGCGTTTGCCTCTTTGACTACGAGCTCCCGCCGCGCGTCGAAGCGCCCTTGTGCTTGCGAGAACGACAGCCCTAATACAAACGACGCAAGGGTAAGAAGACCCGCTTGCACGGCGCCGAGCGCGTCGAGGTTCTTCCCGACGATCGCCGGCATGAACGACCGGAACCGGAACGGCGTTTCGATCGCGAGGCTCAGCACGATCGTCAAGACGATGATGAGCCACCACGGGTTCGCTTCGAAAACTAAATGGTCCATAAATCGTCCGGAAGCTTTGCTAGTCGGTATCGGGCAGCAGTAGCTAACGCGATCGTGCTCTTTAGAGAAGAAATTCGATCCATGACTCTCCTCCTTAACCGAAGCCGGGCGACGACCAAGAAAGCCCCCGCTGCCAAAGAACTCCTTTTGCGGAGGTGCGCCGCTAACCTACCCCGTTACTCGTTAACGTCAGACCGTAAGCTCACTTCTGCGGCGGCCCGACGCGGCTAACATCTTAGCGGGTGAAGTCGAACATGTCGGAAATGCTGTTGGCGCGTTGGTCCGTCGCGCCGCCGCCTAACGGCGGCAACGCCCAATTCTCTTCGATGAATTTCAGGATGCTTCCAAACTCGTATTGCACGTGCGAGACGTAGTGACGCTTGGCGAACTTCGATGCTGCGATGAGCGGAACGCGGACTCCGAGGCCCATGACGTCGAGTTGCGGAGGCGCGACGTTGTCGTAGAACTGGCCGCTACCGACGTCAATCCAGGTTACGACGACGGCGGTATTCGCCCAATACTGGCTCTTTTCGACCGCGCGGATGATGGCGTTCACCCATTTGGGACCGCCGTGCGTTCCAGGCGAGTCCGAATCGACGCGCGGCGAAAGCACCCAGGAGACCGAGGTAAGATTTCCACCCGTGATATCGGAAAGGACGTTCGTCGCGGGCGCACTCATGTCGCGCGTCCAGTCCGGGCCTTCAAATACGTCTTTGATCGACGTAAATGCATTCCAATTGCCTCCACCCGTCCCCGGCTGATCGTAGTAGTATCTCCAGCTGACGTCGGCACCATCCAAGAGATCGGCGACTGTTGGAAACTGATCGAAACATGGGAAGGGCCCAACGTGCGGATCGATGCGGTCGTGTTTGAGGACCGTAGTGGTGGTGCCCGGCGGCGCGTGGCAGCCCCAAATGGGTTCGGTAGGCGGACCAATGACGAAGGTGCTCCGCGCCACCCGGCTCGTGCCTGCGAGCAAATAGTATTGATTGGCAAAGCCGCCGAAGCGGGTCGATGCAAACATATGATCCGCAATGGCGAAGCTTTTTGCGAACTTCCAGTAGGGGCCGGTTTCCGTGTTCGTGACGTGCGTGTACGGGCAAAGGGGGTGTTTTTGATCGAGCTGATTCCACCCGTCCATCGCGCCGTTATCCCATGCTACCTTATAATAGGAGAACGATGCCGCGTCTCGGCAGGCCGCGCTCCCCAAGCTGACGGGTTTGAGCGGGACCTTGGTATCACCGGGCGCGCAGCCGGAGCCCGAGCTCATTGGTTGGGCAACCGCGCTTGACTTTGCACCGCTCGCACAACCAGATGTTGGCGCATCTGCACCGGGATAGCCGGCAAAGAGATTGTCGAATGTGCGCGCCTGTTGAATAACGACAATAAGGTGCTGCACCGGCCACTGCGTGCTTAAGCTGCGGGTGCGATGCGCCGATGACGAGTAGCTTTGCTGCGGCGCAATCGATCCGGCAATGGGTGACTGAGGTCCACCACAGCCGCCTAAGACGGTCGCAATTGCAAACGAACTCAACGCGTAGGGGACAAACGTTGAAGCCTTCATCTTACGGATACTCCTCGCACGTAAACGATGGACGCGCTTCCTTCGCCGTCTAGCTAGCCGTTCCCACGTTGCTACTCGTACGATTACGGAAAAGCGACCCTCATCAATTCTCACCAAAAGCGACGCCTATCAATTCTCGCCAAGAGCGACGCATATCAATTGTCGCTCCCGGCATCAGGTCGAACGCGATTAACTAGAAAGACGCGCGAGATCAACCTTCTCGCCGCCGAGCATCACGAGCGCCGGGCGAGCCTCCATCAATGCGATATTGCGGCTCGGGTCGCCGTTGAAGACCACGACGTCGGCGAGCTTGCCGGGGGTCAAGACGCCGCGGTCGCTCGTGCCGATCAACTCGGCCGCGTTCGCCGTAGCAGAACGCAAAACGTCGGTGGGTCGCATTCCGAGGCCGACCAAGAGCGCGAAGTCTTTATTGTTCTCCGCGTGCGGAAAGACGCCGGCATCGGTGCCGTAGGCGATGAGCACGCTCGACGCGATCGCGCGGTGCATGCCGGCGTTGCGAAGCTGTGCGGCGTACTCGGCCTTCTGGACGGAGGTTGGCGGAATATGGTTTGGATTACCCGGCTGCAAGATCGAGTCAAGCGCCCAAATCGTAGGTACGAGATTGGTTCCGCGCTGTTGCATGTTCTGCAGCGTCTTTTCGCTCACGCCCGTGCCGTGCTCGACCGAGTGCACGCCACCCTCGACCGCGATCGCGATGCCGGGATCGCCGTGGGCGTGCGCCGCGACCTTCCGCCGAAACTTCGTTGACTCTTCGACGACGGCTTGCACCTCGTCGAGGTTGAACTGCGGAATGTCCCAGACGTCCCCATACGAGAGCACGCCGCCGGTAGCCAGGATCTTAATCACGTCAACGTGCAACTTCACGTTCTGCCGAACGAGCTCGCGAAAACCGTACGGTCCGTACGAGACTGCGCCCATCTTCACGCTAGGATCTTCCTCGACCCAACCCGGTACGTCGTTGGAGTCGCCGTGGCCGCCGGTGATCGAAAGCGCCTGTCCCGCCGCCAGGATGCGCGGACCGACGATCGCGCCGTCGTTGACGGCATTGCGGACCGCGAGGTCGATTCCGGCGCCCCCTCCGACGTCTCGGACCGTCGTGAAGCCGTTACCAAGCATTACCTGCGCGTTGCGAAGGCTGTAGATGGTCGCTTCGGGCACGTTATCGGCGGCGCGGTACTTCGGGAACATGAGCGTGAGGTAGTGCGAGGGCAGAACGAAATCTGCGATGTGCGTATGGCAATCGATGAGTCCGGGCATGATCGTCGCGTCGCCGAACTCGACGACCGCCGCTGCGCTGCCGGCGTCACCCTCGTGCATCGAAACGATCCGGCCGCCGCTGATGACCAGCACGCCCGGTGAATGCATCGCTCGGCCGTCGAAGAGGCGAGCAGCCTTTAGGGTCGTGACGCCGCTTGCCGCCTGGGCCCGCGGCGGGAGGAACAAGGCCGCCCCCGCCGCAGCCGCACCAATCAAAAACGAGCGCCGCCCGAGCGTGCGTTGCGCTTCGCTAAAAACCGCGGGTATGAATGGGCCGTGCGGGCAACGGCAGCTGAAATTCATGCAAAAGCCTTCACCTTGGGAACCACCTATCCTGGGGGAGAAAAAGGTCGCCGCATATGGCGAGGGAGCCGCGCGAGCCGGCCGATATGGCTCAACCGAGCGGTACGGTTACGTTTCTCTTCACCGACATCGAGGGAAGTACGGAGCGTTGGGAGCGTGCAAAAGACGCGATGCGCGCCGCGCTGGCGGCCCACGATGAGCTGATGCGTACGGCGATTGCCGCAAACGGCGGCTCGGTCTTCAAGACGGTCGGTGACGAGTTTTGTGCGGTCTTTGCGACCGCTCCCGCGGCGATTGCAGCGGCGCTCGACGCGCAACGAAGATTGCAAGCCGAGGATTTCTCAGCCGTCGGCGGCATGCGCGTGCGAATGGCACTTCATACAGGCGCCGCCGACGAGCGTGACTCCGACTACTTTGGACCGGCGGTCAACCGAGCCGCGAGGCTGCTTGCAATCGGTCATGGCGGACAGGTGCTGGTTTCTCGCACGACGGCCGACCTATTGGATGCCGAGATGCCGGAGGCGACCACTCTGCGCGATCTGGGAAATCACCAGCTCAGAGGCCTCGCCGGGCCTGAGCGCGTCTATCAACTCGTCGCACCCAAGTTGCCCCACAGCTTCCCTGCGCTGCGATCGCTCGGCCAGCATTTGAACAACCTGCCATCGCAGCTCACGTCGTTCGTCGGCCGCGCAGAAGAAGTCGCGACGATTGCGACGCTGCTCATGGAGCATCGCCTCGTAACGCTCGTTGGAGCCGGCGGTGCCGGTAAGACACGTTGCGCGGTGCAAGTCGGCGTCGAGATGCTCGACAGTTTCGAAGACGGGGTCTGGCTCGTCGAGCTCGCTTCGATCTCGGAGGGTTCGCTCATAACCGCATCGATTGCGCGGGTCCTCGGTCATCGCGAGTCGCCTGACCGCCCACTTCTCGAAACGCTCTTGTCATATCTCGAGCGCAGAAGCGTACTGCTCGTCCTCGACAACTGCGAGCATGTGATCGAGGCGGTGCGCGGCGTTGTAGCATCGATATTGCGAAGCTGTCCCAACGTGTACATTCTGGCGACCAGCCGCGAGAGTTTGAACATCTCCGGTGAACGCACTTTTCCGCTGCCCTCGTTGGCTGTGCCTCGGGCTAGTGAGACCCTATCGGCGCAGGACGTCCTGCGCTATGCGTCCGTTGCGCTCTTCGACGACCGCGCGCGTGCCGCCGACCCGCGCTTTACGATAACCGATGAGAGCGCACGCTTCGTCGCTGAGATTACGGCGCGTCTCGATGGGATTCCGTTGGCGATCGAGCTTGCCGCCGCGAGAGTGAAGGTCATTTCGCCGCAGCAGCTCGTGCAACGCCTCAACGAACGTTTTCGCGTGTTAACCGGGGGCGATCGCAGTGCGCTTCCGCGCCATCAAACGATGCGGGCGTTAATCGATTGGAGCTTTGATCTGCTTTCGGACGACGAGCGTGCAATCTTCTTGAAGCTCTCCGTCTTCGCGGGAGGGTTCACCCTCGAAAGCGCGACCGCCGTCTGCGCCGGCGGTTCGATCGACGAACTAGCGGTGCTCGAGCTTCTTTCTTCGCTCGTGGATAAGTCGCTCGTTCAAACCAACCAAAGCGACGACCCGCGCTATCGGCTACTCGAGTCGACGAGAGAGTACGCGCGCGAGAGACTCGTCGCGAGCGGCGAAGAGGCGGAAGTCGCGCGTGCTCACGCTACTGCTTTCTTGCGGCTCGCCGAGAAGCTCGAGAGTGATTGGGAGGCGACGCCCGAGAGCGCGTGGGTTGCACGCGCCGAGGTCGAGTCAGAAAACCTGCGTACCGCGCTGGAGTGGTCGCTGGCGAGGCATGGAGACGAGCTTCTCGGAATGCGGCTCGCCGGCGCAGTCAGTCGCCTGTGGTCATTCCAATCGACCGCGGAGGCTCGGCGCTGGATAGCGGTCGCGTTGGATCGCATGGATGAAGGAACGCCGCCGGACGTTGCAGCGCGGCTCGATTTGGCGGCGGCGGCGCTCGATGGCGTTCTCGGGCTTCCACACGCTAGCTACGTTGAGGCCGAACGCGCGCTGGAACGCTATCGCGTGCTCGGCGACGTGGTTGGAACCGTGGGGGCGCAACGAAATATGGGCGTTGCCCTCGTAATGCTCGGGCGTATCGCAGAGGGCGAAGCGCTTCTGAACGAAGCGCTGGCGACGCTTCGGCGGTTGGGCCTCCGGAAGATGACGGGAGCGGTTCTGGATAGTTTAGGCCTCGTGCGCAAGAGCGTCGGCGATCTTACTGGAGCACGTAACTTTTACGAAGAGGCGCGCGCGATTTTTGAGGCGACCGGTGCGCAATCGCTCGCCGGCGCTGTTACCCTCAACCTCGCCGAGACTGAGTTTTTCGGCGGCGACGCCGCGACGGCAATACAACTAGCCGCGGAAGCACTTGCCTCCGATCGAGCCGCGAGCTTTACTCGAATCGCGTTGCTCCAGGCGAACATGGCGGCGTATCTGATAGCATTGGAGCGATACGACGAGGCTCGTTCGTACGCCCGCGAAGCACTTTCGGCGGCACGCAGGACCTATCACGAGGTCCCGGCTCTCTGGGCATTGCAACATCTCGCGGCGGTCGCTGCGTTCCAACAGGGTGCGGATCGAACGCGCGCTGCTCGCCTTCTCGGCTACGTGGACAAACGCTTGAGCGCTAACGAAATCCGCCGACAATATACCGAAGAACGCGAGTACAACGCGATGCTCGCGGCGTTGCGCGGTGCTCTCGGAGAAGGTGAGATAGTTCGAATGATGGCCGAGGGCAGCGTTTGGCTTGAGGAACACGCGGTCGAAGAAGCGGCGCTGGCGTAGCTCACTAGACGATGTCGTCAGCCGTCCCGCCGTGCTCGTCTTCCTGATCCTCGCGGTTGGGGTTGATGCTGCCTTCACCATACTTATCGCGCTCGAGACGCACGGCCTCGGCCGGATCCAGCGGCCGATCTTTACGGGGTGCAATATCCGGTGAGATCGTCTCCTCGTCGGCAGGCAATCGTCGATCGTTTTCCATTTTGTACCTCGTTAGTTGGTCGTAGACGCAATACGACGAATGCTTCGTCCTTGCAGGGATGGGACCCGGTTAGAAGGAAAGCCGCCTCCTGCTTACTTCGTGCTCCTTAAAGGAGAAAGAACAGGATGAAATCTTTCGGTCGCCTGATCGTTGCGACGCTCGTCGGAGCCGCGGCTATAACGGCATCGATCGGGCCGGTGCAAGCCGCTGCGCCGATCCTCATCAAATCCTGCACCATCGCCAAGCCGAAGCCCCTCAGCCACATGGCGAGCGGCACGGACATTGAGTACGTGAATCTCGGTAAGCACACCGCTGCCAGTATCACGTTCGTGGTCGGCTACCGTAATGCGTCCCAGCATTACCTGCGGCGCGTGCAAGACGTCGGGTCCTTTGCGCCCGGAGCCACCATCACGCACCGGCTCAGCCTGTACAACGACGTGACCTACGCCGGCGCGCAGACCTCGTCGTGCGTGCCGGTCGAGGTTAAATGGGCAGGCGGCACTGTCTGGATCGCACCATCGTCGCACTAGTCCGGGGCTAGCAAGAGACGTAGGGCCGATCAAGCGATCGGCCCCTTTTTATTCGGTAGGACGAGCCCCTGGCGCGTCGAAGCGGCCAGCGTGCGGGTCGGTTTTCGGACGATCGTTTCACTCGTAATTTGCGCTGCGGCCGCAGGCGCGGCGGTCGCGCATTTCGCGATTGACGTGATCGGCGACTACGCCCTCCCCAAAGACAGCTACGACCACCTGGGGCATGGGTCGCGCGAGATGATTGCGGGCGTGGCGTTTATGCTGGCCGCATTCCTTGCCGCGCGGGGCTTACGCGCTTGCTGCGAGGTCGCGGCGGCCAACCGCACGCGCCTGCTCCGGCCGGGCCTGCGCATCTGGGAGA
>JBAUMX010000214.1:0-11276 GCA_049578945.1 Candidatus Cybelea sp. | reverse complement strand
GACGTAGCGAGGCAGGCCGGCGTAATCGGGGTGGACCGAGATGACGAAGTTTGAGAGCGAAGTGCGAAGCATTTGTGCGAGATCGTCGATTGTTGGCGGTGCGGCCTCCAGCAATACTAACGCGTCTTCATTGAGAATCGCTGGGAGTTGAGCTAGAAGCCGGCGGTAGAGGGCGAGGCCGTCGGGGCCGCCATCGAGCGCGGCGCGGGGCTCGTATGAGGCGGGATCCGGGCGTTCCGGCAGATCGTTGGTTGGGATGTACGGCAGGTTTGCAATAATAGCGTCGTAGCGGTGCGTGCCGACCGGTTCGGCGAGATCGCCGTGATGGAACCGGCAACGTTGCGCTACGCCGAGGCGACGGGCGTTTTCCGTGGCGACTTCAATCGCCGCACGCGAGCTATCGGTCGCGTCAACGATCGCCGGCGTTTCCACCGCAACGGTGCAGGCGATCGCGCCGCAGCCGGTGGCGACGTCGAGCACGCGCATCGGTCCACGAATGAAACCCAGCGCATCTTCCACCAAATGCTCGGTTTCGGGGCGCGGGACAAGCACGCTCTCGTTCACGACGAACTCGCGCCCGCAGAACCACGTGCTTCCGATAAGATACGCTACCGGCACGCCGGCGGCGCGACGACTGCAGAGCGTTTGAAATGCGCGCGCATCTTCTGCACAGACCGGTGCTTCACCGTGCGCCACCAGCCATTCGCGAGGCCGTCGAAGCACGTGCGCGAGCAGCAGCAGCGCATCGGCACGTCCGGAGCGGCTACTACGGGTTAAGAGATGGATCTCGCTGGAAAGCAGCGCCTGCGCGCAGGTCAAAGCGCGGGTTCGCCGGCTAGCAGACGCGCTCGCTCGTCGGCGAGCAATTCGTCGGTGATGTGGCCGAGACTGCCGTCCATCACGCCCCGGATATTTCCGAAGCTGCGGTTGATCCGGTGATCTGTGATGCGGTCCTGCGGAAAGTTATAGGTGCGAATCTTCTCGGCGCGCTCGCCGCTGCCGACCTGCGAACGGCGCAGCGATCCGACCGCCTCTTCTTGTTCGCGGCGTTTCTGGTCGTAGAGCATGGCGCGCAGCATCTGCATTGCCTTCTCGCGATTCTGCTGCTGCGAGCGCTCTTGCTGCGAGGCTACCACAATGCCGGTCGGCAGGTGCGTGATGCGAATTGCCGATTCCGTCTTGTTTACGTATTGGCCGCCGGCGCCGGAAGATTTGTAGGTGTCGATCTGCAGTTCGGCCGGCTTGATCGCTACCTCGACGTCGTCTTCAACCTGCGGAAGTACCGCGACGGTCGCCGTGCTGGTATGGATGCGGCCCTGCGCTTCGGTTGCCGGGACGCGCTGGACGCGATGGACGCCGGACTCGTGCTTCAGAAAGCGATACGCTTGGTTACCTTTGACGGCGAAGACTATCTCCTTATAGCCGCCGGCCTCGCTGGAGCTCTCTGAGACGAGCTCCGTCCTCATCCCCTTTGCCTCGGCGAAACGCATGTACATGCGGGCCAGATCGCCCGCAAAGATCGCGGCCTCGTCGCCGCCCGTCCCGGCTCGAATCTCGACGAAGACGTCCTTGGAGTCGTTTGGATCGCTAGGAAGCATGAGTTGCGATAACTCGAGCTCCAGCTCCGCCACGCGCGCCTGCAGCACGAGGTTCTCCTCCTCGGCGAGCGCGCGAAGCTCGCCGTCTGCTTGACCGGCGAGCGCCTCATTTGCTTGGACCTGCGCGCGCGTCGCGCGGAGTCTCCGATAGGTTTGGACGGGAGCTTCCAGTTGCGCGCGCTCCCTCACGAGCGCGGTGTAACGCGATTGATCGAAGGCACCGGTGGGGTTGGCAAGCTGCGCGTCGATCTCGTCGAAGCGCCGCGCCATCGAATCCAGGCGCTCGATCAGAGCGCGGCTGCGGCCTTTTTCGCCTCGCGCGCGACCTGGCGGGCTGCGGCCTCCTCCTGCTTACGGCGTGCAGCGGCCGAGCGCTGATTGAACTTGTCTACTCGTCCTGCTGTGTCGACGAGCTTCTGCTGCCCGGTAAAGAGCGGGTGGCAGGCAGCACAAATTTCTACCGAAATCTCGGGCAGCGTCGAGCCGGTCACGAAGCTATTGCCGCACGCGCAGTGAACGCGGGCCTCGGGATACCACTTTGGATGGATCTTCTCTTTCACAGCCCCTGCATTATAGCAGAGGCGCCAAGGGGTCCTGGCGGGCTCCAGCGCGGCAACCGGTTGCATGGGAGGTTCCGTGGGCCGGCCGCTCAAAGGCTCGCGCGTGAATGCACACTCTCCTTGGGTAGTCCTCGGCGGAACGACCCTTTTCGTCGCGGTCGCGTTTGCGGCCGGCGCACCATCCGCTCCCGCCGCGGCCGCCACCGCTCCCCCAACGCCTCCGCCGATCGGCACGCCTGCAAGTCCGCAGCCCAACGCAACGGTCTTTCCCGGGCCGACCGGTATGCCGGCGGCGCTGCCGTCCACAATGCCCTACAAGAAGTCTTCCGCGACCCCGAGCCCGCCGCCCGACGCGCGCAAAGGTCTTGACGGCGTCTGGGAGGTGCAGATACAGCATAGCTCCACCACCGATTACACGCACTTCAAACTGACGCAGCAGGGGGATGCGGTGACCGGCACCTATCTCGACTCGCATAACAAAAGGTATCCGATCTCCGGAACGGTCGACGGCCAAGCGATTCGTTTGATCGTAACGATGCCGAACGGAACGACGCTTCTGATGGAAGGCAAACTCGACGGCACGACCGACATGGTCGGCGAGCTGACGATGCCCGACGGTCAAGTACCTTTTACCGCTTCCTATCGCGCGAAAGAGAAGTGGATAGAAAACATTAGTCCGTCGCCCGGAGGAATGGGAGCGCCCACCGGCGGCTACACCCCTCCCTAGTCAGCCCTTGGTGCATCCTTCGACTCCGCTCAGGATGACAAAGGTGGTAGGGAGCTTGCTTTATTTTGCCTGGGCCAGTCGCTTTTCGACGTAGGGGACGAGTCCACCGGCATCGATCAGCGAACGCATGAAGGGCGGGAACTCCGCGGCGCGATACTCCGTGCCGCGCGTTAGGTTGCGAACGATCCCGCTCGCCGGTTCGACTTCGATCTCGTCGCCCGAGTCGATCCCATCTACAGCCTCGGTCGATTCAAAGATCGGCAGACCGATGTTCAACGCGTTGCGATAAAATATTCGCGCGAAGCTCTTGGCGATTACTGCCGCGGTTCCAGAGCCCTTGAGCGCGATCGGCGCGACCTCGCGGCTCGAACCGCACCCGAAGTTCGTATCGGCGACGACGATGTCACCGGCTTTCATGCGGCTCGTGTATTCCGGGTCGAGGCCCTCAAGCGCGTGCTTGCCGAGTTCCGCGGGGTCGATGATATTGCAATACTTGCCCGGGATGATGACGTCGGTGTCGACGTTCTTTCCGTATTTATGCGCGTGTCCGCGCAGCTTTGATTCCACTTCTGTTCCTTTATGCGAGCGCGGCATGCCCCGAGGCGGAAAGTTCGAACGCGAACTCGCGCGGGTCGGTAATGCGGCCGGTAACCGCCGAGGCGGCGCAGGTCGCCGGTGACGCCAGATAGATCTCCGCTTTTGGCGAGCCCATCCGGCCGACGTAGTTGCGATTCGTCGTAGAGATCGCGCGCTCGCCGTCGCCGAGCGTTCCCATATGCCCCCCGAAGCAGGCGCCGCACCCCGGCGTATTGACCGCGCACCCGGCAGCCGCGAGCGTCGTCAGCACGCCCTCTTGCGCAGCCTGCATCCAGACCTTCTGCGATCCGGGATTTACGATCACCCGCAGGTTCGGCGCGATGCGTTTGCCCTCAAGTATCTTCGCGACGATGCGCAGGTCGTCGATATAGCCGTTGGTGCACGAACCGATGAAGACTTGATCGACGGGAAGTTCGACGCGCGTGACCTCCGAGACCGGATGGACGTTATCGGGGGTGTGCGGGCACGCGATCTGCGGCTCCAGCTCGCCGACATCGATCGATATGACACGCTCGTAGGCGGCGTCGGCGTCGGCGCGCTCTACCACGAACGGCCGGTCGGTGCGCTCCTTTACGTAGGCGATCGTCTTTTCGTCGGCGTGAAAAATACCGTTCTTCGCCCCCGCCTCGATCGCCATGTTCGCCATCGTGATGCGGCCGGTGATCGAAAGCTCGTCCACGGTCGTGCCATGATATTCGATGGCGCGATAGGTGGCGCCGTCGATACCGAGCTCGCCGACCGTGCGCAGCATGATGTCTTTTGCGTAGACCATCGGCGGCGGCGTTCCGTTATAAACGATTTTGATCGAGGCCGGAACCTTCAGCCAGACTTCACCGAGCACGAAAGCCGCGGCGATGTCGGTCGAACCCATACCGGTCGCGAAGGCGCCGAAGGCCCCGTAGGTGCAGGTGTGCGAATCGCCGCCGACGATCAGCTCGCCGGGCGCGACCAGCCCTTCCTCCGGAAGCACGACGTGCTCGATGCCGCCGCGACCGACGTCGAAGAAGTGCTCGATGTGCTGCTCGATGGCGAAATCTTTCATCAATCGCGCGAGGCCCGCGGATTGCGCGTCTTTTGCGGGAACGAAATGGTCGGCGACCAGCGCGATCCTGCTCGAATCGAAGACGTGCTTTGCGCCCTTGATCTTGCGCATCACGCCGATCGCGACCGCGGCGGAGAGCTCGTTGGCGAGAACGAGGTCGACCTTGGCGTTGATAATCTGCCCCGGCTCGACTCCAGCGACATCTGCGTGGCGCGCCAGGATTTTCTCGGTGAGTGTCATGCCCATGATAAGAGCATTATAAGGCGAAGAAGGGCCGGTAACCTACCATGCTGCAGCAAGAACGCGAATTCGGGTTCTCAACGCGTGCGCTCCATGCCGGGGCGCCGCCCGACCCGGCGACCGGCTCGCGCGCGATGCCGATCTATCAAACGGCGGCGTACGTCTTCGGCTCGACCGAGCAGGCGGCGGAACTCTTTGCGCTGCGCAGCTACGGGCACATTTACAGCCGAATCAGCAACCCCACGGTCGCGGCGTTCGAGGAACGGATGGCGAGTCTCGAGGGCGGCTTGGGAGCGATCGCATTTTCCAGTGGCTTGGCAGCGCAGCTCTGCATGGTGCTCTCCGTCGCCGAGGCCGGCAATCACCTGGTCTGCACCCAAAACGTCTACGGCGGAACCGTCACGCAGCTAAGCGTGACGGTGAAGCGAATGGGCATCGACACCACGTTCGTACCGGTTGATGACCTCGCCGCAGTGCGCGCCGCGATCCGTCCCCAAACCAAGTTCATCTTCGTTGAAACGGTTGGCAACCCGTCGGGCGTCGTCGCGGACCTTCGAGCTTTTTCGACGCTCGCACACGAAGCGAACCTTCCGCTCGTCGTCGACAACACGTTTGCGACTCCGTATCTTTGCCGGCCGATCGAACACGGCGCGGATATTGTCGTTCATTCGGCAACGAAGTTCATCAATGGGCATGGCACCTCGATCGGTGGCGTACTCGTCGAATCGGGGAAGTTCGCGTGGGATAACGGACGCTTCCCGCTGCTCTCGAAACCGAGCCCCGGCTATCACCAAAAGGTCTTCACCGAGACGTTTGGAGAGTACGCGTTCTTGATGCGCGCGCGGGCCGAAGTCTTGCGCGACGTGGGCGCGCAGATGGGGCCGATGGACGCGTGGCTGTTGCTGCTCGGGCTAGAGACGCTCCCGTTGCGCATGGAGCGTCATGTAAGCAACGCGCGTGAGGTAGCGAACTTTCTCAAGCATCGGCCCGAAGTTGCATGGGTCCGCGAACCGCAGCTGGGATCGATCTTTACCTTCGGCGTCCGAGGAGGGCGCGAGGCCGCGCGGCGCTTCATCGACGGTCTCGAACTCTGGAGCCATCTCGCTAACGTGGGCGACTCGAAGAGCCTCGTCATCGCACCGGCGTCAACGACGCACTCGCAGCTCTCCGACGACGAGTTGCGTAAGGCCGGCGTCGAGCCGGAATCGGTTCGGCTCTCGGTCGGACTCGAAGACGTGGCCGACTTAACTTGGGACTTGGGCAACGCCTTGGCAAGAGCAAGCGTTGTGTCACCCTGAGCGGAGTCGAAGGGTGATCCTCGTGACGCCGTCTCAGCGGCGCGTTTTGCTTGATCGAGCGCGCAGCATTGCAATGGTCGGCGCATCGAGTAACCCGCTCCGTCCGAGTTACACCGTCTTTTCGTACCTTCGGAGGCAGCCCCGTTACGACGTAACCCCGATCAATCCGACCATCGAGGAGATCGACGGCGTTAAAGCCTTCCCTTCACTGGCGGCTTACGCCACGGCGCGCGGAGCGCCCGACATCGTCGACGTCTTTCGCAGGCCGAGCGAACTCGTCGCCGTAGCGAAAGACGCAGTTGCAGCCGGGGCTAAAGCGATTTGGTTTCAGTACGGCGTGCTGAACGACGAGGCCATCGCACTCGCGGGTGCGGCCGGGCTGGACGTCGTCGTGGATCGCTGCATGAAGGTCGAGCACGCGCGCTTCGCGGGCGGCCTCTCCATGAACGGGTTAAACAGCGGATTGATTACGTCTCGTTGGAGGCCAGGTTAGCAGTTCTTCGGCATCGAGCGAGCATCCGCGTGCGTCGGCGGCGGCGGCGCGGCCGAGCAGTTCGAAACCGTCGTTCGTTCGCACCCCTAGATCTTCGGTTTGGATAGCAAGGCAAGAGGACCGATTCGCCAGGTCAACGTGCAGCAGCGCACCGATCGTTCCGTTCGCAAGCGTGGCCCGATCGGGTCCGACGACGCGCACGCGCAGCCAGGGCGGCGCAACGTACGCGCCGGCCGGCGTTGCGGCATAGTACTGCGAAGTCAGTTCGGTCATTCCGTATTCGGAGACGATTGCGCTCTGGGCGATACCCAAGCGATCGTTAATGCGCGCGTGAAGCTTCTCACGCCCGACCGTTCCCGAGCGCCCCTTGAAGCCGCCGGTCTCCATGACGCGTGACCCGCGCGGCAACGCGAACGCGATGCCTCGATCGTCCATCGCATCGAGCAGATGAAGCAGCGCGAATGCCGTTGCCGCAATGCAGACCGGCCGGTCTTCCGCGATCGAGGCTCGCAGATCAGCGACTAGCGCATCCATCAGCAACTCGTCTCCGCGCAGATACCAACCGCCGCGGCCGTCACCCCGCACTCGCGCGACGCAGGCCATCATGTATCCAAGCGAGGAGTTCCTACGTTCGGACGGGTTCGGCACGAGGTTGAAATAGCGTAAGCGCGCGCCATCGGAGAGCACGAAGCGATCGAATCCCGCCAGCAGCGCAGCGTCGTAGAGTACTGCCGTCTCCATGAAGTGGCGCCCAGGCGTTCCGCGGGTCGTCCCGCTGGTCTCAAAACCGAGCGCCGCGCGCACCGGATCGAACGTCGTCAGCGCCGCTTCCTTGAACGCGGCGGCGGGCACGGCGGGAATTTGCTCCCAGCCCCGCGGAGATGTCATGCCCAGCCGACCGCAGTAGCGCGCATAGGGCTCGTTATAGCGAACCTGATAGGCGAAGAGACGCAGCGCGAGATCGGTGAAAGCTTCGTCGCCAAGCCGTTCGCCGCGCTCATGCCACGTCGCGATGACGCCAAGGATTTCGGCGTCGAGCGCCTGCGATTCGCTCTCGTAGCTCATGGTTGTCGTTTGCGCGTCCTTCGACTCCGCTCCCTTTGGGAGCTCCGCTGCGGATGACGAGAGTTGAACGGAAGCGGAAGAGGCCCGCAAGCGGGCCTCAATCTTTTTGTTATAAAGCTTCGCCCTACGTCAGAAGTTCGATAAGTGAGAGTTCGGCCGCGTCTCCGGAGCGCACGCGCGTCTTCGTGATGCGCGTGTATCCGCCGGTACGTCCTTTTAACGCCGGCGCGATCTGCTCGACCAGCTTCTTGACCACCGCGGGCTCGGTGATGAACTCGGCGAGCTGCCGTCGAGCCGCAAGGTCGCCGTTCATCGCGGTCGTGATAAGCCGCTCGGCCACGCGGCTAATTTCCTTCGCTTTTGTCGAAGTCGTCTCGATCTTGTCGTGCTTGAAGAGCGACGTCGCGAGATTGCGGAGGAGGGCCTTGCGATGCCCGTCGGTGCGGGAAAGGCGTTTGTACGCGACTGAATGCGGCATTACGTTCCTGTGCTACGCTTGGCGCAGCGACAGCCCCCTCTCTGCTAAAACCTGCTTGATTTCGTCGAGCGACTTTTTACCGAAGTTGCGCATCTTCATGATTTCGTCCTCGGTCAGGTCGAGCAGTTCTGAGACCTTCGAGATGCCGGCGCGCTTGAGGCAGTTGAACGAGCGCACCGAAAGGTTGAGGGTCTCGACCGGAATGTCCCATTCGTTGGGAGGCGTCTCGGGCAAGGGCTCCGCTCGATTCGTAAACGAAACGAAGAGATCGAGCTCTTCCTGCATGATCGACGCCGCCGTCGAGAGCGCTTCGTCGGGCGTGATCGACCCGTTCGTCTCGACCTCAACCGTCAACCGGTCGTAGTCGACGCTCTGCCCTACGCGGGTATCGTCGACCGTAAAGTTCACTTTCCGGACCGGCGAGAAGAGCGAATCGAGCGGAATCAAGCCGATCATATGCTCGACGTTGCGCTGGCGGTCCGCCATCACGTAGCCCCGCCCGCGCTCGACTCCAATCTCCATCGTCAGCTTCGCGTCCTTCGACGCGAGCGTGGAGAGGCGGTAGCTGGGGTCGAGGATCTCGACATCGGCGTCGGGGACAATGTCGGCCGCGGTCACGTCTCGCGCGCCGCTGACCGAGAGGGTCAGGACTTTAGGCTCGTCGCTGCTAAGCTTGACCGGAAGCCCCTTGAGGTTGAGCATCAACGCGATCGTATCCTCAACCATTCCCGGAATGGTCGAGAACTCGTGCAGTACGCCGTCGATTTTCATGTACGTGACGGCCGCGCCAGGAATCGAGCTTAGCAGCACGCGTCGCAACGCGTTGCCAAGCGTGATCCCAAAGCCGCGTTCGAGCGGCTCGATCACGAATTTGGCGTAGTTGTCGCGGCGTTCGCGAACTTCAATGGTCGCGCCGACGGGCGCTTCCAACATCGTAGTCATGTGGTTCTATTTTCCTTTTCGCTACTTACGTTATCCGCGACCGGGTCCCGGCCACGATCATACGCCTAGTAGCAGTGGGTGAGCTTAGTCCGCGCCACGTTCCGGCTCGGACACGTTCGTCGCGCCACGTCCCGTGGCGCTCTTATCGACCGCCTTCCGCCTCCGCTATCCGGCTGCGGCGCTCGGTCAGACGGTCCTCGCCGGAACGTGGCGAGGCCGAAACGTTTAGTGTGAAACCTTTACCTCGAGTAGTACTCTACGATCAATTGCTCGTCGACCGGTGTGTCGATCTGCTCGCGCGGCGGTGGCTGCAGCACCTTGGCGATCTTCTCTTGATCGTTCCACTCCAGCCACTCGGGCGGACGGCGGCTCTGAGCGACTTCGAGATTCGCTCCAAAGACCGGCGACTTCAAGCTGTTTGGCGCAATCGAGATCACGTCACCGGCGCGAACGACGTACGACGGAATGTTCACGAGGCGTCCGTTCACGCGGAAGTGGCGGTGGGTGACGAGTTGACGCGCCTGCGCACGACTCGTTGCCAGGTTCAACCGGTAGACGACGTTATCGAGCCGGCGCTCGAGAAGCTGCAAGAAGGTGCGGCCGGTCTGTCCGGGCACCCGCGCGGCCTCGCGGAAGTAGTTTTCAAACTGCGTTTCGTGCACGCCGTAATACCGGCGCATCTTCTGTTTTTCACGAAGCTGACGGCCGTACTCGGAGACTTTGGTGCGCGATTTGCCGGTGGTCTTCTGTCCGGGCGCGGTACCACGCCGTTCGACCGCGCAGTTGCGCGAGAGGCAGCGGTCGCCTTTAAGGAAGAGTTTGATCTTCTCGCCGGTCTTGCTGGCGGCGGTCTCCCGGCGGCAGAGCCGACAGACCGGCCCGGTGTAGCGCGACATGCTCCTCCCTAGACCCGTCGCCGTTTCGGCGGCCGGCAGCCGTTGTGCGGGATCGGCGTGACGTCCTTGATCATCGTAATCTCAAGACCGGCAGCCTGGAGCGAGCGGATCGCGGCCTCGCGGCCTGCGCCGGGGCCCTTCACGAGCACCTCCGTCGACCGCATGCCGTGCTCCATAGCCTTGCGCGCGGCCGCTTCGGCGGCCATTTGCGCCGCAAACGGAGTCGACTTTTTCGAGCCTTTGAAGCCTAGATTGCCGGCCGACGCCCAAGAGACGACGCCGCCATGCGGGTCGCTGATCGAGACGATCGTGTTGTTGAAGGAAGCGTGGACGTGCGCGACGCCCGCCTGGACGTTCTTGACCTCGCGCTTGCGACGCGATTTCGATTGCTTTTTGGCGGCCAAACCCTCTCCGTTCTTTGCCCTCGACTCGGCGCTTCGCGCCGACGCTCTGGGATAACAGGACTATAGATAAACCAACGATGACGGTGGGCCCGACAAGGCCCAAGGAGTTATCTTACCCGGAGAGTGGGGGCGAAGGCAAGTACGTGGGGCGGGGGGCCCCGCTAGCAGCCGGGCCCCCGCTGAATCACGGATAGAAGAACTTCACGCCGAGCCCGGCAAATGGCCCGTTATAGGACCGATTGACCGGCGCGTTCTCCTTGTTCGTCCAACTGTCACCCATCCAGCCGCCCTCGATGAAGACCGGGCTATTCCCGATGACGTAGTCGACGCCGATCTGGTATTTGAGGATGTTGTAGGCGAGATTGAACGATTGCGATGGAATCGTCGACGTCGACGGCGGGGTCGTCGTGTACGACCCATGCACGTTTGGATAGTACCAAATGCTGCCGAAGAACGAGAGCGGCCGATCGAGATCGGGCAGTTTCTCGCCGCCGAACCCAAAGCCGTTCATGGCCGGATAGCCGTAATTCGTCGTGACCCACAAGTAGCCGACGCCGATGTACACGCGCGGGTTCAGTACGCGGACGGCCAGTCGTGCGTCGACGTTCTGATCGTCGAGCGGCGAGGTGACCAGCACGGGCGTGCTGCCGGCGCCGCCGATCGTCGTTACGTAGCATTCCGGCACGAAGGTCCTTGTGCCAGGGATGAAGCCATTGCAGTTATGCGGGTACTCCCAGCGCTCGAACGCGCCCTCCGCCATGAAGGGTATGTTCCCGAGCGCGAACTCGCCGGCGCCGCGAATCGCGAACGAACTGTTGCCGGTGTTGCCCGGACTGAACTCGTTATAGACTCGCGGTGAGATGATGTAATCGCCTGCCACGAAGACCTGTTTCATCGCCGGTTTTGGTGTTGGCGGCGGTGGCGGCGGCGGCGGAG
>JBAUMX010000213.1:0-31494 GCA_049578945.1 Candidatus Cybelea sp. | reverse complement strand
GCCGTTGACAATGCGAAAAGCTGGGACGAGCTCACGCAGCGTCTCGATCGCGACGGCATCGTGGTCAAGCTGGTCCAACGCGGTGCGCGCGTGCAGGGACTGTCGTTCGCGCAAGGGCGAGATTCCGATGCGCCGGGCTGTGGAGCGTCGCGCGTTCATCCGCGCTGTAAGAAGGCTGCGCTCGAGCAACGCTTCGGAGCGTGCTCGTTCCAACCGGAGCAACGGCATGCACGTAGCCGGAGCGCAGTTCGCGACCACGCGGAGCGCGGGGCACAGAGCGACCCGCGCTGGGCGCTGCGCGATGCGCAACGCATCGTCGATCACGCTCGCATACGCTCCGAGTACGCCGCGTATCGGAATCGCTTCTTCGGCGATCGCGAGCGTGCTATCTCAGCGCAGCGCGAGGCGGCGTGGGAACGTGAGCGTGCGAAGCGTCAGCGCGATGCCCGGCGGCGGCGCGAAGCGCGCCTGCTATTGCGCGCAGCGGCGCGGCTGGGCATGCGCGGTGTGGTGGCACGTCAACTCGCGTATTGGTCGATCGATACGATCATGAACCGGCGCCGCGCACGTGACTTTGACAGCGCACGCGTGCGTTGGGAGGCGAGCAAAATCGTGCTTTCATCAGAACGGCAGCTGACGCGCGAGGAGAGGCCGATGAGCTATCGATCGTTTGTAGCCGAACGAGCGCAAAAGGGCGATCTGGGGGCGCAGCGCGTGCTCGACGCGCTCGTGAAGCCGACGCACAGCCTGCACCGCGCGCCGGAGCCGGAGCCTCGCCGCATGAGGTTAGCTGAAGTGCGGCTGGACCTCAATAGGTTGCGCGCCGAAGAACATGCGCGCTTCGAGCGGATCCGCGTTCAGCGTAAGGGCCTTGACGACGTCGCAAAACCGCCGACACTGGACAGCGCGCTCGCCGACGAGCGCCGGCGCATCCAGCAGCAAGTTACAAAGCTCACCGAGTTCACCGATCCGGAACGCGCTCGCCTTGCGCAGCTCGCAAAGGAGAAACAATCCTGGAATCCGCTGACCCGCCGGACCGCAATTAGGGATGAAGAGCGCGTGCGGGGCATCCAGCGCCTTCGGTATGAGAATGCGCTGGCGGAGCGGTTGCGCAGTTTCGAGCAACACGACGTTCCGCGGATCGAAAAAGACCTGGCCGCTCACGAGCTGCGATATCATCGATACGCCGAGGCATCAATCGGGCTCGAGCGGCAGATGATCCAAACCCGCGCTAACCGCGACGACATCCCGAAGCTTGAGCGCCGGATCGAGATCCTCGAGCGCGCCGGCATTTCGCACCTTGAGGTTGCCGATGTCCGAGGTCTCCAAAGATTCGATCGGTTCATGCGAGCCATCGATCAGCACTACCGAGCTTTGCCTGAGACAGTTCGAAGTCAGGCTGAGCGTAGTATCGACCGGGAACGACGGGCGCGCGAATCGATGACGATGGACCGATAAGCGATCGTTTGACTCATGTACCGATCTCATGCATCGATGTATCGCACCGAATCGGGATCTTGACGCCTTCTTCTGCATCAGTCATAGTTTTGGTGCCGAGCTTTGCAAGACTTACGCCCGCATAATAATGCGGGTGTAAGTCCGCGCGCGTGCGCTCTATTTCATCTTCTGAGCTCCTTGCTAGGAATTCATAAACGTGGAATCTAAACGACTAGGCCAAGTCGAACCATTGATGAATGTACAGGAAGTTTGTTCCGTCCTGGGCTGCAAGAAATCGAAGCTTTACGAGCTTATCGACAACGCTGAGCTTGAATCGGTAAAGCTCGGCGGCTCGCGCCTTTTCCGACCTGAGGCGGTTCGCGACTGCATCCGACGTCACGCTCAATACCAGCGAAGAAACCGCAGGCGAGCTCGATGAGACGCAGAGCTCGAGGCGAAGGCACGCTGCACTTGCGTAAGGACGGTCGCTGGGAGGGGAAACTGCGCGCGCCTGTGGCTGCGGGTATGTCCGAGCGCAGGAGCTTCTATGGTCAAACGCGGCAGGCCGTCGCCGAGCAGATGCGCCGGTACTTAGCGCGCGATAGGACAGTCGTCGATCTCGACTTGAGCCTCGAGGACTATCTTAGTGGTTGGCTTCGGGACGGTGAATGGCGACCAAACACGTTTCGCTTGCGCAAGCTTGCGATCGAGCGACACATTGTGCCTCACGTCGGTGCACGCCGAGTCGTCGACCTCGACGTCGATGATTTGAAGGCTCTCTTCCGCAAGCTCAAACAACTCGATGTCGGACCTGCGACGCGAAGGCAGGTGCACGCTACGCTCACCGCGGCGCTGAACGTGCTCTACCGCGAGCGCAAGATTCTCTTTAACCCTTGTTCGCTGATACCAGCGCCGCGCTATGAGCCGAAGGACAAGGTCGTACTCGACCGTCATCAGGTAAAACGCCTCATCGAAGCGGCAGGCGGGCAGACACAGGTTTTGGTCACCATGGCGGCAACGCTCGCCATGCGAGAGGGCGAGCTTCTCGGGCTACTATGGGAATGCGTCGATCTCGAGAGGCGCACCGTAGCCGTGGTGCGCCAACTCACCGTAGGCGCCGACGGCAAGCCGTGTCTCAGTATGTTGAAAACGAAGGCTTCGCGACGAACGCTGCAGCTGCCGGAATTGGCCGCGCGCGTGCTCAAAGCATGGCACGATCGCTCCGGCGATGGGCCTCGGAGCGCCTTCGTCTTTACCGACCGCGAGGGCAATCCGTTGCGAAAGAGTAACTTCATCCGCCGCGACTTTAAGCCGCTCTTACGCCGCGCTGGCTTACCCGATGTTGACTTTCACTCGCTGCGCCACTCCTCAAACTCGCTGCTCATTGAGGAAGGCGCCGATCCCATCTTGGTCGCGCGCCGCAACGGTCACGCCAGCACCCGCATGGTGCTGGACCGCTACGGCCACCTCTTCGAGGGCGCGCGCCGGCAGGCGGCTGAGACCATGGATCGGATCTTTAGCGGAGTGGAGATTGGTCGTCAAATGGTGGTCAAAAACGAGTCGTCGCAAACAAGGGCGCCTGCGGCGATTCCAAAAAGCCTTGCAAAATCGGCGCATTTCTTGGTGGAGATGAGGGGACTCGAACCCCTGACCCCCTGCTTGCAAAGCAGGTGCTCTACCAGCTGAGCTACATCCCCACGCGCTAGAAGTTTCGCCGCTTTTCGTGGGTCTTCAGAGTTGAACCTGGCCGGCAAGTCAGGTCAAGACACATCGACGATCAAGACATACTTATGCTGCGGACCAGATAGCGTTAATGCTCGAAGGTTATCGATAGCACCCGGCGTACGCACTCCTCGGGAGGGCTCTTTGTCACCAAATGGTGTGCCGACAGGAGGCAAGCGGTGACCAGGACGCCATCGGAGGAGATCATGCTCTTTCGCCGCCGGAACGCATTGCCGCTCGTGGTAACCTCGATCGTCGCGGGAGCAATTGTCTTCGCAAACCCCACGCGTGGCGCTGAAACGGAGCTTATCGCCGTTCCTGGCCCCGACTCCAGTCCCAGTTCGACGTGCGACCACACGTGCTACTACGTTAACGCATCCAACGGCTCCGACGGTGCAGACGGGCACACACCTGCGAGCGCATGGCGAACGTTGCGAAAAGCGGCTCACGCCGTTGGTCCGGGCTCCACGGTTCTCGTCGCGAGCGGGGTGTACGCGCCGTTACGCGTTACAACGTCGGGCACGCCGGCCGCATGGATCAAGTTCGTCGCCGCCCCGAGAGCTCACCCGATCATCCGCCTTAACAACTACAGAGTTGGCATCGCTACCGGCGCGAACGCATACATCTTGGTCGACGGCTTCGAAGTAGCCGGACAAAATCAAACCATCACGGACGCCCAAGGCCGATCGAACAACGGCTCGCAGCCAGAGCTGAACGAAAATTGCATCCTCGTCGGCCGCATTCCGTCGGGCGGCTCACGCACCCTCGCGCACGACGTTGTCATTCGAAATAACATCGTGCACGATTGTAGCGCGAGCGGCATCACGACTGCATTCGCCGACGCTGTCACGATCGTGCACAATGTCGTTTACAACAACTCCTGGTGGGGCGTGAACGATGGTAGCGGCATTTCAATCTGGATGCTAACTGACGCCGCGCCAGATAACGGTCCGTACAACAATTACATCGTCGGTAACTTCATCTACAACAACTACTGCAACTTACCGTTTCGCTACTTTCGGCCTGTACCCGCGATCACCGACGGAAACGGAATCATCATTGATACGAGTTCACATATAACCAGGATGCCGAACATGCCATCGTACCCCCCGTATCAGGGTCGTACGTATATCGCTAATAACATTGTGTTTGCCAATGGCGGAAAAGGGATAACGGCAAATGCGTCCTCGCACATCGATGTCGTAAACAACACCGTCTACGGCGATGAGAAAAGCGATTCGCGTTATGTCAACGTCGGGGAGATCACGGCGAACCGAGCGTCAGAAGACGTTCACTTCTACAACAACATAGCCGTGAACCTCAACGGAAAAAAGGTCGATGGCGGTGAGGGCGGGACGTACGATTATAACCTCCTAAGCGGCTCGACGATATCATACGTGGCGCATCACGATATCGTGCGCGACCCGTTGCTCTCAAACCCGCTCGGTAATGGGTTTGCGTCGATTCCCTCGGCCACGGATTTCGCACCGATGCCTGGTTCGCCGGCCCTGCGCAGCGGAACGAACACCTTGGCGCCGGCGGTGGACTACTTCAATAAGCGAAGGAGTCCCGGCAGCGTGGACCGTGGTGCAATTCAAGTATCGAAGTAGTTACTTCGGCATCCTTCGAGCCCGCTCACTTTCGGCTGCCCTCAAAGTCGCACGGCTCCGCCCGAAGGCGCAGATGGGTGTGATAATGAATAGGGCCCAGCCAACCGTGGGGGCATAGCTCAGCTGGTAGAGCATTACGCTGGCAGCGTAAGGGTCAGGAGTTCGAGTCTCCTTGCCTCCACCAAAGAACGCCTGTTTTTACGGGCGTTTTTCACTGTTAATGAGACGACGGTTGCCATTCGGTTGCCCTCGCTCGAAAGATCCGTGCGTCCCTCTCTACCGCGACCACCCGGAACGCGGGCGGGCGCTGCAGCGGAGATCCATTCGAGCCGTGCGCCTAAGCCGTCGATCGCTGCACGCTGCGCGTCTTCAACCAAATGCGCGTCGATCGAAAGCGTGACGTTAGCGCTCGCGTGTTCTAAGACGCCGGCGGTGGTCCTTACGTCTGTCGCGCCCACGAGCAGGTGCGTGGCGGCCGTGTGCCATGCATCGTGCAACCGAGCCGTAGAGATGCGCGCGTCTTTCGCAAGCCTCACAAAGGCCTTCGCTGCCGACACGGTTGTGATCCGATCGCCGAGAGCGTCGGCCTTCGTGAGGGTGATCGCGAAGCGTCGCTAGGGAAACGTACAGGCTTAGTATTGAGTTGCGAAAACTAGCAAGTCCGCTCGAAAGGGTGCGCGCGCGTTGCGATTCTGGAGAAGCGCCGGCACAGGGAGGGAGTGCAACCGATGGAAAAGATGAATTTAGTGGAGCAATCTCCTTTTAGAATCGAACGACTCGGAATCGTCATGCGGCCCGACCCATCGCGAGAAGATGAAGTCGGGGGTGTGCTCAATCCCGGAGCGGCCCGCGGCCCCGACGGCGAGCTTTACCTGTTCCCCCGTCTGGTCGGAAAAAATAACTACTCACGCATTGGAATTGCACGAGTGCTCTTCGACGGCGCTGGGGATCCGGTTGGCGTTGAGCGCGTTGGATACGCTCTTGAGCCGGAAGAGCCGTACGAATTACGTCCAGCAGAGGGAACCGGGGGCTGCGAAGACCCGCGCGTAACGTTCGTCGATTCGCTGGGCTTATATGTCATGAGTTACGTCGCATGGGGCCCTAAAGGTCCACGCATAGCGCTGGCCATTTCCGAAGACTTGCTGGGGTGGGAACGACTGGGGCTGGTCAGCTTTCAGCCGGACGTCCAAGCTAAATACAGCGTGATATTCAACAACTATCACAACAAGGACGCGGCATTCTTTCCGAAAGCGATGGACTTGCAGGACGGTACCACCGTACTCGGTATGTTGCACCGCCCGTTTTACGACGATGTGAAGAGTGCGCCGAAGGGTATCCGCGAGCCGTTGCCGAGTATCTGGGTCTCCGGATGCGAGCTCGAATCGGCTTTGCGTGACCTTCGTAACCTCTGCGTTATGCGAAAGCACGCGCTATTGATCGACCCGGAACAGGCGTGGGAAAAGCTGCGCATCGGAGTCGGAACCCCGCCCGTACCGACGCGGCTCGGCTTTCTCATGATTTACCACGGCGTCAGCGGCGCACTCGCTCGGACTCCGCTTGAGCGTAACCGCGTCGAGTACGTTGCCGGAGTCCTTGTGGTTCACCGCGAGGGCCAGAACCTAATGGAGTACCGCTCCTCAAAACCCATCTTGATCCCCGAGGTCGAGGAAGAGATGCTTGGTACCGTCGATCGCGTGGTTTTCCCCACCGGCGTCGACGACCGTGGGAACGGCACTCTGGACATCTACTACGGGATGGCCGACAAGTATATCGGCGTCGCACGTCTACACTTGCCGGACGAACTTCCCTTACAAGCGCAGGACTTGATCGAGACCCGGCGCCTCAAGCGGCAGTGACGAACCAGGAATCCTCATCGAAGCTGCCGGCAGAGTTCGTTAGCCTCGAGACATCAATCAGAGGCGCCCTCAGGGGCAGGACATGTGTCTTGCGTCGTTCATGCTACCGGAAGTTAATGTCCCTGAGGAACTTCAGAATGATCGCGTTGATCTCTTGGACCGGATGCGATTTATGATTAGGGCAGCGAAATGGCGGGGTACGATTCTTTTATCGGCTACGATCCGGTCAATAAGGTGACCTTGATCGTTTGGAGCAATCTGACTGTGGATCTCGACGAAGCCGCGACCGCCAACACGCTCATGTTGAAAGTACTCGACCAAATCTACACCGTCTCGCCGTTGAAGCCCGCACCATGACGATCGACTACCGGCACGTTCCCGTGCTCGCCCTTCTCCTTACGTCAGCCGTCATGGCGCATGCAGTCGTCGCGGGAGTCGCGCAGGCCGCCCCAGGACCCGCAGCGGTGCCGCGATTCGAGCCGGCGACGTGCCCGACAATTCAGGGCGTAGAATGGCTTGCCCATGCAGACTGCGGCTATCTCATCGTTCCTGAGGATCGAGGTCGGCCGAACGGTCGCACCATCCGGCTCATGGTCGCAAGACATCGTGCACAATCGTCGCAAAAACGGGCCGATCCGATTCTGTATCTGGAAGGCGGCCCCGGCGACATCGCCCCGCTTGAAATCGACTCCATTATTAAGACGAACTTCATTCGCGACCGGGACATCTGGGTCGTGAGTCAGCGCGGCACCTGGTCATCAAAGCCGGCACTGATCTGTGCGGCATCTAACGACTTCGCTAGAGAGCTCGTCGGCCTTCGCTTTTATTCCGAGGCAACAAAGCGCGCCCATTTGGCTGCAACCGAGGCCTGCCGTCGCGAGCTCGTCGCCACGGGCGCCAATCTCAGTGCTTACAATTCGACCGAGAGCGTCGCCGATCTGGTCGACCTCCGTAAAGTGCTCGGTATTCCCGAGTGGAACGTTTACGGGAACTCGTTCGGCACGTATACGGCGCAGACGCTTATGCGCGACCATCCCGAGGGGATCCGCAGCATCGTCCTAGACTCGGTCCTACCGACCTCTTACAGCATCCCGACAAACTGGCGGAACGCGAGTTACGCCTTCGATAACATCTTCACGGCCTGCGCAGCGCAACCGGCTTGCAGTGCGGCCCATCCCCATCTCGAACAGACCTTTACCGGACTGGTCAATAAGCTCGAAACCAAGCCGTTGACGCCAACCATCAGCGACCCCAATACCGGCAAGCCCATCAAGGTGATGATCGACGGCGGCGCGCTAGTCGACTGGCTGCGCAACCAAACGTACAGCGTTCCCACGCTCCAAGCCGCGCCGGATATAATTGGGGGGCTCGCCGCCGGCCGTCGCGATTCCATCGAGGCGATCGCTAGGGATCGTGCAGGCCGAGCGCCACCCTACCATCCGGACGCACCTGCACTCGGCGACGGGCTGGCCTTTGGTACCACATGCCGCGAAGATTACCTCGGGACGCCGCAAGAACTCGCCGACGCCGGACGAGTTGCGTTTCCAGATTATCCGGCCTCGGTGCAACGTGAAGGTATCGGCGGTTGGGCATACATTCAAGAGGACTGCCGCGGCGTTTGGAAAGTCCCTCCCGCTCCAAAATCGATGCACGAGTCTGTCGCCACCAACATTCCGACGCTCCTCCTCTCCGGAACGTTCGACACGTTGACGTCGCTCGCGGGAGCGAAAGCGGCGGCAAAACGGTTGTCCCGCGCAACGATCGTCAGCATCCCGGGCGTCGGGCACACCGTCTCACCTTGGTCCCCCTGCGCCCAAAAGGTCATCGTTTCGTTCTACGCCGCTCCGGATCGCGCGCCCGACACAACCTGCGTCAGGGCGCTGAAGCCGGCTAACTTCACGTCAAAGAGTTCGCACTAACTGCTACTTCATCGGCACTAACTTACTAATGAAAGGACCTCAGAAAATGGCAAAGATACTCGTTGTTGCAAAGTGCAAGGATCAATCAAAGTGGGAAGCGGGTTTCCGCACTCATGCCGATCTCTTCAAAACGTCGTATGGACTCTCGAACGCAATAAGCTACGGGACGGGCAATGACGGCTACGTTGGCGGTTGCTTTGAGACCAACGATCTGGCGAAGACGCTTTCGGCAATTTCCTCGCCCGAGACCGCGAAAGCGATGGAGTTAGACGGCGTGCTTCCAGACACGGTGAAGGTCTTGGTGTTCGACAAGGAACTGGCGGTCTAAGCTGAATCAGCACAGTCTCCCGGTGCTCCACACACGCCGCCTGCGCCTCTACGTTCCGGGACCAGAAGATGCCGAGGAGTGCGCGCGTTTCAATCGCGAGAACGCCGCATTCCTTGCGCCTTGGGAGCCTCGAATGAGTCCGAGTTCCTTCGATGCCGGAGCGCTTCGCGACGTTCGCGAACGGGCCGTCGCCGCTGCCCTTGAGGGGAGCGCCTACGGCTTCGCAATCATTAAAGAAAATGCGAATGACGTTAACACGACGATCATCGGCTGGCTCAAGTTTTCTAACATCGTCCGCAGTATCTTCCAAGCTAGTCACTTGGGATACAAACTCGCCGAACACGCGCAACGCCAGGGATACATGACAGAAGCAGCGCGGGCAGGCATCGACTTTGTTTTCGGTACGCTCCGGCTCCACCGCATTATGGCTAACTATCTACCACACAATCAGCGCAGCCGCGCCGTCCTAGATAGACTGGGATTCAAGAGCGAAGGTTTTGCAGAAGCCTATTTATTCATTAACGGTAAATGGCAAGATCATGTTCTAACATCGCTCGTCAATCCAGAAAACGTCGTCCCGGAGGCGCCAATCCTGTAGGCAAGAGAGCACGCGGGTTTACTACCCGGCGCGTTCGGCTGCGTAGCGGAATTGCCCCGGCTTCCAAACGCAGACGCTCCTGTCGTTCATCGCAAAAGACTCAAACCCGTCGACCTCCGGATTGAAGTCTTTGTTGAGCGTTTTGGTCGCCGGCCAGTTCACGGCCGGCTCTTGTCGCGCGGCGCCCCGCGCCTTCGAGTTTGAAAACTGCCGTTCTTTTACGAGCACGTTGAGCGCGGCAGCTAGCCTTCGCGCATCATCCATGATCGTTAGATGCCCCACGCAGGAGGTGCTGTCCTCGCTGCCTCCTTAATATCGGGTGCAGCCGGTAATGAAATACGTACTCTTCTATCAGTCATCGCCCGAGGTAGCGACGTTGGCCCCGCTCCACGGCGCGGCCCATCGCGCTTGGTGGAAAGAGTATTTGTCGAACGGAACGCTGTTGATGATTGGTCCCTTCGCGAATCCCCACGAGGGCGCGATGGGGATCTTCACAACGCGCGAGTCAGCAGAAGCGTTCGCAAGGGGTGACCCATTCGTGGTCAACGGTGTCGTCGAATCCTGGGTCGTTCGGGAATGGAGGGAAGCGGTCGTTCCGGAGTAGTCCAGCGACGCGCGATCAGGGCTCGTACAACCAGCGAGTAATTCCAGCCCGAACGACGCCGCGTTCGAGCGCGTGCACGCGCTCCATCAAGTGCGGCTCTTCTTCTCCGGGCTCGACGCGTAGCGGCTTTCGGGCCATCACCGGGCCTCGATCGGTCAAATTCGTCACGCGATGCAGCGTCGCACCAACCCATTTGCTCGAGACTGCAAGCGCGTCGCGTACCGCCCGGGGGCCGCGAAAAGCGGGTATCGTCGAGCCGTCGGGCATCGTGACCTCGTCGCGCGCCTGGTCGAGCGGAAGAAAAGCCGGGTGCACGTTGAGCATTTCGGGAAAGGCGCTGACGAAGTCATTTGAGAGCAGGTGCATCCAGCCGAGCAGCAGCACGAGGTCGGGACGCTCCGCCGCAGCGTCCTCGAGAAGTCGCGTATCATAGGCCTCGCGCGTCTCTTCACCACGATCCCAGGTAACCAGATGCGAGGGAATGCCCGCATCGCGAGCCCGCACGAGTGCATACGCATGCAGATTGTTGCTGAACAGCGCCACGAGATCGAGCGGCAACGTCCCATCGCGGGTCGCATCAACGACCGCTTGAAAGTTGCTCCCGTTTCCCGACGCAAGGATGAGCGTGCGCCGCATCGGACGATAGAGCGCATTGCGTTCGAAACGCTGCGTGACTCGTGCACCGACCGCGTCGGTGTAAAAACGCACGAGTTGCTCGTCACCGACCGCCGGAACGAGCGCGCGTTGGTAACCCCTCTCCCGCAACGCGTTGCTCGCCAACCGAAGCAGCGTCGTTCCCAACCCGCTCTTGCGTTCACCAGGTGCGACGCCCAACGGGCCTAGGATACCGACTTTCGGGTTCCGACCGATCTCCTTAAGCCAGGCAAAAGTTAGCCCCTCAGCATCAAGGGTCGCAAAACCAACCGGTGCACCGTTGCGCCGCGCGATGACGTTTAGCCCAGCGCGAGCTTCGGAGCTCCAAAAGCCCCCGAAAGCGTCATCCATCCACGCCAGCGTGCGTTCGTCGGCGGCGCCGGCCGCCGCGATCTCAACCCCGGCCGGCGAATCGGTCGGAAACGGCTCGCCGAGGTCGACGACGAGATTGCAAAGCTCCGGCAAACTAGTCGTAGAGCGGCCGCAGAACCGCCGCGCATTCCTCCAAGAATGCAACGTCATCGTCGGAAAACGCACCGATGCGATCGCTCTCGGCGTCGAGCGTACCAATGACGATGCCGCTCTCAGCGCCGAGAATCGGGACGATCGTCTCCGAGCCGGTCGTTTCGAAGGCTTCGAGGTATCGCGCGTCGGAAGCGACGTCGTTACTGACGACGCTCGCGCGTTTGCGAACGGCCTCGCCGCTAAGGCCGTTCTCGATTCCGAAGCGTTCGTGGCGAGGCGGTGTCGAGCCCGTATAGCCGATCAGTGCGATCTCCTCGTCGCCGACGTCATAGATGCCGACCCACCGATAACCGCGCGCGTCGCGGATGATCTGGGCAGCGACATGCGCGCGCTGCTCGCGGGGCGATTCGGCATCGGCCGCGCGCGCCAGCTCCGCAACGATCTCGTTCATACGGTCTCGCGAGCCGGGTGGACGATCACCCGCGGCTCGCCGGGAGCGTGCGCCTCGATCCAGCCGACGACCCTCGCTCCCGCAGCGGCCGCGACGGCGGCCGGAGCATCCGCCAGCGGCACGACGAGCGTGTAACCGATGCCCATGTTGAAAACCCGATAGCGTTCCTCGGTGCCCAGGTCTCCGCGCCGCACCAGCTCCTGCTCGATTGCCGGTACCGTCCATCGCTGCTGCTCGAAGACGGCCTTACACCCTTCCGGCAGCGTGCGCGGCACGTTTTCGATCAAGCCGCCGCCGGTAATATGCGCCATCGCCTTAACGGTTGCGACTTCTTCGATCGCGCGGACGGCACGCGAATAAGATGGGTGCTCGGCCAGCAGCGCATCGGCGTACGTCCCGGCGCCAAACGGGGAGCTCCACTCGTTGGCGGGGATCAGCACGCGCGCAAGCGAGTAGCCGTTGGTATGAAGACCCACTGCGGGGAGACCCACGATCGCATCACCGGGCTCGACGCTTGCGGCGTTCGGGATCGCGTCGATCGCAACCGTGCCGACAATCGTGCCGGCCAGGTCGAAGTGGCCGTTCGAATAGATGCCGGGCATCTCGGCCGTCTCTCCGCCGAGCAGCGCACAGGAGTGCGCACGGCATGCCTGCGCACATCCGCTGACGATCTCGGCGGCGACGGCGGGGTTGAGTCTACCGACCGCTAGGTAATCTAAAAAGAAGAGCGGGGTCGCGTTGCAAACCAGAATGTCGTTTACGCAGTGATTGACGAGGTCGCGTCCGACGCCGTCGTAGCGCTGCAGCTCGGCTGCGAGCAGCACTTTGGTGCCGACGCCGTCGGTCGAGGCAACGAGCGCGCGCTTTTCGTCTCCCGGAAGGCGAAAGAGCCCGGCGAATCCACCGACCGCGTCGAGTTGCCCAGGATGGCGCGATTCGGCGAGCAAGCTGCGGTATCTCGCCACCGCCTCATTGCCGGCGGCCACATCAACGCCGGCTTCCGCGTAACGGTCAGGAGCGGCGGCTTTTTCACCCGAACGAGGATTCTCCCAGCTTTCCGCCATAGGCTGGCACTAGTTCACCGTCCGAAAGGTTCACCATGCAAGTTCGTCTTATCGCTGACGAGCCCACCGGCGTCAGCGCCGGAGCGCTCGTCGTCCCCTTCTTCGCGGATGCGCCGCTCGAAGGCGTTGCTAAGGAAGTTAATGCAGCTGTGGGCGGCGTGATCGTCGATGCACTCACCTCCGGCGAGGTGCGTGGAAGACCCGGCGATCACGTTCTAGCCTATGCGATGGGCCGGCCGTTCCGGCGGGTCCTCGCGATCTCGCTCGGCGAGCGCGCGAGCTTTCAACCCAATCTCCTCGCACGCTACGCGGGAAGCGCGGTCCGATATCTTGGCCGCCGCAACGTCGAAACGATCGCGATAGCGCTCCCGCCCGAAGCATCCGGCCAAGAGGCGATCTGCGCATCGTTCGTGGCCGAAGGCGCGATCACGGGCAGTTTCGACACCACACTCTATCAGGAACGCCCGGAGCGCCGCCTCGCTACCGACGAGGTAGCGATCGTGGGCAAGGGATTCGACGCCGCCGAGATCGAGCGCGGAATTGCGCGCGGATCGGCCATTGGCGAAGCGGTCAACTTAGCGCGGCGGTTGGCGATCACTCCCGCCAACGACATGACGCCGACGCGGCTGGCCGAAGAGGCCAAGAGAGTCGCCGAGTCGACCGGGCTTGAAATCGACGTTCTCGATGAGGCGCGCGCGCGAAGCGAAGGTATGGGTTCCTTTCTTTCGGTTGCGCAGGGCAGCGCTCAGCCCCCGAAGTTCATCGTGCTGCGTTACAGCGGCGATCCTGCCAGCAAAGAGCTGCTCGCGCTCGTCGGTAAGGGCATTACGTTCGATACCGGCGGTATTTCGATTAAACCCGCCGAGCGCATGGAAGACATGAAGTACGATATGTCGGGGGGCGCCGGCGTAATCGCTGCGATGAGCGCGCTCGGCAAGTTGAAACCGAAACTCAACGTCGTCGGCATCGTTCCCGCGACGGAGAACATGCCCGGCGGCAAGGCGACGAAGCCCGGTGACATCGTCAAGGCAATGAACGGCAAGACGATCGAGGTCATCAACACCGATGCCGAGGGACGATTGATTCTCGCCGACGGACTCAGCTATGCGATAAAACTCGGCGCGACCAAAATCGTCGATGCGGCGACGCTTACCGGTGCCTGCGTGATCGCACTCGGTCACGCATCTTCGGCAGCAATCACCAACGACGACGCCTTCGGCGCCGAGTTCCTCGCCGCGGCGAAGCCGACCGGCGAGCGCTACTGGCAGATGCCCTACTACGAAGACTACACGATCGCGATGAAGAGCGACATCGCGGACCTCAAGAATACCGGCGGGCGACCCGCAGGTACGCTGACGGCCGCAGCGTTCTTGCGAGAGTTCGTCGGAAACACCCCATGGGTGCATCTCGACATCGCCGGCACCGCGTATCTCGAAAACGAGTCCGCCTGGCAAGCGAAAGGCCCGACCGGAACACCGGTGCGCGCATTTCTCGCGCTGGTCGAGTCGTTGGCCGGCAAGTCATCCTTCGACTCCGCTCAGGATGACAAAAGCGACGATGACAAGGGCCATCCAAATGGGGCGCGAGCAGAGCTCAAAGTGTGACCCTTCACCCTTCGACTCCAGGCCTGCGGCCCTCGGCTCAGGCCGATAGCGCGCGCCCCTACGAACCCGAAAAAAATCCGGCGATCAGGCGTCTTACCGCGGGCGCGATTAAGCGACGCAAAGGTAAGACGCTCTTCCCGATCGCGACTGCCTACGACGCGCCGTTCGGGCAGTTTGTCGAGGCGGCTGGGATCGACGTCATCCTGGTCGGCGACAGCGTCGGCAACGTCGTGCTGGGCTACGATGAAACGACGCCGGTGACGCTCGACAGCATGGTCTACCACACCCAGGCTGTTGACCGTGGGACCGTACGCGCGCACATCATGGCGGACATGCCGTTCGGCTCCTATCAGGTCAGCAACGAGGAAGCGCTGCGCGCGGCGATCCGTCTGGTCAAAGAGGGCGGCGCATGTTCGGTGAAGCTCGAAGGCGGACGCGATCAAACCGAACGCATCCGTGCGATCACCGGGGCCGGGATCCCGGTCGTCGGACACATCGGCGTGACGCCGCAGACCGCCGGCCTCGGTCCCGGATTCAAGATGCGCACGCATCGCGATCGCCTCATCGACGACGCCCGCGCGGTCGAAGCCGCCGGCGCGTACGCGATCGTCCTCGAGGTTGTCGACTACGAAATCTCGCGTGAGATCACCGAACTGCTGACGATTCCGACCGTCGGAATCGGTGCCGGGCCTCACTGCGACGCGCAGGTACTCGTGCTTCACGACATTCTCGGCATGTACCCGCATTCGCCAAGTTTTGCCAAACGCTACGCCGAGGTTGGCAGCATCGCGACCGAAGCGCTAAAGAGGTTCGCTCAAGACGTACGCGACCGAAATTTTCCCGCCCAAGACCGCTGAGAAAGGATGCCATGAGCGATTATCACGATCACGCCCATCTGTCGCTGCTACCGGAGCTTGAGAAGCTCGATCGTGCCGGTTTCGAGGGATTCGTCGCGCTCGACAAGACCGTAGGGCGCACCGATGGGGCAATTCCTCAGAAATACCGCGAGCTGATTGCGCTGGGCGTTGCGCTGACGACCCAGTGCCCGTACTGCCTCGACGTCCACACCGCAAACGCAAAGAAGGCCGGCGCAACGCGCGAGGAGCTGGCCGAAACCGTGCACGTCGCAGCTGCGTTGCGGGCCGGAGCTGCCCTCACGCACGGTCTGCTCGCACTCAAACTGTACGACAAAGCGTGACCCAACGCGGCGCGAACCGCGATGGATTGCGCCGATTCCACTACACGATTTTTGTCTATGCCGGCGCCGGCGTCTTTTGCGACGGATACATTCTTAGCAGCATCGGGCTAGCGCTCATCACGCTAACCCCGCATTTTCAGCTCGATGCGGTGACGACGGGCTTGATCGGCGCGGCGACGCTCTTTGGGATCCTCATCGGCGCGCCGCTCTTCGGTCACCTCACCGACCGCCACGGACGCCGCATCTTGATGATCGGCGATTTGTGTGCCTTCGTCGTGATCGCGGTCGCGCAGATTTTCGTCACGGCTGCTTGGCAGCTAATCGCGCTTCGCTTTGCGCTCGGCGTCGCAATCGGCGCCGATTATCCGATCGCGACGGCGATCCTCGCCGAGTTCATGCCGCCCAAGCGCCGCGGCGCAGCGCTCAGCGCGCTCGAGGCCGTGTGGTTTCTCGGTGCGGCGGTTGCTTACATCGCCGGCTATGGGCTTTTGCGTACAGGTCCGGAGAGCTGGAAGTGGATTCTGGCGAGTCCCGCCGTCTTCGCGGCGGTCGGTTTGTTGCTGCGAACGAGTGCGCCCGAGTCGCCGATGTGGCTTGCGGCGCGCGACACGGGCGAGCTGAAGCGCGTCTCTTTCGCGACGATCTTTCACTCGAAGTTTCGCGGCCCGCTCGCATTCGTTTCGGTGATGTGGTTGCTGCAGGTCGTGCCCCTGTTCGCCATTTACACTTACGCACCGGCCGTGCTCGGGCAACTCGGACTAAGCGATTCCGGATCGCCGCGCGGAAGCGTGGCGATCGCAGCCGCATTTGCACTCGGGGCGCTGGTCGCGATGCCGTTAGTCGAGTGGTGGGGACGGCGACCCGTCTGCATCGCCGGCTTCGCGGTCGCCGCGGTCGCGTTCGGCATCCTTCCGTTCGCGCCGAGCCCGCTATTGGTCGGCGTCTTCCTTGCATACGCCGTCGGAATGGGGGCCGCTACGGTCCTCGAGCTCGTCTATCCCGCCGAGCTCTTTCCGACGTCGGTTCGGGCTACTGCGACCGGATTTGCGGCCGGGGTAAGCCGGGTCGGCGCTTTTTTCGGAACCTTTCTGATGCCGATCGCCCTCGAGCGTTTCGGCGTGACGACGGTGATTCTCGGCGCGTGTGCCCTTTCGATCGCCGGCCTGGCGATCTCGCTCCCGTGGGCTCCCGAAACCAAAGGAGCACCGATCGCATGATGCCGTACTGTTGGCACTCTGCGATGCTAACGTTTCGACATGCTAGAAACCGACGAGTGGTCCGACCCTCTGCTTATCGCGATGCGCGCTTTCGAGCGCGTCCTTCTTGCGTGCGACGCCACGCCTCCAACGCATCGAGACGCCGGCGAATGCCCTGCATCGCTTCGATCAGCGCAAGGCCGCCGGTCGCCAACTGACCGGCCTGCCCCGGCAAATGTAATTCCTCTGCGTCCTCGCCGCCGGTAGGCGCTGCATCGCGAACGCGCGCGCCGGCACGTTCTAGCGCGGCCGTGACAAATGCCTGCGCGCGAGCGCGGGCGGCTTCGCTGGTCTTGCGCCCGAGCGTGCGTACCTCGACGAGCATCGAGGTTCTGTTTGCCTCGACCAAGAGCCGCGTCTCCTCGTGCTCGAGCCCGTAGAGGGCCTCGGCGCTGGTACCCAAAGCACGCGCGATCCGGACGACGACGCTGATCGAGGGGTTGAGCCGTTGATCGGCTTCGATTTTATAGAGCGTCGGGTGATTGACCTCAGCGCGGCGGGCGAGCTCGTTTTGCGACCAGCCCAAGGCATTGCGCCGCGCGGCAATTCTCTTTCCCAGCGTCACTCACTTGGACTGTAGCAACCGGGAACCAAGGCCCTTGAACCATTCGGTATTGCCGAATGGTTACTCGTCACGCGGGGGTGGCGTGCACCTCATGCGCGGCCGGCAAGTTGGGGTATTCGCCGACCAGACAGCCCAGGCACATCTCCTCGCGTTTGCGCCCGACCGCGGCGATCAGGCCTTCGAGGCTAAGGTAGCCGAGCGAGTCGGCACCGGTCTTTTGGCGAATCTCATCGACGGTGTAGTTTGCGGCAATCAGCTCGTCGTACGTCGCCATGTTCACGCCGTGATAGCACGGATGCTTGATCGGAGGCGACGTGATGCGCAGATGCACCTCGCGGGCGCCCGCTTCACGCAGCAAGGCGACGATTCGCGGGGTGGTGGTGCCGCGGACGATCGAGTCGTCAACAACGATGACACGCTGGCCCTCGAGGTTCTCCACGACCGGATTGAACTTCAAGTGAACGCCGCGCGATCGCATTCGCTGATCGGGGCTGATAAAAGTGCGCCCGATGTAACGGTTCTTGATGAGCCCTTCGATATACGGCAAGCCGCTCTCGGTCGCATAGCCGATTCCGCCCGCGACCGCCGAGTCGGGGACCGCCATGACGACGTCGGCTTCTACCGGGTGCTCCTTTGCGAGGCGGCGACCCATCTCGTAGCGTGCCATGTAGACGGAGCGCTCGTTGAACTTCGAATCCGGACGCGCGAAGTAAATGTACTCGAACATGCAGAGCGCCGGTTGAGCGCGATCGACGTCGGTTTGGTAGGTCTCTAGCCCGTCGTTACCGATACGGACGATCTCACCGCGCTCGATCTCGCGAAGATATTGCGCGCCGATCGTGCCGAGCGCGCACGATTCTGAGGCGACGACGTAGCCTCCCTCGGCGAGACGTCCGAGACAGAGCGGCCGGACACCCCACGGATCGCGAAATGCATAAAGCTCGTCTTGCGTGCAGAGTACGATCGAATAGGCTCCGCGGGCCGAGGCGAGCACCGACTTGATCCGATCGAGCATCGAGCCCTTCGACTCGACGATCAGCTTCGCCATGACTTCAGAATCCGAGCTCGCCTGAAGCAGGGTCGTCGGTGCCAGCGACTGGCGCAGCTCGTCGGTATTGGTCAGGTTTCCGTTATGCGCAAACGCGAAGTCGCCGAGTTCGGTCCGCTCCAGGAGGGGCTGCGCGTTGACGACGATCGAGGAACCGGTCGTCGAATAGCGGGTGTGTCCGATTGCGACGTGTCCGCTGAGCCCGGCCAGGATCTCCTCGTCGAAGATCGCCCCGAGCAGGCCCATCTCTTTGTGGGAGCGGATCGTTCCGCCATCGGCCGCGGCGATGCCCGCGGACTCCTGTCCGCGGTGCTGCAAGGCGTATAGCGCAAAGAACGCGAGTCGAGCCGCGTCGCGCCCTGGTGCGAAGACCCCCGTTATCCCGCACATCTTAGTTCATTATAGCCTATAACGTGTCGCCCTGGCCCCTTTAAAGGGCTCGAGCAAGCCGCTAGGAGCGCCGGCCTCCGAAGATTCGCAGCAAGGCAAGGAAGATATTGATCGCATCGAGGTAGATGCTCGTCGCCATCTGAACCGCCGTCAGGCCGTCGCCGCCGGCGCGAATCCGAGCAAAGTCGATCAAGACCAAACCCGAAAAGATGATCAACGTCAGCCATGCGTAGACTTCCGGATGAATGAAGCGTACGAAGATAGAGACGATGCCGACGACGACCAAACCGAGCAGCGCGATGAAAAAGATGCCCTGAAAGCGGCGGAGATCGAGGCCCGTACCGTAGACGATCGCCGCGAGAGCGAACATTCCAAGTCCGGTCGTAAGTGCCGCGTTCACCACGACGTCGGGTCCGAATGCACGCACGTACTGGCCAATGACCGGCGCAAGGCCGATTCCCATCAGGAACGTGAATGCATAGAACAACAGCAGCGAAAGCGCTTCGTTCTTACGCGTCGCATTGATAGAAATGAGCAGGACGAATCCGCCGATCATTGCGATGAGCCCCAGGCCCGGCGTTACAAATCCTTGCGAGACCCAGGCGGCCAACGCGGTGACGCAAAGCCCGAGCGCGGTAATGCCGAGCACCTGGCCGAGCAGCGACTGGGTTGGAACGGCCGGCGCGATTGGGCCGCCGTACTGGTTTTGCGGTTGAAAGCGATAAGCCATGACGTTCCTTAGTAACCTCCGTCCGCGCGTGGAGTTACACTCGGAGCCGTCTACGTCATGCGCAGGCGGCGCTCTCAAAGCCCGTTCAAGCGAGCCGTCGCTTGTAGAATGGGCGACGCGCCAGGGAGTCCATTCAGGGAGTATCGCCGCTCGAGCTAGAGGGCTCGAAGTACCGTGCCGGGACGGTAACCGGAAAACTGATGTCGCTCAGATCATCTGCGATCTGCTCGGTTTTTGCGGAGAGCAGTCCATGCGTGACCGCATTGGCCTCGATGTGAACGATTGCCCAAATCTTCGCCGGTCCGATCGGTGCAAACCGATATGAGACCGTTGCCCAGGTGTCGCGTTCGTCGTACGGGCGCGCGTATGTCAGCTGGACGACTTGGAAGCTCGCCTCTTCGACCCATAAGTCGCGCAGCGGGTAGCGCTCGGGCTCGGCCCGAGGGCGGAGCTTGAGATGAAAGGCTCGCCTGCCGTCAACGCTCTCCTCACCGGCCAGCGCGATGTCGTACGCGTGCGAGTTCGCGGTCACCGTGGCAATCGTTTGAAGCGGATCGGGCGCGAGATTCGGCGGCGGTGAGGGCGGGGGGGAACCGTTCGCGAGCACGCGATAGAAGCCGAGCGGCGTTCCCGCGGGCCCGGTTATGTACGCGCCGCGCAATAGCACTTTGCCGGCGGTGCCGTTCGACGGCAAGCTCTGTGCGAAAGTGCGGCCGTCGCTATTGCGCACCGTGAAGGCCGCGACGTCGCCCGAACCGCAGCGCGATGCTAGAAACGTCTGATCGCACGCAATGTGGAACGACTCGTAGGGCGGAACGGCGCGCTCGATCCAGGCTTGCTGTGCGCGTAAGAAAATTGCGGTGGGGTCGATCACATCCTTCGACTCCGCTCAGGATGACAAGGTGGGGTGCAACGCTGCGCTCAGGGTGACACGGCGGCGATGTCGGTGCGGTAGGTTAGTCCATCGGTGCCCAGACGCCCGGCGAGTCGCGCGACGGCGTCGTAGGCCCGCGAGCGTGCCTCGTGGAGCCCTCCGCCAAGCGCAGTTACCGTTAACACGCGCCCGCCAGCAGTGCTGACCGTGCCGTCGACGCGCTGTGAAGCGCCCCAGAAAGCGCGGCAGCCTTCCTCGAGCGAAACGTCGGGGTTCAATCCCCGAAGCGGCGTGCTGGTGCGCGGATACTCACCGGTCGCCAACACGACGCCGACGCAATGTTGGTGCGAGAGCGTCGCGAGTGAGAGGTCCATCGCGCCACGTGCGACCGAATCGAGCAGCAGCGCGAAGTCGCCATTGATGCGCGGAAGCAGCGTCTGCGTCTCAGGATCGCCGAAGCGCGCATTAAACTCGATCACGGACGGACCCTGCGCCGTCCACATCAGCCCACAGTAGATAACGCCGACGTACTCTTCGCCCTCGGCCAGAAGACCGCGCAGCAACGGCGCAAGGATGCGTTCGCGGACGGAGTCGTAGAGATCGTCAGGAAATCCGTCGGGCGGCGAGTACGCACCCATGCCACCGGTGTTCGGACCGGTGTCACCGTCGCCGGCACGCTTATAATCGCAGGCTGCGCCGATCGGCACGAGTGCCCGTCCATCGCAGAGCGCGAAGACGCTGACCTCGCGCCCTTCAAGGCGCTCCTCGAGCACCACGTCGGAGCCGCCTCCGGGAACTCGTCCGTGCCGATACCAATCGCCGAGAACGGCGTGCGCTGCTTCGACGTCGGGCGCCACGATCACGCCCTTGCCGGCGGCGAGACCGTCGGCTTTCACGACGACCGGACCGCTCCATTGCTCGAGCACCTTATTCGCGGCTTCCAACGAATGTACGATGGCGGCACGCGCGGTTGGAATTCCGTGACGCTCCATGAATCGTTTCGCAAAGATCTTGCTCGATTCAAGCCGGCCACCCGAACGATTCGGACCGAAGACCGTAATGCCGGCATCGCGAAGGCGGTCGCCGACACCGGCCGCAATCGCCGTCTCGGGCCCGAGAACGGCGAGGTCGATGCCGCTTGCGGCGCAACGTTCGACGAGCGTCTTGCCGTCGGTCGCCGAGACCTCCCAGTTTTCTCCGCGCGATGCGGTCCCGGCGTTGCCCGGAGCGGCGAAAACCGCTTCACATGAAGGCGACTCCGCAAGCCGCCAGGAGAGCGCGTCTTCGCGCGCGCCGTTACCGACGACCAGCGCGCGCATCTTCTACTCCCACTCGACGGTCGCCGGCGGTTTGGTCGTGATGTCGTAGGCGATGCGGTTGACCCCGCGCACTTCGTTGACGATCCGGGCGGAGATGCGTTCGAGAAGTTCGTGGGGAAGCCGTGCCCAGTCGGCCGTCATGCCGTCCGCGCTTGTGATTGCACGAACCGCCACAAGGTTTCCATAGGTACGCCCGTCGCCCATCACCCCGACACTCTTGACCGGCGTCAGCACCGCAAAATATTGCCACGGATGCGGATTCAGTCCCGCCGCGTCGATCTCTTCACGCACGATCGCGTCGGCGTCCCGCACGGTCTCCAAGCGCTCCGGCGTGACGTCACCGATGATTCGCACCGCCAAACCGGGACCTGGGAACGGCTGGCGCGCGACGATGCCGTCCGGCAAACCCAGCGCGCGGCCGAGCTCGCGGACTTCATCTTTAAAGAGCGCCCGCAGCGGCTCGATCAGCGAAAGACCCATCTTTTCGGGCAGTCCTCCAACGTTGTGGTGCGATTTGATTTTTTCACCGGCCTTGCTGGCAGGCGTCTTCGACTCGATGACGTCGGGATACAGCGTACCCTGCACCAGATACTTCACGCCTGGAATCTTAGCGGCTTCCTGCTCGAACACGTCGATGAACTCGTGCCCGATAATCACGCGCTTGCGCTCGGGATCTTCCACTCCTGCGAGTCTGCGCAGAAATCGCTCGCGCGCGTCGACCGCGACGACGTTGAGATCCAGCAGCCCGCGAAATGCCGCGAGCACCTGCTCGGACTCGCCTTTGCGCAACAAGCCGTGATCGACGAAGATGCAAGTCAGCTGCTCGCCGATGGCGCGCGCGACGAGCGTCGCCGCGACCGCTGAATCCACCCCTCCGGAGAGCGCGCATATCACGTTGTCGCTGCCGACGCGGGCGCGGATCTCGTCGATCGAACGATCGAGAAACGAGTCCATCTTCCAATCGCGCCGCAGGCCCGCGACCTCTCCCAAGAAGTTTTCAAGAACCGTTCGCCCGTACTCGGTGTGCAGGACCTCGGGATGAAACTGCACGCCGTAGATCTTCCTCTTCTCGTCGCCCATCGCCGCGACGTGACAGCGCGCAGTGGAGGCGAGCGCGCGATAGCCGCGCGGCAGCGAAACCACCGAGTCCCCGTGCGACATCCAAACCCTCGATTCGTCTGGGACTCCATCGAAGAGCGGCGTCTCTCGATCGCCGATCACCAACGTGCTCGGACCGTACTCGGCATGCTCGAGCTTGACCAGCTCGGCCCCGATTTCTCGCGCCAGCAGCTGCATTCCGTAGCAGATGCCTAGGATCGGCAGGCCGGAGTCCGCGATTTCCTTATCCATTTCCGGCGCGCCGTTCACCAGCGCGCTCTCCGGACCGCCCGAGAGAATCAGCGCCGACGGCTCCCGCGCGGCGAGGCTGCTCCATGGCGTATCGTGCGGAACAATCTCACAGTAGACGCCAAGCTCACGCGTACGGCGCGCGATCAGTTGCCCATACTGCGCGCCGAAATCGAGAATGAAGACCGTCTCGGTCACGGATCCTCTATGCTGCCGCGGCGGCCGCCTTCAAGGCTGCGTCGTAGTCGGGTTCGTTCGCGACCTCCGGAACGACCTGGACGTAGGTGACCATCCGGTCCTTGCCGATCACCACGATCGCGCGCGCGAGCAGTCCGAGTTCTTCGATTAGCAGCCCGTAGTTCAATCCGAAGCTGTGGTCGCGATAGTCGGAGAGCATCTCGAGCTTGACGTCGCCTTGCGCACCGCACCAGCGAGCTTGCGCAAACGGCAAGTCCATGCTGACGACGGAGGCTCGAACGCCGGGCGGCAGTTCGCTCAAGCGCGCATTGAATGTTTGTGATTCGAGCGAGCAGACGCTCGTGTCGAGCGAGGGAACGACGACGAGCATTGCGGCGCGTTGTCCCTCGTCCAGGAGAATGTCGAGGTTGACCGGCGAAAGATCGCTCGCCGTCAACGCAAACTGCGGCGCCGGGTCGCCCGCGCGCAGCGCCGGCCCGAGCAGCGTCATCGGACTTCCTTTAAACGCAATTACTCCGTTGCGGGATTGCACTGAATCGACCGTCATATTTCCTCCATCAGATGAGTCTTGGTTGCCTCATGTCAACACATCCTCGAGCCGATCGGTGTCGCGCGCCATGACGACTTCCATGGCAAGACGCTCGCCGACAGAGACGTCACGCCCCCAACGATAGGCCGAGTAGGGCGTATAGCGCGTCCCCGGCGAGCCGGGCATCCTCAGCGAAACGTCATAACAGACCAGCTCCTTGGGCGGTCCGGCAGCCACGATGCATTGAAGCGCGAAGGGACCGATCACGCCCGGCGGCTGCAGCTCGCGGGCAGCGGTCACGAAACGCTCTCCCATCTCGAAGGCCGGTTCCAGCATCGACTCCAGAACGGTGACCGCCACGTGCCCGGCTTCTTCCAAGCGCATCGCAACGCCGCGAACGGCGTCGAGCCCCGCCGGGGGCAGATTGCGAAAACCTTCGAGGTTGGTCTGGCGTCGCGTATCCGTCCCCGAGAGCTCGAGCTCTCCGAGCAGCGGCGAGTAAAAAAAGTTGAAGTTGACCGACGGTCCGAGCGCGTACTCCTCAATGCGTGCCGTCGCCAGGCCTTCGGGAGTCAAGGCGCCTTCCGCGATCAACCGATCGCTGGTGGCGCGAAACTCTCGGCTCGATGACGCTAAAAAAAAGCCGCGCTCGAAGCTGACGCGAGCGTGCGGCGCCTTCACCATTACCAGCCGGTCGATCTCGCTGGGCGATGCGAAGCGCTCGGGATGCCGGATGCCGGCCTTGGTCAGCAGTGCGTACTGATCGTTCTCACCCTGAGCGGAGTCGAAGGGCCGCTCCTCGGCTTTCAGCAGGCGGCGGTTGCCGAAAAACGGCACCAGCATTCGCCGTTCGATCTCATCGTACTCGTACTTTTGGCGCAAGTAGACTTCGAACGAGCGGTTCGGGACGAAGAGCACGTTCTCGCGCAGCAGCCGCTCCTGCACGCCGCCGTTGAGAATATCGGGAAACGAACCCAGCTCGACCACTCCGTCAACGCAGCCGCGCGGAACGGGCTTCTCGCGTGCCGCAAAGTACCGGCTGTAGGTACGCTCGCGGCCCTTCGCGGTAACGATTAAATTTCGCAGCCCTTGCACGCGCGCGCCGTAAGCGATCTCGAGCGCGGAATGGCTTCCGATCGAGCATAACGTCAGGCGCGAGCGATCGTAGGCGGCGAGCGCGCGAGCGACCCCCCCGGTACTCACCGCGGCGTCATTCGACGCGAACCTTGCCGGCCATTGTCCGCCAGACGATCGAGCTGTAGATGCCGACGATCACGATACCGGCAATGTTGACGATCAGCGCACAGGTCAATGCGACCGCCGAAGGCGCCGCATCGAAGATCGAAATGCCGCCGCGCCCAGTCCCGGCCGGGAAAGCCGGCAGTAAGTACGGAAAGAGCGTCCCCGCGCAAGCCACCAGCAATGTGGCGATAAAGCACGACGACATCGCGAAGGCGCGGACCGGGTTGCCGGCACGCGCGTTCCATGCCGTCGCGGCGAGCACGATCAGCGAGAGCGGGGGCAACGCCGCGAGCCAGACGCGACTCGGTGCGTGGATTGCGAACGTAAGAGCCGTCACGCCAAGGTAGAGCGCCAGCACGAGCCACCAACCCCTTTTTATTAGCATTATCGCGCGTGCGCCGGGCGGCCCGTCGATTCGCATCGCGGCAAAGGCCGCGCCGTGAATTGCCAGCGTCGCGACGGAAAAGGCTCCGACGATAAGCGAGTACGGATTGAGCAACAACGAGAACGTGCCGCGAAAGTATCCTTCGCGGTCGAGGGGAAGGCCGCGCAGCAGGTTGCCGAGCGCGATCCCCAAGACGAAGATTAGCAGCGCGCTCGACGCAAAGAATGCCGCGTCCCAAAACTGATGCCATAGCTCCGAGTCGAAATGGCTTCGCAACTCCATTGCAATGCCGCGAAACATCAGCAGCCAGAGCGCGATCACAAACGGCAGGTAGAACCCCGAAAATGAAGCCGCATAGGCCGAGGGAAAGAGCGCAAAAAGCGCGGCGGCGGCGGCGATGAGCCAAACCTCGTTACCGTTCCAGAACGGTCCGATTCCAGCCATCACGGCGGCTCGTTCGCGATCGTTGCGCGCGATCAGCGGCACGATCGCGGCGGCGCCCAGATCGTACCCGTCGAGCAAGACGTAAACGGTCAACATGAACGCGACGACGACAAACCCGGCAACGCTCACGCCGCGTCCCCCACCTCTCGAAGGGCGAAGGATCCGATCTCGCGCAGAACGAGGTATAGGACGAGCACGCCGAGCAAAAAGTACATACCCGCGAAGCCCATCAGCGTGAAGATCGTCTCGCCGTTGCCGACGGTCGGAGAGTTTGCCACGTTGGTGCGCATCAGGCCGTAGATGATCCACGGCTGCCGTCCGACCTCCGCGACGACCCATCCGGCTTCGTTTGCGATGTATGGAAACGGCATCATCAGCATCAGGACCCAGAGCAGCCAACGCGCCTGCCAAAGGCCGCCCAGCATCAGCAACAGAACCGCCGCGGCTCCCACCGCAACGAAGATCGTGCCCAGACCAACCATGATGCGATAGGAGTAATAGGTGACTTCGACGGGGGGCCACAGGTCGCGCCGATAGGTATTGAGGCCTTTCACGTTGGCCTCGAAGTTTCCATACGCGAGAAAACTCAAGAAGCGGGGTACGAAGATCGGGTCGATCAGACGGCGGCTTGCGACGTCGGGCATGCCGATGATGGCGAGCGGCGCGCCGCGCCTCGATTCGAAGAGCCCCTCCATCGCAGCGAGTTTGACGGGCTGAGCGGCGGTGACGTTTCGGCCGTTGCCGTCGCCGGTCGGAAAGATCGCCAGGGTTGCAAAGATCAAGCCCGCGATCGCGCCCGCGCGCGTAAGTCGCCGTCCGATCGTTTCCTCGCGCCGCGCAAGCACGAAGTACGCGCCGATCCCCGCGACCAGAAACGCGCCGGCCAGCAGCGCCCCCGTCAAAACGTGCACGAACTGCCAGCCAAGGAAATGCGACGTGAGCACGGCCCAGATGTCATCGAGAAGAATCGTACCGTCCGGCGCGATGCGATAGCCGACCGGGTACTGCATCCACGCCTCGGTAGCGACAACGAAGAATCCCGAAAGCCACGATCCGGCGCAAACGAGCACCGCAGACCAAGCGACGAACGGCGAGGGCAGTCCGCGACGGCGATAGAGCAGTACCCCTAAAAAGACCGACTCGAGAAAAAAGGCAAAGACGCTTTCCATCGCCAGCGGCTGACCCACGACCGAACCGCCGCGCCGAGAGAACGCGGCCCAGTTCGTGCCGAACTGAAACTCCATCGGGATCCCGGTAACGACACCGGCCGCGAAGTTGATCGCAAAGATCTTCGTCAGAAAACGCGCGATCCGCGCCGCCTCCTCGTCGCGCTTGAACGCCGCCTTCCACGTGTACGCCGCGACAAACGGCGCGAGACCCATCGTCGTGATTGGGAAAAGGTAGTGGAACATCACCGTGAAGGCAAACTGCAGGCGATCGGCGAGAACCGGTGCCATGCGCTAGGTGCCGAGAAGTTTTCGGGCCTGCGGGCTGTCCTGGTACTCGACCGTGAGAATCGCCTTGATATAACGCGCAGTCGTTCGCGCCTGCTCGTCGCTCATGCGCTGCAGCGTCGTATAGCACCAGTAGAGCAGCATTGGTAAATCACGATCGCGCGGATAGACCTTCTGCATGTCCACGATTGCGTGCGCAACGTTCGCACCGTCATCGCTCTCGCTATTCCCGTAGTTGTAATCGAGCATAAAGTTGATATGTTTGAGACGATTCTCTATCTCGAGAATCGACATGTTCAGCGGGCCGAAATATTCGTCGGCGGGCGCCAGAGTCGTGAGATAGACGTCGTGCGGCAACGCCTGGACGGTCACGATTACGCGGATCGGATCGACCGCTTTGAGACGTGCGATGAAGGTCTGCGCATTCGCGACATCGGCGGCCGTGTACCCGCGCTCGGTCGAGGCGCTGCTGGCGACGTTCACGAGCTCGTTTCCCCAGTTCGTCGGCAAGTGCGCGATCGGAAAGTTCGGCGCTGCGGCGCGAGCGATTGCCAGCGACCTCCAGGACGGATTTTGGGTCAAAAGCCACGCGCGCCACGGAGCTTCGGTCTGAATTAGCAGCGCGTCGATATCGCCTGGGTAGTTTTTGACGTTCGCGGTAGCGTCGGCATCGGCAAGGCGCGCAAGTGCAGCCGGATCGTCCTCGGAGTTGACGCGCTGCAGCAGGCTTTGCGCTTGTGAGAGCAGTTGAAGATCGTCGGAGTGCTTGGAGACCCACTCAGCCGCCTCGCGCACCCACCACACGGTGCCGTCGTGATTGGTCAGCGGATTATAATGAAGGCCCGAACCGATCCGGACCGTGAGCGTCGCCAGCTCGTCGTAGGCCGGGTCGTTGGGATACTGCAGCGAGTAGGCGCGCCCGGCGTCGAAGATGGTGGAGAGATAGATCTCTTCGGAGCGAAAATCCCAACCTGCGGCCGCTCCCTTGGCGTAGGCGGCCTTCATCTGCGCGTAGAGCACTGCCGGATCAACCTCCAACGTGGCGAGCGCTACGGTCGGTGCTCCGGCCGCGACGATCGCGGCGAAAACCAGCGCCGCGACTCTACGAAACGCTCGAGTCATCGAGCACCAGGTGCAGATTGTTGGTCAGTAAGGCGTTCTTGATCTCGCGGGCGATTCGCCGGCCCGTCGACATCGGCTCGGAGTAGTTGAGGTAAGAGTAGGGCGAACCATCAATAAAAAGATTCGTGCCGGCGACGATGCGCGCCGAGATCTCCATGACATAGAATTGAATGTCGGGCGTGATGATCGTTTCGATGCAGAACGCGCCGAAGAGCCCTTTGGGGCCGCAGATCTCTTGGCTGACGCGGACGACGTCGTCGCCCATGCGAAGCGCCTCAGCAAGCATCGATTCGCGCAGAGAGACCGGCTGGTTTCCGACGACGACGTAGGACGGGCTGACGTCCATGCCTTCCTGCGCGGCGGCGGGGATGCGGCCGAGCGAATCCACGTTGGTCTCATAGCGGCGGTCCATCGACATGATCTCGAGTTTGCGCTGCAGCGGGGAGTAGAAGTAATGGATGTAGAGCGGTACCCCGATGATGTATTCCTGAATCGTGTAGGCTTCCTTGAGATGTGCGGCCCGCGCCTCGAAGTCGTGCGTGTCCCTAATAAACATGTAACCTTTGCCGCCGGCGGCCCCGTACAGCTTGACGATGACCGGCCGGTCGATCTCGGCACTGCTGCGAAATTGGCGCGGCAGCTTGAGGCCGGCTCGCGAGAGCCACTGGCGCTGCAGTTCGCGGCTGGCCTCCCAATCGAGCACTGCCTTGTTTCCAAAGTAGGGGATCGTCATCTTTTTATGTTCGTCAAGCGAGAGGTAGGCGACGAACGAGCCGTGCGGGACGATGATGACCTTGCGCTTCTGGAGCTCCTCGATCTGCGTCATGAACTCCGAGTAGTCGTTCAGCGCGATCACCTCGTCGACGAAGGCAAAGGAGCGATAGAGTCGCTCGGTATCGCGATTCGAGATCGCCAGCGTACGAAATCCTTCGTCGTGGGCTCCTTTGAGAATCTGCAGCGCGGAATGCGAGCCCAGCGTCGCAATCGTATACGGTCGATCCATTCGATTCTTACTACTCGCTCGCGATTGGAATGTCCCGGTCGCTTCGATCGCTGCCGGTCACGGCACGATCGATCGCCGGATTGCACAAAAGTCGCTCGATCGCCGCGTCGAGAATCGCGCGCGCGACCGATTTGCCGTTCGCATCGAAAAGCCGCCACGCAACCGCCGCCGCGCCGCGCGACGCCGGAGAGAGCGGTTCGATCCACACCTCACCGCAACGAGGAAGGGGCTGGTCGAGCAGCGTCAGACGGTGCTTGTTTGGGTTGAAGATCGTTTCGTCGTCGAGGATGCGCCGCTCGAGCACCGCATCGTCGTTCTCGTCAAAGAACCAGATCTCGCTGCGCTCGATGCGCTCGACGTCGACCCCCAAGCGGCGCAGCGCTACGCACGCAGTGTAAGCAGCGTTGTCGGGGATTTTCAAACCGATCGCAACCGCGCGCACTACGAAAGCGCCGTGACAAAGCTGCGGAAAAGCAATGCGCCGCCGGACGGAGCGAGCACGTCCTCGCCGTCGCGCCGGTCGAGATGGTTGAAGTTCCAGCCGTCGCGTTCGGGGTGAGGCATGATCGCAAGCACGTTTCCGGCGCGATTTGCCAAACCCGCACAGCCAAGCGCGGACCCGTTCGGAACCGCCGCGTCGTTCACGCTGCCGTCCGCATTTGCGTAGACGAATGCGAGATGATCGCCGGCAACGATCTCGTCGAGGTGCTCGGGGGTGGCAGCGAGGCGCCCTTCGGCATGTGCCGCCCAGGCCGGCACCAGCGCTCCGGAGGGCAACGCGGCAGTGATCGCGCAGCGGGCCGGATCGACGACAAGCTTTAGGTAGACGTGCCGGCAGACGAAGTGCGGCTCGGGCGCATTCTTGGCGAATGCGGCGGTCGGTTTTCGAACGTCGCCGGTGCCGGGTACGAGCCCCGCCTCGAGCAAGATCTGTGCTCCGTTGCAGATTCCGAAAACGAGCTTTCCAGCCGCCGCGCCGTCAATCACGAAGTCCAGCATGCGATCGTGCGCGGCGATCGCGCCGGCCCGAATGCGATCCTCGTACGCGAAGCCGCCGGAGAGCACGTAGGCATCGTACGCTGCTAGTCGCTGCGGCTCCGACCAGTGAACGAGCTCGGCCTCGCCGCCGCAGTCGCGCAGCAGCCGGACGGTTTCGTCTTCAGAGTTGGTACCGGGGAAGACCACAACGGCGATCCGAGCGCTCATGGATAGAGTTCGGCGAGCGGGCGTGACCATATCTCGTACAAACGCGAAATCTCGAAGCGTATTCCGTTGACGACGAGCTCCGAACCAGTAGTCGTTTCGCCGATACGCAGCGCCCCGGTGAGATCGATCTGGCTCGCATCGCTGACCTCGCAGATGAATCCGCCGCTCTCGCAAAGGGGATTGCCGAAGTCGATCTCGGCACCGACCTTACGACCGCGCAACGTCGCGTCAAAGGCGAGGCGCGCCAGCGCGGTGAGCATTCCGCCGTCGGCGATCGCGCGACAGGAACGAACCAGACCGCGGGCGACGGCATCCCGAAGGATTCCGACGGCGGCTCGTTCGCCGCTATAAGAGATCGCCGGCAACGGGCCTTCGGTGCCGAGCAGCTCGGCAAGGACGGATCCGCCGACGACGAGCTCGCGGCTTCCGATCCAAAGCAGGGTCGATCCCGCCTCTTTTAAACCCGGCGTGACGGCGTTTGCAACGTCGTCGAGCGCGCCGATGCACGCGACGATTGCCGATGCCGGAACCGCATGCCCGTCCGAAGATTCGTTGTAGAGGCTCACGTTGCCGGAAACGAACGGCAGGTCGAGCTCGCTTGCAGCGCGCGCGAGTCCGTCGATCGCTGCGACGAAGGCGCCGTACTGATCTTGCTTGCGAGGGTTTCCAAAGTTTAGGCAGTCGGTGAGCCCGATCGGGCGAGCGCCGACGGCTACGATCCGGCGCATCGCTTCGACGACGGCGTGTTCGGCGGCGTACGCCGGGTCGATTCGGCCATAACGCGGATTCCCAGCGACCGCGAGCGCGACACCCAGCCGGCTGCCGGAGATCGGCGCCAGAACCCCTGCGTCGGCAGCGCCGCGCGGCAGGAC
>JBAUMX010000212.1:0-16050 GCA_049578945.1 Candidatus Cybelea sp. | reverse complement strand
CCCGTAAGCGGCTCGGTGCACCCGCCAAGGCCGTAGCGTCCTAGGCGATATAATCCAGAGGGCTCGCTACCACAGCGAGCCTTCTGCTACTAGAACGTAGAGAATCGGCCCGAGCCCCCAGATAATGCTCACGACAAACCATGCGACCTTCTTGAAGGCGGTCATATCGCCGCGCGCGAGCAGATTGATCCACATTAAGATCATCGCGATCGGATGCAAGATAATCGAAAGCACGATTTCGAAGAACAGCTTCATATTGGAGCTATTCTTCCCCGCATCGCTTTGGTGCCTCTGCTCGTTATGGAGAGCGCAAGGAGTGAGATATGAAACACGACGTCGTTCCCGAGGTCCAAAAGAGCGAGCAGGAGTGGAAAGCTCAGCTTGGCCCGGAGCGCTACCATATTCTACGTGAGGCCGGCACCGAAGCGCCCTTCTCCGGTTCGCTGCTGCAAGTTAACGATGACGGAACCTATCTCTGCGGTGGGTGCGGTCAGCCGCTCTTTACCGCCGGCTCGAAGTTTGAGTCGCACTGCGGCTGGCCGAGTTTCACGCAGCCCGAGGAACAGGAGAACGTTCGGCTGTTGAATGACTACAGCCACGGCATGCAGCGCATCGAGGTGCGTTGTAAGCGATGCGACTCACATCTGGGCCACGTCTTCGACGACGGGCCGGGTCCTGAGGGGACACGCTATTGTATCAACTCGGCATCGCTCGATTTTCAGCCGTCGTCGCGACCCTAGGGCTCGCGGCTTCGCTCAATGGGCTCCAGGCTCAGGCAGCGTCGCAAGTCGTAACCGTCCTCTACGCCGGCTCGTTGGTGACGCCGATGGAGGGTCCGGTAAAATCGGCGTTGCGCGAGCGCGGGATCGAGTTCCAGGGTCAGCCCGGCGTAGATCTTTCCGGAACAAGATCTCTTGGCGCGGGTCGACACCGGACAGGTCGACGTCGGTTTCTTCTACCAGACCGAAGCGATTGCGCGCAACTACCCTTCATTCCGCTCCCGGGCAACGCCGCGCTGACGAATCGCATCGCCTATACGCTTGCCGTCATGAAAGCGGCTCCGCACCCGGACGCCGCGCGCGCCTTTGCCGCATTCATTCTCACCGGTGAGGGACGAAAGATCCTCGAAACCGCCGGCCTTAACTATCTGCCTCAAACGCATTAAATTGCGGGTATCCTGATTGCATGGCAACTAAAGCACAGTTCCCCGAAGAGCAGACGACCGACGGCAGCTTCGCGCGACAGGCTGACGCATTTTACGACTGGGTGCGAGCCGACGGCAGCTCGGAGTATCCGGTCACGGCCGGCCGCTATCACCTTTACGTTTCGCTCGCGTGTCCGTGGGCATCCCGTACCGTCATCGTCCGCAAGCTCAAAGGGCTTGAAGAAGCGATTGGGATGACGGTCGTCGATCCGATTCGCGACGAGCGCGGCTGGCGTTTCACCCGCGGCGAACCCGACCCGGTCAATGCGTGGGCTTTTTTGAGCGAAGCCTATTTTGCCAGCGAGCCCGGCTATCGCGGGCGCGTCACCGTGCCCGTGCTCTGGGATAAAGAGCGCAAGCGCATCGTCAGCAACAACGACGACGACATCATGCGCATGTTCGAAGTCGAGTTCGATGCGGTCGCTACAAAACCGGAGCTCGATCTGTATCCACGCAACCAACGCGCCGAGATCGACGAGCTCAACGAGTTTCTTTACGAAACCTTCAACAACGGCGTCTATCGCGCCGGTTTTGCGACGTCGCAAGCCGTCTACGAACACGCCGCGTACGGCGTCTTCACCACGATCGATGCGATGGAGGAGCGCTTGGCATACCGGCGCTATCTCTTCGGAGCTGCGCCCGTTGAAACCGACTGGCGTTTCTTCGTGACGCTCGTCCGGTTCGATCCGGTCTACTACGGCCACTTCAAGTGCAATCTTCGCCGGATCGTCGATTACCCGAACCTGTACGGTTATCTACGCGACCTCTATCAAATCGACGGCGTCGCCGAAACCGTTGACTTCGACCAAATCAAGCGCCACTATTACTTCACGCACGACGATATCAACCCGACTCGGATCGTACCGATCGGCCCGCTGATGGATCTCACCTCACCGCACGGACGCGAGGGTCTCTCCGAGTAAGGAGGCAGTTCGCCGCCGGACGAACCGCCTCTCGGGAGGAGATCCCGCATGTTCGATCTCGAGGAATTCGTAGCCGATTGCCGCGCCGCAATGACGCAAGATCGTTCGCCGGCGGCGGTGCGCGAAGTCGTGGCGCGAGCCGTCAGCGAGCCTTCCGGGGTTCTCAAAGCACTCGGTCAACCCGATCGTGCGCAAATCCAGCGTCTCTATCACTCATCCGAGCTGACCGTCTTGAACGTCATCTGGGCGCCGAAGATGACCATCTTTCCGCACAATCACGACATGTGGGCAGTGATCGGCATCTACTCGGGGCGTGAGGACAACGTCTTCTGGCGACGGCTGCCGGGAGAGTTTCGCAAGGTTGAGGCGGCCGGGGCGAAGTCGCTCTGCGACAAAGATGCCGTGCCGCTCGGACGCGACATCATCCATTCCGTGACCAATCCGATCGGGCGGCTCACCGGAGCGATCCATGTCTACGGCGGCGACTTTTCAACGCGAATCGCAGCGAGTGGGACCCCGAGTCGCTGCTCGAACGCCCCTGCGATCCGAACCGGCTGGTGCAAATTTTCGAAGAGGAGAACCGGCGGCTGGAAAAGCCCCAGGGTTCGCCTTGACAATCGAACATATGTTCGATAGCATGGTTCTCCCATGGCGGCGTTGGCGGCACTTTCGACCCCCTCTGACCCCAACGGAGAGAAGCTTCGGCGCTTCGAATTTCTTAAGGCCAGCCTAAGCGCAAAATCTTCTCCGGCCCTACCCGTCGAGCGGATTCTCCCAAGCGCCATTCCTGAGCTCGATCGCTTGCTCGGTGGTGGCTTCCCGGCCGGCGCCGTTGCGACGCTCGAGGGAGGCGGCTGGAGCCTCGCGGCCGGCCTCGTGGCGGGAATGACTCGCCGGAGTTTGGTCGCGATTCTTGACGACGGCAGCCTCTATCCGCCGGCACTCGCCGAAGCGGGTGCCCGCCTCGAGCGCGTCTTGGTCGTGCCGGCTCGCAAAGCGCTCGCGACGGCTCGGGCGGCCGATATTCTGTTACGCTCGCGGATCTGCCGGGTGGTGTTGATGCCGGCCGTCTCCTTGCGCGATGCGGTCTGGGAGCGGTTGGCAAAGCTCGCGCATCGCAGCGGCGTGCTCCTGATCGTACCGGCGACTCACGCGGACGCCGCACTGAGCGTTGTAGCGGGAGTGCGGTTGCATTGCGAACGCGAGCGAATTCTTGTGCACGGTCAGCGCGGGCTTTGGGGCGCCATCGTCGGCTTCGAGCTCTGCATCGACGTGCGCAAACATAAACAAATGGCGGCCGGACGCACGGTTCGCGTACGAGTGGAACGTGAAGGGGCATGCGATGCTGCTTTGTGTTGAGATTGCCGGTCGGGATGACGGGCAGGGAAGGGCGCTTTGGGAGGAGATGCTCGACGCGCTCGATGCCGTCTCGCCGCTCGTCGACGATGTCCGTCCCGGTCTCGCTTTCCTCGACATGCACGGCATTGCCGGCAGCGTGCGAGTGCATATCGAGCAGGTTCGCATCGTGCTGGCGGGCTTCGAGCGCGTCGTGCGAATTGGAGCCGGGCCGAATAAGATCGCCGCGCGAGCCGCCGCGCACGTTGCCGACGCGACCATCTGTGAGCCCGGCATGGAACGTGCGCTGCTTGCGCCGCTGCCGCTCGCGTTGCTCGAAATCGATCCGGCGATCGTCGAGCGTCTCCGGTTGCTAGGCATCGAGCGCCTCGGCGATCTCGCTCGATTGCCGCACGGTCCCTTCGTGCGGCGCTTTGGCGCATCGGCAGCCGGCTGGCACGAGCTTGCGCGTGGCATCGATCGGCGTCCCTTCGTGCCGCGCGGGCACGCCGTTGCAATCGAAGCTTCGATTTTCGGCGAAGGTCGCGCTACCGACGAGGCGCAGGTTTTCTTCGCGCTGCGCATGCTGCTTGCGAACGTTTGCGCCGATCTCGAACGTTGCGGAAAGCGCGCCGGTGCCCTTGCGCTGGCAATCGAACTGGAAGATGCCGATGCGTGCGAGTTCGATCTTCCCCTCGCGCTGCCGACGGCTCACGAGCGCACGCTATTCGAGATGCTGCGGGCCAAGCTTGAAGGGACGACGTTTGCCGCCGCCATCGTCGGGCTGCGCCTTCAGGCGCGGCAACTCGAGGAAGGAGGAGAAGCACAGGCACTTTTTTGCGCTGGCGATCTCGATCCGCAACGCGTCGCGGTGACGATTGCCCGCTTAGAAGCGGCACTCGGCGCGAAGGTCGCTCGCGCTCGGACGCGCGACTCGCACTTGCTCGAAGAGCGCTTCGTCTACGAGCCTTTCAAACTCTCTGATGCTGCCGCCGGCGACGCCGTTGTTGCCCCGAACGAAGGCTCGGAGAGCCATAGTCAAAGGGTGGTGCCTCAGCTTCGATTGCTCGAAGTGCGCGAGGTGGCGGTGCAGCTACGCGCCGGCGAGCCGGCGATCGTCGATCGGCAAGCGGTGCGGCAATGCGTGGGCCCGTGGCGCATCGCCGAACGGAAAGTCGAAAAGCCAAACTCCGCAGAGGGACGTGACGAGTACGACGTCGTGCTTGAAGACGGAACCTTCGCGCGTATCTATCGCCAAGGTGCGCATTGGTATCTGCGCGGCGTCTTCGAGTAGGCGCCGACGACGATTGAAGCGCGATGTTAATTAACGATAATGCCTTTGGGAAAGATCAGCTTCGTCTTCTTGCCGATGATCGTACGAAGGACGCGTCCCTCGTTGCCGTTGGTTCCCGCCGCGAAGGCCGCAACCGACGGTGCGTCGTCGTAACCAACGCTCGTGACGTACATATTGTTGCGTCTGTCGAGAGCGATGCCGAACGAATAAAGCTGTACGGGAGTAAAGTACGAGGTCGGCGTCGCGTTGCCGTTCGAGCCGGGAGCGAAGATGACCACGGCTTGGTACCCTTGGGTATCCACGGCGTAGAGGTAGCCTAATGCGTCTACGGCGAGACCCGCCGGTTCCGCCAGCTTCGTCGCCGAGCCCGCAATGGTCCGCAGCGGCGCCGCGTTTCCATTCGCATTTGGAGCGTAGACCGTGACCGAGCCGGGGTTGGCTTGATTGCCGACGTACAGGTTCGACTGCGAGTCGAACGCGAGACCCCACGGATAATTCAATCCCGTCTTCTTGCCGCCGATAGTGCGGATCGGTGCCACGTCCCCGTTTGCATTAGATGCGTAGATGGTGATGCGGCTATTGAGGTTGGTTTGATTCGCGACATACAGCTCGGCTTGCGAGTCGATTGCAATGCCGGCCGGGTGGTTCAACAGCGTCTTCGTGCCGGCGATCGTCCGAATCGGCGCGACGTTTCCTTCGGCGCCGGCCGCATAGACCGTGATCGTGGAGTCGGCTGTGATATTGGCGACGTAGATATTGCCGTGCGAATCCATGGCGAGCCCCGCGGGAATAGGCCCGAGCATCGTCTTGGATCCGCTGATCTCGCCCACCGGCGAAGCGTTGCCGTTAGCGCTCCGGCCAAAAAAAAGCACCGCAGGGGCGGGCTTGCCTTTATATCCGCTCTCGGATCCGACGATGATGCAGCGTTTCGACGGACAGCCGGCGTGTGCCAAGGGCGTCGAATCACTTTGAGCGGGTGGAACGGTATTCGGGGTGGGCGGCGATTGGCCGCAGGCAGCAAGGACCGCGATCGTACAAGCAGCTACAGCACGGCGGGCGGTTTGCGCGAACGTCATACGTCGCTCCTCCTCCACGGTTTAACGGATGGCCGCTTCTATTTCGCCGAGACTGCGGCGGTTTCAGCCTTCTATGAGCGGTGAATATGCCGAGCTGCATGCATGGTCGAACTTCAGCTTTTTGCAGGGAGGTTCGCATCCCGAAGAGCTGATCGAGACCGCGGCCGATCTCGGCCTGGCGGCGGTCGCACTGACCGATCGCGACGGTCTTTACGGGATGGTGCGCTTCTCGGCGCACGCGCGTCTACGTGGCGTCGAAGGGATCGTTGGCAGCGAGCTCACCTTTGAAGACGGTTCGCACATCGTGCTTTTGGCCGAAAGCGCGGCTGGCTACGCGAATCTCTGCGAGCTGATTTCGTGTGCGCAGATGCGCGGCAGCAAGGGCGACGCGCGCTTACGCTTGGAAGATTTCGGAGGACGCAGCGATGGTTTGATCGCGCTCTCCGGTGGTCCGGCCGGTCGCGTCGAACGCGCGCTAGAGCGCGACGGCTTGAAAGCGGCAGCGCGCGAAGCGCATGCCCTATGCGCGATCTTTCCCGGGCGTTTCTACCTCGAGCTGGCGCAGCATCTCACGTCGCAAGAGACGCGCCGCAACATGCGGCTGGTCGCGCTCGCGCGCGAGTGCACGATACCATATGTCGCGACCAACGCGGTCGCATACGCTCGAAAAGAAGACGCGCTCGTGGCCGACGTTCTTGTCTGCGTGCGCGACGGTACGACTCTGCAGGCCGCGCGAGCCGCCAATGCGCTGCGTCCCAATGCCGAGTTCCACTTGAAATCGCCTGCTGCAATGCGGCGGCTCTTCGCCCAATATTCCGACGCTATCGCCGCAAGCGTCGCAATCGCGCGGCGGTGCCGATTCCGGCTCGAACGTTTGGCCGGACAATTTCCGCTCTTTCCGGTGCCGGAGGGAAGCTCGCCCCAGCGTCACCTGCGACAGCTGGTCTACGAGGGCGCCGCGAAACGTTACTCGATGCCGCTCCCAAGCAACGTCGAGCGGCAGCTCGAGTACGAGCTCGGATTGATTGCGAAGCTGGATTTGGCCGGCTACTTTTTGATCGTTTGGGATATCGTGCGCGAGGCCGTCGAGCTCGGCGTGCTCTGTCAAGGACGAGGCTCCGCGGCGAACTCGGCCGTCTGTTACGCGCTCGGCATCACGGCGGTCGATCCGATCGCGATGAACCTGCTCTTCGAGCGATTCATGTCCGAAGAGCGGCGCGAAATTCCCGACATTGACATCGACTTCGCGCATCAAGATCGCGAACGTGTCATCCAGTACGTTTACAAGCGCTACGGCCGCGCGAACGCGGCGATGGTTGCCGAGGTGATCAGCTATCGAACGCGCTCTGCGATCCGCGACGTCGGTAAGGTGCTCGGCCTGGCGCTGGAGCAGGTCGAAGCGATTGCGCGCGAGTTCGACGCGCGCGAATCGCTGCCCGACACCGGGCCCCAGATGCTCTTCGCGCTCTGCCGCCGGATCGCGAACTTTCCACGCCATTTGGGAATTCATTCGGGCGGGATACTCATCACGCGCGATCCGCTGGTGCGCGTGGCGCCGGTGGAGTGGGCGACGATGCGCGATCGTACGGTCGTGCAGTGGGATAAGGACGATCTGCAAGAATTGGGTCTGATCAAGATCGACCTGCTTGGGTTAGGAATGCTCTCCCTGCTGCGGGAGGCCTTCACGATCTACCGGCGATGCGTGGCTCGTGCCGACCCGTGGCTCCCAGCCCTTCGACTTCGCTCAGGACAGGCTCCGTCGAGGGACGAAGGGGTCGGGTGCGATCTCGCGCTGCACACGATCCCGGCCGACGATAAAGAGACCTATGCCATGATGCAGCGCGCCGATACGATCGGCGTCTTTCAGATCGAATCCCGCGCGCAGCAATCGATGCTGCCCCGTTTAAAGCCGGTCTGTTTTTACGACATCGTTATGCAGGTTGCGATCATTCGGCCGGGCCCGATTCAAGGACAAATGATCCATCCGTTTTTGCGCCGGCGCTCGGGGCTCGAGCCGGTGACGTATCCGCACCCCAAGCTCAAATCCGTGTTGGAACGAACCCTCGGCGTACCGCTCTTTCAAGAGCAGGGGATGCGATTGGCGATCGAGGCGGCCGGCTTCTCGCCCGGAGAGGCCGATCAGCTCCGCCGCGCGATGGGGCATAAGCGTTCGCGCGAGCGCATGGAAGCGATGCATGCAAAGCTCGTCAACGGCATGGTAGCCAACGGCATCGGCCGCGACGCCGCCGAGCAGCTCTTCCACATGCTCGAGGGGTTTGCCGATTACGGCTTTCCCGAGTCCCATGCCGCCAGTTTCGCGCTTTTGGCCTACGCATCGGCCTACCTAAAGTGCCACCTCCCCGCGGTCTTTGCCGCTGCGATACTCAACGTGCAGCCGATGGGGTTTTACTCAACCGAAGTGCTGGTCAACGATGCCCGGCGCCATGGCGTCACGATCGAGCCGATTGAAGTCAATGCGAGCGAGTATTGGTCGCATGTCGAGCACGGCGGTGCGCTGCGCTTAGGATTCCATCTGGTGCGCGGCCTGGGCGAAGTTCAACGCAAGCGCTTGGAATCGGCGATCGCCCAGGGGCCCTTCGACGACGTGCTCGCCTTTGCGCGGCGCACGCGTCTCGAGCGCGAAACGCTCGAGAATCTCGCGATTGCCGGCGCCTTCGCGCCATGGTACGCGTCGCGCCCCGGGGCGATGTGGGCGCTGCGCGGGCTCGACGAACGCGAAGCGCGTGGAGAGCTCGGAGCCCTCATGGATGTAGACGAACCCGCCATCGAGCTCAAAGCGCCGGCCCCGAAAAAACTCGTCGCCTTCGATCTATGGGCGACCGGCGTCACGCCGTCGGGCCAGGTGATGGAGCACTTCCGCGAGCTGCTCGCCGCGCAACACGTCGTTCCGGCCGCCGAACTTCCGAAGGTTCCCCGCAATGGCGCGTGCCGCGTCGGCGGTCTCGTTATCACGCGCCAGCGGCCCGGCACCGCCAAGGGCTTCGTCTTTTTGACGCTCGAAGATGAAACCGGTATCGTCAACGTGATCGTGCGTCCCGACGTCTACGAAACCTACCGCCGTCCAATTCGCTCCTCCTCGACGCTCATCGTCGAGGGTACGCTGCAAAAGGAGAGCGGCTGCATCGACATGCTCGCCAAAAAGATTTGGAGCTTCGATGACGAGGGCATCACCCGTACCCTCGCCATCCACAGCTTTCAGTAATTAGAAGATCGCGTCCGGAGATTCGCCGACGCCTTCCGCGCCGTCGATGCCGTTGCTGCTGTCAATCGTCGTCTCGAGCGTTCCGGAGGGGTAACTGTAGACGGTGACCGTCCCCGAGCCGTGGTTGGCATTGAAGAGCAGGTTCTCTTTCTGGTTGAGCGAGCAATGGAATGGATCATCTAGATTGCTTGCCAGGGTGGTCAACGACGTGTAGGGCGGGGCGCTGACAAAGAGGTTGCCTTCCTGATCGTCAAGGATGAGATCGCTCTTTTTGTCGAGTATCAGCCCGGCGGGCGAAGTGACGCTTATGCCGAGCGGCGTCGGCGAGCTCGAGCCCGCCTTGAACTCTTCGAAGTTGCCTCCTTGCGCGCCGAAGTACGAAACAAAGAGATCGCCGCTCTTATCGACGGCGACACCCTCCGGCCCGCTGCTGACGTCAAATTGCTTCTTGATGGTCTTGCCGCATTGCCCGAATTCGTCGACAAAACCCGGATCCTGCAATTTGTTGAAATCCGCTACGAAGACATTTCCCGAGTCGTCCACCGTCACGTTGATCGGGTCGACGAGGCCGGACGAATAGGTGCAGATCGGCGAGCCATGGCCCTTCTTATACTCGGTTACGGTCGGGCCCGTGACGTTGGCGACGTAAACGTTTCCCTTCTTATCGACGAACACGCCGTCTGAGCCGCTGACCCCCGAAGTGATATCGCCGGCTTCGTTATACGTACCGTTCTTGAGCTCGAAGACGTTTGAGCCTTCGTCTGAGACGAAGAGATCCTTTTCGACTTTCGCGCGATGATGATGCGCGAGTCTCGAGAGAATGCTGGCCGGCCCGCTGAAGCGCGTGTCGACGCCGGTCGCTAGCACGACGCCGCGAAGGGGATTCGCGCGAGATTCTGACGCGACTGATGTCGGGAGCGCCGCCGTTCCATGCGATGCGCCCGAGCATCCCGCAAGCACGGCCGCCGCGCAACCGGCGATTGCCGCGGTTGAGGCTGTAGCAAATTTCACGACTGAGTCCTCCGATAGCAAAGTAGAGAGCTAGGGGTTAAGCCGTCGCCCGCCTACTCCTTTGGTCAGACCCTCGTGCGCCTTACCCATCCTTGTCACCCTGAGCGAAGCGAGCAAAGCGAGCACAGTCGAAGGGGCGATCGTCATCATTGTCACCCTGGGCCCTTCGACTCGCCGCGCTCGCTCAGGCAGGCTCCGTCGAAGGGCGAAGGTCGATCGCGGTATCGCGGCGGGCAAGCCTGACGCGGGAGAACGAAGAACCCCAAAGAGTGAAAAAAGTGAACACGAACCAGTTGCAACCGGTTACGTGGTCCTCGCCAAAAGGAACGTTCGCGGGCGAAGGAATCCAAGTCTCCGAAGCGCTTGGGCGAAAACGTGACTCGACCGATTTGCTCGAGCGGCATCCCTTTGACGTCGAGATTCTCCGGATTCCACCCGGAAAAGCGCCGTATCCCTACCATTCGCATAGCTCGCAGTGGGAGTTTTACCACGTCATCTCCGGCAGCGGCACCCTGCGGCACGACGACGGAACAACGCCCGTTGTCGCCGGCGATGCCTGCATCTTCAAGCCGGGTGAAGCGCATCAGTTTTTCAACGACGGATCCGAACCGCTGGTCATCTACGTCGTTGCCGACAATCCGATCGGCGAGTCGGCGTACTATCCCGACAGCGGAAAATGGGGCGTTCGAGCCCCGGAGGGCCGTCGCATCGTGCGCTCGGATCCGCTCGATTACTTCGACGGCGAGGAATGAGTGCGCGAAAGATCGGTGGCCCGCGCTCGTGTTACAAGGGCAACGGCGCGCCGAAGGCTGCTTTCGAGACGAAGAAAGCGGCGGAGCACGCTATACCTAAGACCGCGACGGGACTGAAGCCGTATCGTTGCGCGGAGCACGGCTGGCATCTGGGCCATTGAGGGGAGGACCCCGTTCCGCGCAGTAAATAACTGGCTGGCATGAGTTCTCGAACCCACGCGCCGCTCGTGCTGACGCTAGGGTTGTTCGTGGTCCTCGTCGTCTTGCTCGTCGTCGGGGGCATGCTCTTGCGAAAGATGGTCGGCGAATCGTTCCGTAGCGCGCACAGCTTGCGCGAGGCTCGCATCGTTGCTGCCGACGTCATCAAGGAGCAGCTCGATGAGGAGACCGGCATACGCGGTTACGCGACGGCGCGCCAAAAGATTCTGCTCGGTCCGTACTATGAAGGGCGGGCCGCGCTGCCGCGTTCGTTTGCCAAGCTTCAAACCGTCGTCGAGCGGGACTTACACGAAGCCCGGCCGGCACTCAACGACGCGATCAAGGTGAATGGGCGCTGGATCCAGACTATCGCGGCCCCGGTGTTGGCGCATAAGCGGACGAATCGGCATCTTCAACTGCACGGGAAGGCCCTGATGGATCGCTTCCGCGCCGACGTGGGAACGATCGATGGGTGGCTGGCGCGCCGAGAGTTGATGGCCGACGAACGCGCACAGAACGCGACCGGCTTCGTCGCCGTGTTTTCGGCGGCTGCCGTCACAGCCGTGGTCCTGGCCGCGATCCTCTTCGCCATTCAGCAGTACCGTCTGGGCGAGCGGCTCGAGCGGCAGCGCGCGGATTCGGAGCAGGCGCGACGAAGGTCGGCGGAGGCGCGCGCCGCATACGAGGCGGAACGACGCATCGCCGACACGCTGCAGGAGGCATTTCTGCAGCGGGTCTTTCCGACGCTTTCCGCGGTGAGCTTCAGCGCGACCTACGTCCCGGCTACGGAAGAGGCCAAGGTTGGCGGCGACTGGTACGACGTGCTGCAGTTACCCGACGACCGCATCTTTCTCGCAATCGGCGACGTCACCGGCCACGGCGTTGACGCCGTTCTCGCGATGAGCAAAGCTCGGCAGCTGTTGATTAGCTTCGCGCTTCTCGATGCTACGCCGGCCCGCGTCCTCGAGCACGCCAACCGCGAGCTCCTGCGCGGCAGATCGCCGATCATTACGGCGGTCTCCGCCGTTATCGATATTCGGTCCGGGGAGTTCGCGTTCGCTGCGGCAGGCCATCCACCGCCGGTGATCGTGGAACCGGGCCGCGGCGCCCGGCTCTTAGAGTTCGGGTCGCTCCCACTGGGCGTTGCGCCGGCGACCGAGTACCGGACCGATCGCGTGCAGACCGCGCCCGGCGCGATGATCGTGCTCTATACCGACGGTCTCATCGAGCACTCGCGAGATCTCGCGCAGGGTGAAGCAGCATTGCTCGAAGCGGCGGAGGTAGCAGCACACAGCCCGAGTAGCGAATCCGCTGAGGCCATTCGCGACGCGATCTTCCATAAACGGAGCGTGGCCGATGACGTCGCGATTCTGACCGTTCGCCTCTCCGAAGCCAACCCAAACGCATTGCGGAGGATTGCGTGAATCACAGCGATCCAATCACGGTCATTCGCTTGGGCGGTGAGCTGGAAATAAGCCGGAAGAGCGAGATTCAATCCGCCTTAACCGCCACCGACGCGCGGGCCGTTCTGCTCGACCTCGCGGAGGTAACGTACGCAGATTCGATCGCGTTGACGGAGCTGCTCCGATTCTGCGCCGACGCGCAGTACCGGCAGCTTCCAGTCGCGCTGGTGATTCGGACGCCGCAGTTCGCGCGTCTGGTCCAGTACGCCGGACTCGCCGGCGCGTTTAAGATCTTTCGCGAGGACGGTGAGGCGCGGGCCTATCTTGCCGAGTGCGTGAACCGGTGATGGCACATGCGTCGCAGCTCAAACTGCGGTGTCCCGCACAGTCGCAATACGTCGCGCTCGTCCGCCACGCCCTGGCCGCCTTCTTACGGGCGCTGGAATTCGAGGGAGAGTCGCTCGACGACGTGACGACGGCCGCGGGGGAAGCGCTCGCCAATATTGTCGAGCACGCCTACGTCCGCACTTCGAGCGCAACGGAGTGCTATCTTGAACTGCATGCGCGACTCGACCGCCAGGGAAGACTCTCGGTGAGTGTTTCCGACAGCGGGTCGTTTATCGAGCGCCGGCCATTACCGGGTCGGGGGTTCGGCTTACGAATCATCCAAGCGGTTGCAGGTAAGCTCACGATCGATACTTCGGGAGGCACGTGCGTGCGCATGACGTTCATCGGCAAAAGATGATGCATGTCATTGTTTAATGATGGGACTTTTTAGTAACTAGTCGTAACGTAGCGGCGGATACCCTGCTATAAAGGAGACGCGAATGCCTCGCAGCCAGCCCTCAAGCCGGTCGGTTATGCTCGTGGCTTTTCTGCTGGTGCTCGCTGCGTGTAACGGTGGCGGCGCGCTCAACGGCGCGGCGCCGGAGGCGCCGCTCTCATACCATCCGCTTGCGCAAACGCAGCTACCGCTGCATCGAGTGCATCGCCGCTCGAAGAGTAAAATCCAGCACGTCGTCATCATCGTGCAAGAGAATCGTTCTTTCAACAATCTACTCTACGGTTTTCCCGGCGCCACGACGCAGACGTACGGCTACAACACGTCGGGTCAGAAGATCGCGCTGCAGCCGATCGGCCTCGAAACGACCTGGGATCTCGATCACAGCTCGACCTCGTTCTTCCAAGCCTGCAATGGCAGCGGGAGTATTCCCGGGACCAACTGTCAGATGAACGGCTTCGATCAGGAGTTCGTCGATTGCGGTCGCCGTGGCGAGCCGCAGTGCCCGAACGCAAACCCGCCATACAGCTACGTGCCGCACTCCGAAACCAAGCCATACTTCGACATGGGCAAACAGTACGTGGTGGCGGATCAAATGTACGCGTCGAACTTCGATGCGAGCAGCTTTATCTCGCATCAGTACATCATCGCCGGGCAGGCCCAGTCGTCGGTAAACTTTCCTTTTGGGGCTTGGGGCTGCGAGGGTGGTTCCGGCGACCTGATTCAGATCGTCGGACAGAAGCGGCAGGTTCCCGAAGGCTACCGGCAAGCGTGCTACACCGACACGACGCTCGGTCAAGAAGCAGATGCTGCCGGCGTGAGCTGGGGCTTCTACACGGGGGCGATCAACGGCGACGGTGGGCTCTGGAGCGCATACCAAGCCAACGAGTACGTCTATTATGGCTCCGATTGGAAGAACGACGTCATCTCTCCACAGACCAATTTCTTCAGCGACGTCTCCAACGGCAAGCTCCGTCAGATAAGCTGGGTCACGCCGACCTGCGAAAACTCCGATCACGCCGGCTGTGGTTCGAATAAGGGTCCGGCATGGGTTGCATCGCTGGTCAATGCGATCGGCCAGTCGCAGTACTGGAGCTCGACCGCAATCGTCATCTTCTGGGACGACTACGGCGGATGGTATGACCCCGAAGCGCCCGCTTACGTGGATTACGACGGATTGGGCCTGCGAATTCCGATGATCGTCGTTTCACCGTTTGCGAAGAAAGGGTTCGTCTCACACGTCCACTACGAGCATGGCAGCATTCTCAAGTTCGTCGAGGACCAGTTCGGTCTACCGCGCCTATCCGCGAGCGATACGCGCGCGACTTCGATCGAGAAGGATTGCTTCAACTTCAAGAAGGCGCCGCGGCCCTTCAAACCGATCCAGACGGTGCTCGGCAAAGAATATTTCATGCATCAGCCGATCGATTATCGCTGGCCCGACACGCAATGATTCCAAACCACTATCCGCGGCACGCGGAATAAGGAGGAGCACCCGTGCGCTTGAATCGACTCTTAAGCCGGCCGTTGCCGATCGCGGCCTTTGCGCTCGGCCTCGCAGCTTGCAATGCCACTGGCGGCGTCGTCACGCCGTCGGAACCGGGAGGCGCGCCTCCGGCTCAAAGCGCGCATCATCGCGTCTCGGGGGGCAAGATTCAGCACGTCGTCATCGTCGTTCAAGAGAACCGTTCTTTTAACAACTTGTTCTACGGCTTCCCGGGCGCTACGACCGCCAAGTACGGCTACGACAGCTCGGGTGATAAGATCGCCCTCCAGCCGATTCCGTTAGAAACGTCATGGGATCTCGAGCACGATTCGTATGGCTTCGAAGCCGCCTGCAACGGCACCGGCAGCATCCCCGGCACGGACTGCCAGATGAACGGCTTTAACAACGAGTATACCAGCTGTTACAGCGGCCGCTGCCCATACGCACACCCGCAGTACGGTTACGTTCCACACACCGAGAGCAAGCCGTACTTCGACATGGCCAAGCAATACGTGCTAGCCGATCAAATGTATGCATCGAACTTCGATGCAAGCAGCTTCATCTCGCATCAGTACATCATCTCCGGTCAGGCCAAACAGGCGGTAAACTTTCCGGGTGGCGCGTGGGGTTGTCCGGGCGGATCCGGCGACATGGTCAGCATGGTCGGTCAGCAGCGCCAGGTTCCGGCCGGCTACGAGGTCGTCTGCTGGAATCCCACGACTCTGGGCGACGAGCTCGACAAGGCCGGAATCTCGTGGGCGTTCTATGCCGTCTCCTATTCGGGATCTCCCTGGATCTGGAGCGCCTATCAAGCCATCAAACATATTTTCTACGGCGCCGACTGGAGCAAAGACGTCATCTCTCCGCCTTCGAAGTTCCTCACCGACGTCTCGAGCGGTAACTTGCGATCCGTTAGTTGGGTGACGCCGACCTGGACTAACTCGGACCACGCCGGCTCCGGCTCCAAGACGGGCCCGCAGTGGGTTACGTCGGTAGTGAATGCAATCGGAGAGTCGAAGTACTGGGATTCGACCGCGATATTCATCTTTTGGGACGACTACGGCGGCTGGTACGACCCCGAACCGCCGGCATATCTCGACTACGACGGGCTCGGCATGCGCCTTCCAATGCTGATCATCTCGCCATACGCAAAGAAGGGCCGCGTTTCGCACGTCCATTACGAGCACGGCAGCATCTTGAAGTTCGTCGAGGACGTCTTTGGTTTGGGCCGGCTCGCGGCTAGCGACAAGCGCGCAAACTCGCCGGCAAAAGACGCCTTCGACTTCAACCAACCCCCACGTCCCTTTACCGCATTTCCCAGTGTCCTGGGCAAGGATTATTTCTTGCACCAGCCGCCCGATGGC
>JBAUMX010000211.1:0-4530 GCA_049578945.1 Candidatus Cybelea sp. | reverse complement strand
GGCAAGGGGTCCCCGTCGAACGAAAGTTCAACGGGGATGGATGACCACGTACCGCTCGGGCTCCTCGCCCTCGGATTCGGTGCGCACCGCCTCGGAGGTCGCGAGTGCGAGGTGAACGATCTTGCGTTCCGAGGGAAGCATCGGCTCGAGCCTTTGGGGCTTGCCCTCACGAACGCAGCGTTCGAGCGTCGCGAGCGCGAGATTCTTGAGCTGATCCGCGCGATGGGCGCGATATCCCTCGGCGTCGATGGTGTAGTAGCGGCGGTTGGCGCGAACCCCTGCGTTAAACGAGTTGTTGAAAATGAGGTTCAGAGCTTCGAGCGTATTCCCGTGGCGCCCGATCAGCATTCCTAAGTGCGGCCCGTTGATCTCGAGATACTCACCCTCAGCCCGGCTGACATACGAGATGTCGACTTCACGAACGCCCATTTTTCCGAGGATCTCCTGCAGCAGATCGCGCGCGGGTTTCGCATCCTCGGGCAGTTCGGTGCGCTCGCGGACGCTGGAATGAGTGCGGTGCGGCTCGCGCCTGCGCGTGCCGCCGCCGCGACCGCCCGATTTGCCGCCACCCGGCTTCCCTCCAATTGTCCGATCGCGGATGTCCGTGGGCTGTTCCTCAAACTCGAAATCGTCTTCGTAAAGCATGCGGAGAACCTTATGTACCCCTTCTATTGCGTCTCTTCGATCGCCCGGATCGCGCCGGCTTCTGTTTTGCGACGCCGTTCCCGCTCGACGGCTTTGCGGCGAGCGCCGTCGCCGATGCGTCGCTTCCGCCAACGCTCTCCGTGATCGCGTGCTCGCTGTCGATCAACGCCAGCGGCTGATGATAGCGGCGCAGCATGTAGAACTGCTGCGCCATCGTAAACATATTATAGGCAAACCAGTATAACACCATCGCTGAAGGCCAGTGATACTTCCAACCGAGAAAGCCGAGCATCACAGGCGATATCACCGCCATCATGCGCTGAGTCTGGGCCTGCTGCGGATCTGTCGCCGGCATGCTGACGTACCGCACGCTCAGATACATCGAAAGCGCGTACAGTAAGATCAGTACCAGATCCGCGTGCGCAAGGCTCACGGCGAAAATGGGAACGCCAAAGAGCATCGGGGCGCTTACCGCGTGTGTGATCGCGCTGCCGATCCAGAGCCAGCTCTGGTTCTCGAAGATCGCCCGGTGATTCATGACGACGTAGTAGACGCTGATGATGACCGGATATTGCACCAGCATCGGCCAGCAGCCGGCGAACGGATTGACTTTGTACTCCTTATAGAGCGCCATCGTTTCCAGCTGGAGCTTCTGACGGTCGTCCTTATAGCGCTCTTGCAGGCGTTTGAGCTGCGGCGCGACCTTCTGCATCGAGAGAAAGGCCTTGAACTGGGCCGTATTCAGCGGCCAGAAGATCAGGCGTATGATCGCCGCGAGAATTACGAGACTCCAGCCGAAATTTCCGATCGCCTTGTCAATCCACGAAACGAGCGCAAAGAGCGGATTGACGATCAGGTCGAGCCAGGACGTGGCGAGGATTACGTGCACGTACTCGTTCCTTTGGTTCCCAAACGCTCCGGCACGAGGTCGACACCGCCGGGATGCCACGGATGGCAGCGAGCGAGCCGGTTGGCGGCGAGCCAGCAGCCCCGCAGAACGCCGTGCTCGGACAACGCGACGACCGCGTATTGGGAGCAACTCGGATAGAATCGGCAGGCGCGCGGAAGGAGCGGCGAGATAAGGAGTTGATAGAGCCGGATTAGCCCGACCAATAGCAGTCGCATCGGCCTACTGCCGCCCGCTGAGTGCCGAGGCTACCTCGGCCTGCAGTTCGGCGAACGGTGCCAGGGCCGCCAACGGTCGTGCTACGAGGAGCAGACGCATCGCGCGCCGCTCTGCGAGCGCTCCGTGCACGATCGCCGCCAGCCGGCGGCGCACCTTATTGCGGATCACGGCCTTTCCGATCGACTTGCTGACCGTTATGCCGACCAGCGACGAAGGATCGCCGGGAAGCGAATCACTGCGATAAATGACGAGACTCTTGGACGAAGCACGCCTCCCTTGCCGGCGCAAGCGAGCAAAGTCCGCTTGACGGCTCAGGCTCGCGAAGCGGCGCATCACACGGTGAGGCGATGACGCCCCTTCTTCCGCCGGCGCGCAAGGACCTTACGTCCCTGCTTGCTTTGCATTCGTTCCAGAAAGCCGTGCACGCGCTTGCGACGGCGATTGTGCGGCTGATACGTCCGCTTCATAACGTCCCTTCGGCCCTTCGACTCCGCGCCTGAGCGCTTCGCTCAGGATAAACAAGTAATGCCCCACACCCTATTGGCAGACAGCCCCTGATTATAGCCAGCGACCCGGTGCCCGCGCAAGCACCCGCGCCGACCCCGCCCATTTTATCGCGGCGGGGATGCGTGCGGAGGCCGCCGTAACTTGCTGAAGTTTTGAGCGTTTCGAGTATACAGCCGCCTGGCCGCCGACGCGTCGTCGTAACGGGGCTAGGGGCGGTTACCCCCGTCGGCAACACCCGCGATGAGTTCTGGAGGCGTCTGACCGCTGGGGAGTCGGGTATCGCTCCCATCACTGCCTTCGACGCGAGCGATTTCGACGCGCGGATTGCCGGTGAAGTCAAAGACTTCTACCCAGAACAGCTGATCGGGCGCAAAGAGGCCCGCCGAATGGACCGGTTCACGCAGTTCGCCTTCGTAGCCGCGCGCGAAGCAATCGAAGACGCCAAGTTGCCCGACGACGCAGAGTTCAAGAAGCGTGTCGGCGGCGTGATCGGCACCGGTATCGGCGGCATCATCACCTTTTGGCTGAACTCCGACAAAGCCAACGAAAACGGAACCTGGGCGAAAGTCACGCCCTTCTTCATTCCGATGCTGATGGCCAACGCTGCTCCGGCGCACATTTCGATGGCGCACGGCTTTCAGGGGCCGTTTTTCGCGGCCGCGAGCGCCTGCGCCAGCGGTAACGACGCCATCTGCACTGCCTACAACGCTGTGGCGTACGGCGACGCGATCGCGATGATCAGCGGCGGAAGCGAGGCGACCGTCTCACCGCTGGCAATCGGTGGATTTTGCTCGATGCGGGCGCTCTCCACGCGTAACGACGATCCGACCCGCGCAAGCCGCCCATTCGATCGCGAACGCGACGGTTTCGTCCTTGGGGAGGGTGCGGGCATTCTCGTGCTCGAGGAGTACGAACACGCCCGCGCGCGCGGAGCTTCGATCTACTGCGAGATGCTCGGTTACGGACAGTCTTCCGACGCTTACGATCTCGTCGCACCCGACCCGGACGGTAACGGCGTGAGATTGGCTTTTGCGCGCGCGTTTGCGAGCGCCGGGATCGGGCCCGGCGATGTCGACTATATCAACGCGCACGGGACTTCGACGCCGGTGGGTGATCCCGCCGAATCGAAGGCTATCGAAAAAACCTTTGGCGAGCACGCATACAAAATCGGCGTTAGCTCGACCAAGTCGATGCACGGTCACGCGCTCGGCGCGGCCGGCGGAATTGAAGGCGTCGCCACTGCCCTAGCGGTCGCCCACGACCTTATGCCGCCGACGACGAACTACGAATTTCCCGATCCCGACTGCACCCTCGACTACGTTCCCAACGTAGCGCGTCAAGCGCCGATCCACATCGCACTCTCGAACTCGTTCGGCTTCGGCGGCCACAACAGCGTGCTCGTTTTCAGCAAGGTTAGATCCACGTAATAGTGACGGTTCACTAAGATGAGCGGCGAGAAGTATCGGGGGCGTCTGCGCGCCCTGCTTCGACTTGCGGGCGTTCGTCGAATCGCCGACGCGAGTGACTTCGAGCGAGCCTTCGTCCACCAAAGCTATGCTAAGGAGCATGGCGGCGCCTCGAACGACCGGATGGAGTTCCTCGGGGATTCCGTCCTCGGTTGCATCTCGGCCGGCTGGCTTTTCGAGAACTTCGCGGACGAGCCCGAAGGTTTGCTCACGCTGCGCAAGGCCGCAATCGTAAACGACGCGCAGCTCGCGCAGACGGCACGGCGTCTCGGATTTGGCGTGTTGACGCGGCTCGGGGCCGGAATGCAGACGGCCGGTGGGAACGATAACACATCCGTGCTTGCCGACGCGTTCGAAGCCTTTGTCGGCGCGCTCTACCTTCGTTTCGGGCTCGAGCGGGCACTGCGTTTCGTCGTCTCGCAGCACATCGAGCAACTCGACCATTCCTCCGACGCGCTGCTCGATGCCAAAACTCGCTTGCAGCATTACACGCAAGAACATTTCGCCGGCACTCCCGTCTACCGCGAGACGAGCGGCGGATCGCCCCAGCGGCCGGCGTTCAAGTCGCGCGTCAGCGTCAAAGGCAAGATCCTCGGGCGCGGCGAGGGCTTCTCGAAGAAGGCCGCGCAGCAAGCCGCCGCGCAAGCGGCGTTGATTTCGATCGCGCAACGCCAGAGCGTAGCGCAAGGTGCAACGCTCTTAAAATGAAACTAGCGCGAGTTCGGTCGTTCGGGTTCAAGACGTTTGCGGATGCGACCGTGCTCGAGTTCGATGCCGGTGTCACCG
>JBAUMX010000210.1:0-4843 GCA_049578945.1 Candidatus Cybelea sp. | reverse complement strand
GCCCGAGGAAGAGCTGAAGCGGACGAAGCCGGCACGCCGGCGTCGAACAACGCGTGCCGCGGCCGCGGGTGATCTCGAGGGGAGTGCGAGCGCGCTCGCGCTTCCGGCCGCCGAGTCAAAGACACGGCGCCCCCGCAAGCCGACCAAAGTGGAAAAGGAACCGGCCGTGGTGAGCGCGACCCCCGAAGACGGGAAGCCAAAACCGGCACGCAAGCGCAAGGCTTCAACTTCGCGGAAGAAATAAGACGATGGGTAAGCCGTGCCTGCGCGGATACCCATCGGATGGGGGCGGCGGCGGAGGCGACGGCTCGTCGTATGTCGAGCGGCGCGCCACAAAAGTTCGATACCGGCAAAACTGGAAGAACGCTACGGGCGACGGGCTCGCCGTCTTTAGCTGGCAGTAAGCGGACGGATGGACGCGACGCCGGCGCGCAAGCGCGAGACCTCGACGGAGCGTAAGAAATCTTAGTAGAATAGCCGGGGGAGGGTTCGGAATGCACGTCCATCCCTTAGTGATTTCATTCTTGGCCGGCCTGATGGTGACAGCGTGCTCCGCTCAAGGCGTAACGCCGAGCGGGGCTGCTCCCGCGGCCGCAAGCTTCAGTCAAAGTGACAACCTCTCGAACCGGTCGAAGCCGTACCTCTACGTGGGAAACGACTCGTCGATTACCGTTTACGTTTTCGGCACATCGAAGCCGTTTCGAAAATTCAAGCACTACTACTGTGCCGACCAGCTGACATTCGATCCAACCGGCGATTTGTACGTGCTTTGTGGCGCGATCGACGCTGGAACGATCGTTGAATACGCCTCAGGCACCGCGAACGTTCTGCGCAGCTTCAATGGCGAGGGCGTTCCCTCGATCGCGGTCGACAACGAGGGCTTCCTTTACATCGCCGGCGGTGCTAGCGTGTTTGTTTACCCACCCCAAGGTCAGCGGCTTTGGCATACGATTCGCAGGGATACAGGAGCGGGGCCGAGCTCGCTGCTCTCCGGACCAAACGGAGATTTATATATCGGACAGCCGCACGGCGTGACCGTATTCGGGCCCGGAACCCCGGGTAAGCCGAAATTTATACGCGAAGTTCATTCGAATGTAAAGGGGCCGATTGCGTTCGCATTGAGCGCGGCTGGTGATCTTTTCGTCGCAAACTGCTTCTCGTGTCTGGGATACCTGGGCGGCGGCCGCGATACGGTCACGGTTTATTCCCCAAGCGGCTCCGAGGTTCGGAAAATTCATAAAGGCGTTCGCGCGCCGGAGACCCTCGCCGTCGACGCAGCGGGTCGCCTTTACGTGGCGAACGTTCCGGTGACCGATCGGGGCTTCCGTCACGGCTGGATTAGCGTTTACGCGCGCGGCGCGACAATACCGCTTCGAAAGATCACCGAAGGCATCGACGTCCCTCTCAGCATGGCTGTCGATCCCGACGGTAAACTCTACGTGGCAAACTACGGCGGCGGCTCGGTAACGGTTTACAGCCCCGGCGGCATGAGGCTGCTACAAACCATTACCGACGGCGTAAAGTATCCGCGGTCGGTAGCGATAAGCAACTACTAATCGCTGCGAAGCCTCCGGGCTAGGAGTTATTCTCCTGGCTCAGATGCGCGAGCTTATCGTCTAGGTACTGAATCGCGCGCGTCAGCTGCTCGTCTTTGGTCGGCTGGCCGAACTGCGGATGTTTGTTCTCGACCACCATCACGTCGGGCGTGATCCCGAGGTGGTTGATATCGCGGTTGCGGGGCGTCAGATAACGCGCCGTCGTGACCTTGATCGCGCTCTTGTCGGGGAGCGGAATGATCGTCTGCACGACACCCTTGCCGAACGTCTTGGTTCCCATGATCGTTCCGACGCTGCTGTCTTGGATCGCACCCGAAGTGATCTCGGATGCCGACGCCGTGTAGCCGTTCACCAGAACGACGAGCGGTAGCGGAGTGATCGCCGTGTCGTCGGCGTCGAGGGTGGTGATGTTCGAGGCGCGCGACTCCACCGAAACGATCGGTCCGCTCGAAATAAACTTAGAGCTCACCGCCACGGCCGCTTCGAGATAGCCGCCGCCGTTATCGCGCAGATCGAGAATCAATGCACGCGCGCCCTGCTGATTCAAACGGTTCAGCGCTGCATTGAGCTCGTCGCCCGTCTCGCGGCCAAAAACGGTCAGCGCGACGTAGCCGATCTTGCCGGGGAGCATCTTCTCGTAGACGCTGAGCTGATGAATTTTGGCGCGAGTAATCATGATCGGGGCCGCGAGCGCCGCGCCGTCGCGCTCGACGGTCAGCTGCACCTTGGTGCCTTCTTTGCCGCGCAGCTTGCCGCTGGCGGAATTGAGGTTCATCCCCTTCGTCGACGCGCCGTCGATCGTCGTGATGAGATCGTCTTGCTCGATTCCGGCTTTATCGGCGGGACCGTCCGGGACGACGTTCTCGACCGAGATGTACTTCGTTTTGTCGTCGAGCTGAATTACGATTCCGGTTCCACCGAAGTCGCCGCCGTCGAGACCCTGATTGAGCCCTGCGAAGTCCTTGGGCGTCATGAAGACGGTGTAGCGATCGTTGACCGACTTCATCATACCGTCGAGTGCAATGTACGTCAGTTGGTGCAGCGAAAACTTCGACTTCGACTCCAGTCCCGCTTCCTCGACCTCACGGTCGATCGAGTGAATATTGCTCGTCGATGCGTCGCTTGCGTGGACGACGGGAAGCGCCGCGTTTTTGACTCCCGCCGTACGCATCGCCGCGAGAAGCTGCGTGCGAATCGAGTCGAGCACGACTTGCGGGTCGACCTTCTTATAGAAGTTGTCGGTCAGGTACCCGTAGCTGGTCGCGATCTCCCCGGCGTCGACGGACGAGAGCTGCGATTGGGCGGCCGAGGCGGCCGGGAGCTGGAGCAGCGCGCCGCTCAGTGCGGCGGCCAGGAGAAGGGAGAAGAAGCGTTTCATAATCTCCAAATTAACGTATCGCGGTTTGTAAACGTGCCTTGGCGGCGGCGAGCTGCTTATCGGCGGGGGTGTCGATCAGGGCTGGGTTGGCGTCCTGATCGATGAAGATGTCGGGTTCGATGCCGTGGTGCTGGATGTCCCGCCCAGCCGGGGTCAGGTAGCGTGCGGTCGTGATCTTGAGCGCCCCATCGTTGGGCATGTTGAAAATCGTCTGGACGACGCCCTTGCCATAGGTTCGCGTTCCGATCAGCGTTGCCAGCCGGTAATCCTGCAGCGCGCCCGCCGTAATCTCCGACGCGCTGGCCGTGTACTTGTTCACCAAGACGACGAGCGGCCGAAGCCCACCGATGTCGTCGCCGAGCGCTTCTTGGTCGATCTGCCGGCCATCGCGGGTGATCGTCGAAACGATCTTGCCCTGCGGGATGAAGAAGCTCGAGATTTGGACCGCAGCGTCGACCCGTCCGCCGCCGTTATAACGCAGATCGAGAATGTATCCCCGCGCGCCGTGCGCCTTTCCCTCGAGCAGGGCTTTGTGAATCTCGTCGGCCGACGTCGTGCCGAACTCCGAGAGGCGGATATAATCGATTCCGTGCTCCATCTTCGCGTGCACCGACGGCACGTGGATGATTTCGCGAACGATTGTAAACGTCTGCTCGCCTGAAGGCGCGGTGTATGCATGCCCGCGCACGTGCACGGCGGTTCCGACTTCGCCTCGAATCAGTTCCTCGACGCGGTCGATGCTCATGCCGCGGACCGACTTACCGTCGACCGTGTCGACGATCTCGCCCGGTTTCATTCCGGCGCGCGCGGCCGGCAGCGACTCGATCGGCTGCAGCACGATGCGCCCGTCTTTGAGCTGACCGATGTAGACGCCGATGCCGCCGAAGTTGCCGCCCGAGAGCGATTCGTTCAGCCCTTGTATCTCGCGCGGTGAGAGATAAACGGTGTACGGATCGTGCACGGAGTTCATGATGCCGCGCAGTGCCGCATCGGTGAGATCTTCGCGCCCGCTCGGTCCGACGTCGGTGGCATAATGCTGTTGCGCGAACGCCAGCAAGTTACCGGCGCGCTCGCCGTCGAGCAGCGGATCCCCTTGCGCCGTCGCGCCCGGCAGGGCGGCGTTGTCGACGCGCTTTGCGTTCAATAATGTACGCAGACCCGCGCTCTCGCCGGCGAGCGGCGTCTGCGGGTCGATCGGCTTGTAGAAATCGCTTTCGAGTTTGCGGAGCGCGATATTGACGAGCATCGAGTCCTCTGGCTCGTTCGACCCAAAGAGATCGCGCAAGTCGCCGGTGGTGGCGACCTCGAGCACGGACTGGCGCGCGTGCGGGCCCCAGCGGTAACTGATAAAGAGCGCGGCCGACGCGGCGAGCGCGACCACGAGTATGGCGGTGGAAAGGACGCGGAAAGAACGGCTCATCTGTCCTCTATCAATACCCGCTTGGACGGGCTACGAGTTGCTCGGCTTCGAGATTACTCGTTAAGTCTTAATGGAGCCGGGGCGCGGGGTCAACAGGTTTGCCCGCAATCCGTACCTCAAAATGGAGGTGCGGCCCGGTTGACTGCCCGGTCGAGCCGACCGCTCCGATCGCCTGACCCCGTTGGACCGACTGGCCGGACGAGACGTACATTGCCGAGAGGTGTCCGTAACCCGTCGAGAAGCCGGCGCCGTGATCGATGAGGATGTAGTTGCCGTAACCGCCGTACCACTGGGCCATGATGACGGTTCCGCCCGCTGCGGCGGTGACCGTAGTACCCATCGGGGCGGCGATGTCGAGACCTTGGTGGAACTCCGGACCGCCGCCAAAGGGATTGGAGCGCCAACCGAACGGCGAGGTAATCGTTCCGGTAACCGGCCACGAGAACATGCCGGGAGTGCCGCTCTCGACGCCGCCCGCGATGCCGGCCG
>JBAUMX010000209.1:0-1955 GCA_049578945.1 Candidatus Cybelea sp. | reverse complement strand
GAGCTGATCGAACGGCTCTGCGCCGGTGCGGCGACGACGGGCTTGCCGGTCTATTTCTTGGGAGGCGCGCAGGGAGTCGCCGAGGCCGCCGCTGCGAGACTGGCGTCGCGATTTCCGGGGTTGCGCGTCGCGGGTACTCACGACGGATACTTTCGCGACGAGCAAACGCAATCGGTCGTCGAGACGATCGCGCGCAGCGGCGCGCGCTTGCTCTTGGCCGGTTTAGGATCGCCGCGCCAAGAGTATTGGCTCGCGCAACACCTGCGCGAAACGGGGTGCGGTGCGGGAATCGGCGTCGGTGGTTCGTTCGACGTCATCGCCGGTCGAATCGAAAGAGCACCGCAGTTGGTGCGGCGCTTCGGTCTCGAGTGGCTCTACCGCTTGCTGAGAGAGCCGTCGCGCTGGCGGCGTCAGCTCGCGCTGCCGCGCTTCGTCTGGCTCGTCGCGCTCGAGGAACTCGGCTTTCCCGGGGCGCGAACACGGGCGGTCGGGCTGTGAAAGCGATGATCTTGGCCGGTGGCCTTTCGACGCGGCTCTACCCCCTCACGAAACTCGTACCGAAACCGCTCGTGCCGATCGCCGGTGTGCCGAATGCGGCGAACCTGCTGCGCTATCTTCGCCAGTATGGCTTCGATGAGGTCGTCATCAACGTGCACTATCTCGCCGATGCGATCGTGGCGGCGCTGGGCGACGGTTCTCGCTACGGAGTGAACCTCAACTACTCGTACGAGCCGGAGCTGCTCGGCAGCGCGGGCGGCGTGAAAAACGTAGAGAGCTTCTTCGGCGACGAGCCGTTCGTCGTCATCGGCTGCGACGAAGTCACGGATATGCGGCTCGATCAGGTAATTGCGTTTCATCGCGAGCGCGCTGCGGTTGCAACGATCGGTTTGGTCGAATGCGAAGAGGTCGATCAATATGGGGTCGTCGTTCTCGACGAGCGTGGAAAGATCGTCGGTTTTCAAGAGAAGCCGGCAAAGGGTACCGAGCGCAGCAAGCTCGCGAATACCGGCGTTTACGTTTTCTCGCCCGCGATATTCGAGCATATTCCCGCCGGCGAGTTCTACGATTTCGGAAATCAGGTCTTTCCTTCACTGCAAGCCGCCGGAGAGCCGTTCTACGGATTTGACGCGCAAGGAGCGTACTGGGCGGACATCGGAACTCCGCGCGAGTATCGCCGCGCCAGCTTCGACGTCGTGCGCGGGGTTCTGCGTATTCCGCAGACGACCCCGAACGGAATCGATCCAACGGCGTCGGTTGCCGGCGACGCGCGGATCGAAGGTCCGGTGCGCATCGGAGCCTCGGTGCGCGTCGGCCCGGGCGTTTCGATCGTAGGGCCAACCATTTTGGACGACGGCGTACGAGTCGATGCAGGCGCACTGCTCGAGCGAATGATCTGCTGGGAGAACTCGGCGATCGGCGCCGGGGCAAAGCTGCGCGATACCGTTGTTGGAAGCAACTACACCGTCGAGCCGGGAAGCAATCTTTCCGGAGTACTCGTCGCGCGCGACGATCGAGCCTCACCTTCATCCGTACACTAGCGACGCTTTCAGGTCGTCGTGATCGAATGGCGTGCCGTGGCGCCAACTGCTCGACCTCGTCTTTCCGCCGCAGTGCGCGGGCTGTAACGCGCTTGGTGCCGGTCTTTGCGACGCTTGTACGCCGCACGCCGAGCCGATCCGCGTGCGGCTTCCGACGCTTTGCGTGACCGCTTTCGGCGCCTACGAGGGCAGCCTGCGCGCGGCCGTTCTGGCGCTCAAAGATGGGCGCCGCGACGTGGCCGAGGCGCTCGGCGAAATGGTCGCATGTCTGGTGCAGAAGGGCGCGCTGCTCGTGCCTATTCCTACGACTGCCGGCCGCCGTCGCGTGCGAGGGGTAGATGGCGTCGCGCTGGTCGCGCGCTGCGCGGCGCATTTGCGCGATGCGCGAGTCGTCGCTGCGCTGGAACTGCGATCGCC
>JBAUMX010000208.1:0-2330 GCA_049578945.1 Candidatus Cybelea sp. | reverse complement strand
GGGTTGGGCTGGGGCGTTTGTTGCGGAATCGGACGAGGATTGGGCGGGGCCGTCGGCGCCGGCACCGCGAGCTCGTGACGATTCACCGGCAAGCGCTGCGTCTGCGGCTGGACTAAGGGAGCGTGATGGAGCGGCGCGATTACCGGCACGTGCGGAACGGGGGCGGCCGCGCGAACGGCTGACGGTTGATTTGCAACGACGATCGGCGAGGTGCGCGCAATGGTGATGATCTCGCCGCCCGAAACGTTCTCCGTCGCGCCCTGCTGCGACGAGCTCGCGAGCACAGAGAAGAGCAGCGCCGCAAGCAATGCATGTAAAAGCAGCGAGACTAGGAAGCTGCCCGTCAACCGCTCGGGATAGCGGCGGTCGCGGGGATCGCGCTCGAACTTCACGCGAAGGGTTAAGTGCGCTTAGAAGCGCGCAGGAGCCTGCCGTCGGCGCCGCACAAGGCAAACGTGAAATGGAACAGATTTTAGAAAAGCGCACGAAGATCGTTGCGACCGTCGGACCGGCCTCTGAGGACCCGGCGATTTTACGCTCGCTCTTTATCTCGGGGGCTAACGTCCTGCGCTTAAACTTTTCGCACGGCACGCCGGAAGAGCACGGCCGAGTGATCGTTTCCGCTCGCAAGATCTCCGCCGAGCTCGGCATTCACACCGCGATCCTGCAAGATCTGCCGGGTCCGAAAGTGCGGACCGGCTTGCTCGCCGATGGCATATCGTCGGTCCGCCTCGAACGCGGTGCGCGATTTGTCATCAGCTCCGAGCCGGTTGCCGGCACGGCCGAGCGAGTGAGCACGACCTATCGCGACCTGCCCTCCGACGTCGCGATCGGCAAGCGGCTCTACCTTCAGGACGGACAGATTGCGCTGCTCGTCGTCGGTAAGAGTGCGACCGAAATTGAAACGACCGTCGAGTTTGGCGGAAACCTGCGCTCCGCGGCGGGCATCAACTACTCTGACGGTTCGTTAAATATTCCATCGGTCACGTCGCGTGATTTCGAGTACTTGGCATTCGGCCTGGAGCACGGCGTAGACTACGTCGCGCTCTCCTTCGTCCGCTCGGCTGAAGACGTCGAGCGCGCCAAAGCGTTCATCGCGGAGCGCAAGAAGCGCGTTCCCGTCATCGCAAAGATCGAGAAGCACGAGGCTCTGACGGAACTCGACAGCATCATCGCGGCCGCCGATGGCATTATGGTCGCGCGCGGCGACCTTGGCATCGAGGTTCCGATCGAGACCGTTCCCATCATTCAGAAAACGATCATCGCCAAATGCAATCGCGCCAGCAAACCGGTCGTTACGGCGACGCAAATGCTCGAGTCGATGATCGCATCGCCGCGCCCGACGCGGGCCGAGGCGACCGACGTCGCCAACGCGATTCTCGACGGCACCGATGCCGCAATGCTCTCGGCTGAAACGGCAATCGGCGCGTATCCGACCGAAGCGGTTCGTACGATGGCGGAGATCGCACGCGAAGTCGAGCAACACTATCCTCACGCCGCGCTACGCGATCGCCGTCTGGAGAACTTCGAACCGACGATCGCGTCGTCGATCGCCGAAGCTGCGACCCGCGCGAGCGCGGAGTTAAAGATTCCCTACATCGTCACCGGTACCACCACCGGGAACACCGCGCACCATATCGCCGCCTTTCGGCCTCAAGCACGAATCGTCGCGCTCACGCCCGAGCCGTACGTTGCGCGTCGTCTCGCGCTGCTCTGGGGCACCGAAGCGCTGCTGATCGACTCTTATTCCTCGATGGACGTCTTACTCTACATGACCGAGCGCCACATGGTGCGCGAAGGCTTGGTGCACTCGGGGGACTTGATCGCGTTTACGACCGGTATGCCGGTCGGCTCGGGCGGCACGAACGTTCTCAAGATCCACCAGATACCTTAGCGGCTCGTTACTGCTACTAAGAGCTCTTCGCGAGCAAGGCGCGAGCGTGTCGCAGCGCAACGTCGTGCGATTCGCCCGAGAGCATCCGCGCGATCTCGGCTTCGCGTTCCTTCGCATTCTTTATCGCGCGGACGACGATGGTGGTGTCCTTCTTCGTTTCAATCTTGTCGAGAACGTAGTGTCGATCGGCCCACGTCGCGAGTTGCGCGAGATGCGTGACGCACACGACCTGCCCCCGCCGGGCGAGCTGCCCGATACGAACGCCGACCGCCGTGGCGGTAACACCCCCGATGCCGGCATCGATCTCGTCGAAAACCAGCGCGCTTCGTGCGTCGCGCGCGCCGGCGAGTACGACGACGAGTGACAAGAGTACGCGCGAGAGTTCGCCCCCCGAAGCGACGCGCACGAGCGGCCGCTGCGGCTCGCCGTTGTTTGC
>JBAUMX010000207.1:0-4361 GCA_049578945.1 Candidatus Cybelea sp. | reverse complement strand
GCGCATACCTTCGTCGCTCGAGATCCATTCCTCGGCCGGCTCGGCGATGCGGAAGAGCAGCGTTTCGAAATCCGTCCGTTGCTTCTTGAGGACGTACGGTTCCGAAAGCCACCGAATAATTTCGCGTCCGCTGCCGGCCATTCGGTTGATCGTGCTCGCTTGAACCGACTTCCCGAAATACTGCCACAGGACCAGCTCGAGCAGATCCCATGCGTTTTCGGCGCCAAACTGCGCGCGCAAGTCGGGGGACTCGAGAACCTTGAAGGCTTCGGCAAGAGCTTGACTCGTCTCGACCCGCATCACGCTCACGTTTCCGTACGAACTGTTCTTTAGGTTGTTCCGCAGATCGAGCGCCGCGCGCCTGACGAGCGCGACCGAGCCGAAGGTCGGATCCTGCGCGCGCTGGCGAATCACCTCGCTGATCCGTTTGTCGCGCCAGTACTTGGCAGTCTCCCTTATGAAATGCCGGAAGAGCCCGTCAAACATCGTATTCGGGCGCGCTCCGGGCGTCTCGGTGATCCCATACCCAAAGACCCGTCGATACGTCTGCCAGCGCTCTCGTTCGTGATATCGAACGATCCCATGCTTGTCGAATTTATAGAGCCCGTAAGCACCCGGGCCGTTCGAGATACGCAACGTGCCGGCGCGAAACTGCTCCTGCAGCTTGGCCATCACGCGAAAGACGCCGAGCCGCTCGTGCATCATGATGTAATAGGCGTCACCGGTCGCGAGAATTCGTTCGCTGACGACAGTGTCGTCGTAGTCCGTTACGCCGGGCGAAACGCGGGTATCGGCGAACGTTTCGGGCGACCCGGCACCGAAACCGATGAGATCGGTGAGGCCGCCGTCGGCCGGATCCTGAGCGCCGTTTTTCGACCCGGCCTTGCCGAGCTGGTCGTCGATATAACGATTCAGCACCTCCGCAAGTTGAGGGTTCTCGACAAGTTGCGGACCGAGTTCGTCGATCGTATTTTGCAGCAGCGACGCTACGCGATCGTTGATTTGGTCGTGGTCTCTAGTGGTCGGCATGAAAATCCCTCTCTATTCGCTTTCGCTCACGCGGCTAGGTCGGCGAGAACGTCGAGTTGACTGAAAAGATCGCTCATCGCCCACGTCACACGCTCGTGCGAGAGAACCTGAGCGACGATCGGCCGGGTAATGAACGATCCGTTAGCACCTGTAAACGCGAAGTACAACACAGGTGCAATGGTGCAGAACAGCTCGTCGGCCTGTGACGTCACAAACTCCAGACCGACCTGGCCGCTATCGGTGAGATAGCGCGGGCCGTCGTAACGTGTGAGCTTCTCCACCCACGAGGTATAATCGTATACCGTCATCGTCGAATACATCAGTTCGCCGTGAACAAGCGCCTTGAGTTTCTGCGCGCCAACGGCCTGTGCGTGCGTGAGCGAAATGCCCTCCTGCAGATACTCGAAGCGAGACGACGGCGAACGGCGCTCGGCCTCCGGGAACCCAACCGAATCCATGGCGGACATGAAGTTCGCGTTGGCCTGAGTAAGGACGCCCATCAGCTGGCCGGCACGCGCCAATCGTTCCGTGAAGAGCGGGTAGAGCGTCGACGGATCTGCCTTGCGGCCTCCGTATTCTTTCCACGCCGTCTTGAGCTGGTCCAGATAGGTCTTTAGCAGCTTGTAGCTCGCGATCTGCTGCTCGTCGGAGTACGTATCGGGCGTGGCCGAGCGGCCGTCGACCTTTGCAAGCACGCCCAGCTGACCAACCGACGTCGTGGCGTTGCTCAAATAATCGTCCACGAGTTCCGCGCGAGGTACGTCGACCCGACCGAACTCACTGAGAAGCGTCGCAAACGCCTGATCGATGACGCCGCGCAACGATTCTATTACGTCCGGTTGATTGACCGTGGCAAACGGCGTAATGCTCGCCAAAACCTTGCGCGCATCGGGAACGATGAGCCCCGCTTGGCGGTAGAGCGTCGCCTGCTCGGCCGAGATCTGTCCGCTCAGATTCGAAGCATCGGCTGCGGCCGTGCTCGAAGTACCAACGCCGTTCATCGACACCATCCCACGAACCGGCGCTCGGGAGACCTGACCGTTCGGCAGCGTTGGAAACGCGTCGCTCAGCGCCGCCGCGAAGACACCGTTGCTGCTGGGGGTCCGCCCCAACACCTGCGCGATGGCGTGTTCGACCGTACGCTCCGCTACGGAGGTAGTGCCGCTCGACGCCGCCGCCACCCCGGTCTCATACGCGGTTTGCTGCGTCTGAGCGTAGCGGCTGAAGGTGTTCGCGAGCGACCGAAGTTCGGCGTGCTCGCTGCCGGACGGCGAGCTTACCGACGTCAGCAGCTTCCTGATCAGCTTTCGGTTATTGCTGCGTTGGCGGGCCTGATCTCTGCGTAACGACCTAACGCTGTGGCCGTGAGCCGATGGCATGATTTATGCTCCTTCCATCTCGTGCGCTTATGGGACCTCGTCGGGGTGTTCGGGCGGTTGCGCTCTCTCGAGCAACTTGCCGTACAAATCGTCGACCAAGTCATGAACCGCAAGCGCTTCGGCAAAGAACTCCGGCGTAACGTTTCCCGCGGGGATCTTGCTGTTCACGATTGACGCTACTTTTGTGTCGGCATGTTTCAGCACTTTCTGAATGTCGCTGTCGGAAAGAACATCAAATCCCTCGAAGTCAGAATACAACTTCTCGGCAAGAGTTGCGAGCTCGCCCGTTGCTGCGGGTGATGCGGCCACTTTATCCGTTACAAAGGCCATCTCTTGGTCGATGGACACCCCTTGATGCATTAAACTCGCAGTGAGGGTGGTAGCGACAGCCAACGGCGATGTGCTCCCAGGAGCCGTGTAGGTGACGCTAAATTTCATTGACGATTCTTCGACCGCCTCGAGCACCTCATTCAGCTCGGTCAGGTCCTCAAATTTCTTGTGACGACCCTCGTGAGATAACGCGTAGTGCCAAATCGCGATCGGTGTTTGAGGCGTTTGATTGGAAGAGACGACTACATCGTTGACGAAGAAGTGACCCGGTTGAGACTTCTTTTTTTCGAGCGTAAAGCTGTCGGTGACCTGGTCGCCCGGCTGAACCGTGGCAGATTTTTCCGGTATAATTGTGAACGTACCTGACATATGCTGTTACCGTCTCCCTAGCGTGCGGTAAAAGTTCTCGGTGATTTTTTGCGGCGATGCCAGCCGGTGCTGGATCGCATAGCGCGCGGCTCCAACCATGAAGCGCGCAGGAATAGCGATGGGATCCTTCCCCTCTGCCAGAATCCGGCCTGCCTGCGCAATCATCTGCATCTGCGCCGGCCCAAAGTCGATGATTTTTGCGACGCTTTTGCCGGCGAGCTGCGCGTGCGGCTGAAAGATCATCGTGTCGATCACGAGCTCGGCCGCGCGCTTGAACGCCGCGAGCATGTCCCGCGGGATGTCGGCGCCGGTCACGCGAGGGTAGAGCGCACGCCAGGCTTTGTCGATTTGATCGGCGAGCTGACCCAGGCCGAGCCTTCGCAGCAGCAGCGTGTTGATGAGTATGCGCAAAAACGGCGTCGGATGCACCGCCAACGGTGAAAACCGAACGGTGTTGGCGCGCGAGCGACCGACGACGTCCATGAGGCTTTCGACCGCTCCGGGGCCGCCGAGAACGAGGGCCAGCATGTCGGCCATCACCTCTTTGTGCCAACGCGCCCAGACGGCCGCGATGGATTCGGGGAGTCGCGCTTCGCGCGTCAGCCGCATGAACAGCACACGCGGGATGCGTTCCCAAAGGCCGACGTCCGCCTGCAAGTTGTGTCCGGTTTCGTGTAGGACGCTCGAGAGCGCCCAGACGTTTTCGAGCCGGCTCTGCGGAATGTAGACGATCGGAAAAGGATTGGCCTGATGGCGCAACTTGCGTAACGGCACGCCACGCCGAAAGGTGACCGGACCGCCTCCGCTCTGCACGTACGAAAAAGGCAGCAGACGCGGCGTGGGCTGTGCGGCACCCATTCCTACGTAGAGGTCCTCGTAGCAGTTCGCGGCGATTCGGTCGATCGCGCGCAAGCGCTCACCGAACGACGCGAGGCGTTGAACGAAGAGCTCGAAGAAAAACGCCCACAGTCCCTCGACGTACATGATGCGTTGTGAGACGCCGTCCTTTCGCGTCAACACCAGCTGTAGTCGCGATGACGTCGGCTCGCGGCGCGCGATCTTGACCGCGGCGTCTGCGCCCCGAGCAAGGTCGACCAAACGATCCTTGAATTTGTCGATGTACTTGTTCGCTGCTTCGATGTGGGCATCCGACGGCGCGTTGTCGCCCTTTCCGAACTCTTCCGCCGTGAATCGGCGCAACGATGAGACGTGACGCTGCAGGTTGGTGGCCTGCATCGCCAGCCAATCGTCGAG
>JBAUMX010000206.1:0-4876 GCA_049578945.1 Candidatus Cybelea sp. | reverse complement strand
AGCTGATGGAGCGCCTCAAAGAAACGAGCGGCCGCCTCGCGCAGATTGCCCTCGCCAGAGAGTATCCGGACGGCCGAATATCCTTCGAAGGTCTCCCGCAACGCGAGCGCTCCCGCCTCCCTCCGTTCGTGCGCCGGCACCAGTCTTGGATCGATCAGCCGCAGCGGGGTACGCGGCGAGTAGTGATGAGGAAGGTCGCCGGGAGCCTGGGGAGGCCCGCCGCGGCTGCGCGCCAACCGGCCGGCCACCTCCTCGATCGCTTCAATCGGAATCGCCCCCGGCCGCAAGAGCGCCACCTCAGGCTCGAGCGCCACGATCGTCGACTCGAGGCCATGTTCGCTGGGCCCCCCGTCGACAATCAGATCGACTCGCTCGCCGAGGCCCGTTGCCACGTGCTCGGCGCGCGTCGGGCTCAACCCGCCGAACGGATTCGCGCTCGGCGCCGCGATCGGCGAGTCAACCTCTTTGAGGAGCGCGCGCGCGAACCCGTGCGCCGGCATCCGCACGGCGACGCTCGGCAAGCCTGCGGTGACCAAATCGGGGACAGCCGCCCGCTTGCGAAGCACGAGCGTTAGCGGACCCGGCCAGAAACGTTCGATCAACCGCTCTGCGGCGCGCGGAACCTCAACTACGACGCGCGCGAGCATCTCACGATCGAGCACGTGAACGATCAGCGGATCGAAGTGAGGGCGCCCCTTGATCTCAAAGATCCGAGCGACCGCAAGCGGATCGAAAGCGAGCGCTCCCAAGCCGTACACGGTCTCGGTTGGAAACGCGATCACGCCTCCGTTGCGCAGCGCTTGCCCGGCTTGCACGATGTTTTCGGGTCCCGCTGGCACGAGCCGCACACTGGAAGGGATGACGCCCGGGTAAGGACGATACCTTTATCCCTATGCCGGGTTTCAGTCGCCGCTCGCGGGCTTTTCCGCTCGCAGTTCTCTTTTTGGCGGGACTCTTCTCGTCGTTGTTCGCCGGCTGCGGCGGGGGCGGCTCGAGCTCGTCATCGGTCATACCGCTCGGGCCGCCCGCACCGGCGAGGAAGGGTAAGTACTTCACGCACATCGTGATCCTGATTCAAGAGAACCGCACGTTCGATAACCTCTTCGCCACCTATCCGCGTGCCGACGGAGCGACCCGCGGCAAAACGCACGACGGCAAATACCTGCCGCTGCGAAAGGCCGATCTCGAGAGCCCGATCTCTCCCAACAACGGCTATTTGTTTTGGAAGCGTGACTGGAACAAGGGGAAGATGAACGGCTTCGATACCGTGCCGATCGGCAAGACGTCGGGGACGTACGTGTACGAATACGTCGATCCCGCGCAGATTGCGCCATACTGGGATTTGGCAAGAAAGTACGTGCTCTCGGACCATACGTTTCAAACCCAGGGCAGCGGAAGTTTTACGGCGCATCAGGATCTGATTCGGGGGGGCACCGAGCTCGGAGGCTCGAGAAGCCTGATCGACTTTCCGAGCGCGCAGCCGTGGGGATGCGATTCACCGCCCGGAACGACGACGTCGCTGATCACGGCTGCGAACCAGTACCTGTATCACGTCGGCCCGTTTCCGTGTCTCACGTACGCGACGCTGCGCGATCTGCTCGATAGCGCCGGCGTTTCGTGGCGCTACTATACGCCACCAACGGGAAATTTCGCCGGCAATCTCTGGAACGCGTTCGACGCGATCGCCGCCGTTCGTCATGGTTCTGAGTGGTCGACGAACGTAGCCTCGCCCGAAACCGACGTCTTTACCGACATCGACCGCAACACGCTTCCGGCGGTTGCGTGGGTAGTTCCCGATTACGTCAACTCCGATCATCCCGGCGACAACTCCGATACCGGTCCGTCGTGGGTCGCACAAGTCGTCAACGCGATCGGAGAGAGTTCGGCGTGGAACACCACCGCGATCGTCGTCTTGTGGGACGATTGGGGCGGCTGGTACGACCACGTCGCACCACCCGGCCCGCGCCGTTACGGCGGTTTGGGATTCCGCATTCCGATGCTCGCCGTTGCGCCGTATGCAAAGACCGATTACATTTCGCATCAGCAGTACGAGCTTGGGAGCGTCGTCCGGTTCGTGGAGGATAACTGGAACTTGGGACGTTTAGGAACCACCGATCGCAGCTCCCCCGATTTCACCAACGACTTCTTCGATTTCGCTCAGAAGCCCCGAACGTTTGCTCCAATTAAAACGGAGTACTCAAAATCGTTCTTCTTGCATCAGCGGCCGTCAAACAAGCCGGTCGATAACGAGTAAAAGTGACCAGGATTACCGATGTTTATCAACGATTGCGCGATACGCGCTCGGTCGAATGGAAGAAAGGAGCAGACGTCGAAGGTCCAGAGGGAACAATCATGCGCATTTTAGAGAGACCGCTGGCTACCATCGTCGCAAAACCGCGCCTGCAGGCTGTGCCGGTCGTGCTGGCCGACTTCGAACGGATCGAAGTTACCGCTCCCGTCGCACAGGACGAGCTCAAGGTCATTCAAGCGCACTTCATGACGCTTTCGCAGTGTGCGGCCCGGCAGATCACGGAGCCGCACGAGCGCGAGCAGGTCGGTGACTCGCTGCGTGAACGAATGGGCCGCTACGGCACCTCCTCCGAATATATCGCTCGCCGCCAGGTAAGCGTGCTTACCTCTCGCTTCGTCAAGAGCGATCCCGCCAGCGAAACCGAATCGGTTCGTCGATACGGTGACTTGCGAAACCCAACCGGCGAGACGCTCGACGAACGCATGAATCTTTTCGAAGAGATTGCGTGCGACGTCTTCGAACGCGTCTATCGCGACCGCGAGGCGCCGCGGCCCGACGACATCCTGCACGTAAGCTGCTCAGGATACGTCTCGCCGAGCCCAGTCCAGAGCTTCCTGTCAAGGCGCGGCTGGCTCGACGTCGGAGTTACGCACTCCTACCATATGGGATGCTACGGCGCGTTTCCGGCGATCCGCACTGCGCTCGGCTTGGTCGGATCGTCCCACGTCTCGCTGCCGCACCCCAAGCAGCGCGTCGATCTGGTGCATACGGAGTTTCTCTCGCTCCATTTCGATCTGCTCGGCGACGAAGCCGACAACTTCGTCACCTCGACGCTCTTCGCGGACGGCTTCATCAAGTATGCGGCCTATCCGCAATCCGAGTTTGCAAAACGAGACCGCAGCGGTCTGAAAGTGCTCGCAATCGAGGAGCAGATGCTCCCCGAGTCGCTTCCCGAGATGACCTTGCGCCCCGGCCCGCTGCAGTTCGACATGTCGCTCTCCAAGCGCGTACCGTTCATGATCCGCGACTCGATCGCCGATTTCGTGCGGTCGATCTGCGCGCAAGTCGGTCTCGATTTCGAACGGGAGAAGTCGACGATGATCTTCGCGATCCATCCCGGCGGCCCGGCGATCCTCAATCAGATCCGCGGCAAGCTCGGAATCGAAGAGTCGCAGGTCGCCTTGAGCCGTCAAATTCTCTTCGAGCACGGCAACATGGCGTCGGCGACCGCGCCCCACATCTGGCAGCTCATCGTCGAGTCGCCGGACATCCCGCGCGGCTCGAAGGTCCTGAGCATGGCATTTGGGCCAGGGTTGACGGTTATAGGGGCACTCTTCGAGAAAGTATAGCGCCGTCATGGCAACGACTGATACTAAGACACCGCAGAAATTCTCCGTGCCGGGGCCATTTTATTGGAGCGTCCGTGGCGTCCACGCTGCCGCGCCGCTCTTCGTCGGGCTCGGAAATCTCGAGTCGCGAATGCTCGCTAAGAGCCTATCGTCGCAGCGAGTCGACCGCCCGCTTTACATTTGCGGACTTCCGCGAGCCGGCACCACGATCACGCTGCAGATGCTCAGCGAGCACCCCGACGTCGTAACGCACAAGTACGCGGACTTCCTGATGCCCTACATGCCGTACGTGTGGAATAAGGTTTTTCCGAAGATACCGGTGGATGCGATGCGCAAACCGGTTCCGCGCATTCACCGCGACCGGATCGAGGTGACGCGCGACAGCGCCGAGATGGGGGAGGAGATCCTGTGGGAGCACTTCTTTCCGCACATCCACGACGAGGCGAACTACAGCGTGCTCGACGCCACGACCTCGAACCCCGGTTTCGAGCGTTTTTACGAAGAGCATTTGCGTAAGCTCGCGCTGGTGCGGGGGCGCAGCCGTTACGTCAGCAAAGCGATCATGTGCGTGGTACGCATGCAGTATCTGCGCAGGCTCTTCCCGGACGCTCGCTTTTTGCTCTACGTGCGTAACCCAATCGACCACGTCGCGTCGCTGATCAAGCAAGACCGCATCTGGGCCGAGCTCGAGAAGAGCGACCCGCGTCAGATCGAGATCATCGAGCTGACCGGGCATCACGAGTTCGGTCCGAAGCAAGTGATGGCAAACGTCGGCAGCCCTCAGACGCTCCGAGAGATTCGCCGTCTCTTCGACGCGGGTCGCTGGGCAGAATCGCGGGCGCGGTATTGGGCATACGTCTACGGTTTCGTTGCCAAGCAGCTCGACGACGATCCGGAGCTGGCGCGCAGCGTCTGCATCGTGCGATACGAGGATCTCTGCAGCGATTCGCTCGCGACGATTGACCGGATTATCGCACATGCGGGCCTCGACCCCGCGAGCTTCGACGCGACGCGCACAGCCTACGGTCAGAAACTCTCCTTCCCCGATTACTACAAGCCGTCGTTCGAGCCGGACGTGCTCTCGACAATCGTTGCATCGACCAGCGACGTGGCCAAGCGATTCAACTACGACGTCGCGGAGATCGCGCAGCGAGTCGCCGCGTCCTCGCAAGAAAAGACCACGGCATAACGTTGCGAGCGCTCTGCCTCGCACTCACCATCTGCGGGGCAGCCCTCGCCGTGAGCGGCTGCGGGGGCGGCGGGGCCGGTGCGCCAC
>JBAUMX010000205.1:0-5312 GCA_049578945.1 Candidatus Cybelea sp. | reverse complement strand
GTTCAGCCGATCAACGTCTACTTCAACGCGCAGGTCAAAATCTAGAACAGCGCGATTCGTAAAGGGCTCCTCGAGGGCGGCCTCCCAAACAGGGGGCCGCCCTCAACACTCTCGCGCATTGCATCTGTTAGGATCGGCTGCGCTCCTCGTGCTGATCGCGCAATGGTTTTTGACCGCCCCCTCGAGCGCAGCACAGCCCACCGAAATTCAAAGCTTCGACGGTGGTGGCAGCTGGCTCAACAGCCCGCCGCTGACGCCGGAACAGTTGCGGGGCAAGGTCGTGCTGGTCGATTTTTGGGAATACACCTGCATCAACTGTCTTCGCACGCTGCCGTATCTGCGGGAATGGTACCGGCGCTATCACGACCACGGATTCGTCATTATCGGAGTGCATACGCCGGAGTTCGATTTTTCGGGCAAACGAGCGAACGTCACGGCGGCCGCGAATCGGCTCGGCGTAACGTGGCCGGTCGTGCTCGACGACCGAGAAACGATTTGGAAACGCTACAGTAACTACGACTGGCCGCACGAATATCTGTACGACCAGCAAGGCCGGCTCGTCGAGAGTTTCGCCGGCGAAGGCGGCTATCCGCAAACCGAAGCCCGCATTCAGGCGCTGCTCAAGAGCGCGCAGCCGCAGCTCGCACTGCCGCCCGTTATGGCACTGCTGCCCCAAGATAGCTACGACAAGCCCGGGGCGGTCTGTTACCCAAAAACTGCCGAACTGATCGTCGGGCACGAACGAATTGCAAACGCTTCCGGTTCCGGCAATCCCGCTGCGGATACCAACTACTCGTACGACGGGTCGAATCCGCAGGACGGCGCCGTCTATTTGCAAGGCTATTGGCATATGACGCCGGAGGCTGCGGTCTCGGGCGAAAGCAACGGTCACCTGGTGCTTCGTTATCACGCCATACAGTTGGTCGCCGTGCTCAAGCCGGAGAACGGCGGTTCGGTTCGAGCCGAGGTGACGCAGGACGGCCGGTCCGTCCCCAAGAGCGACGCGGGCGCCGATCTGCGATACGACGCTCACGGCAATTCGTACGTCGACGTCGAAACGCCGCGATCCTACGATCTAATTACCAACGCCAACTTTGGAACGCACACGCTGCAAATCACGCCCAAGAGCGACGGGTTGGGCGTCTACGATTTTGATTTTGAATCGTGCGAGGTGCCAAAAAGCACCCGCTGAGCGAGCGATTCGTCGATCGCGGCGATCGTTTCATCGACGTCTTCGCGCGTGTGGGCCGTCGAAACGAACATCACTTCGTTCTGAGAAGGTGGAAGCAGGATGCCCCGCGCGAGCATCGCTTTGTAGTAGGCGCCGTACGCGCCCCGGTCTGCCCGCCGCGCGTCATCGTAGTTGCGGCTCGGTGGTCCGGGGCGGAACTTGAAGTCGACCACGGATTCTTGCTGCACGACCGAATACGGCAAGCCGCGACGCGCCAAGATCGCGCGTATCCCGTTGGCGAGATGCATTGCAAGCGAATCCATCGCCGCGTAGTATTCGGGATGCGCCTCGAGCAGGTCGAGGACGCGGTGCGCCATCGCAACGCAGAATGGGTTGCCCGCGTGCGTACCGCCGGTAAATGTCCGGCCGGCCGGCGCGAGCACCGCCAAGACGTCCTCACGACCGCCGAATGCAGCGATCGGCACGCCGCCGCCCATGATCTTGCCGAGCGCCGTCAGGTCCGGCGTTACGCCGATACGCCCTTGCGCGCCGGCCAGGCCGAAGCGCAACCAGGTGATCACCTCGTCGAAGATCAGCAGCGCGCCCCACGCGCGCGCGCGATCGCGCAAGCCTTCGATAAAACCGGGAGCGGGCGGCACTAGTCCCATGTTCCCGGCGATCGGCTCGACCACGATCGCGGCCAAGTCGCGCTCGATCCCGCACGATCGTTCCTCGACGTCGGCAAGATCGTTGTAACGCGCGACGACGGCTTCGTGCCCGACCGCGTCGGGAATTCCGCCGCTTGCCGCGCCGGCCGAGGCGCCCGCCTCGACCAGTGCGAGATCGAAGTGTCCGTGGTAATTGCCGGCAAACCTGAGCACGCGCGTGCGCTTCGTAAAGGCACGGGCGACACGAACCGCGCTCATCATCGCTTCGGTTCCGCTGGTGACAAAGCGCATCCGTTCCATCGAAGGCAGGTGCGCGCGAATACGCTGCGCGAGACGCACCTCTTCCAAATGCGTCGAGCCCCAGACGAAACCGTGAGATGCGAGCCGGTCTAACCCGGTGACGAGCGCGGGATGCGTATGACCGAAGAGCAACGGGCCGTACGCCATGATGTAATCGATGCAGCGGCGCCCGGCTTCATCGTACGCGTAGGCACCCTCGGCCGCTGCTTGAACGAACATCGGGCCGCCGACGCCCCACGCCGAGCGCACCGGCGAGTCGCAGCCGCCGGCGAGCACGTCTTCCGCGCGTTCGATCGAAAGCATAGCCCCTGCCGTTCGCGACCCGCCGCCTTACGGCCCTCGCAGCACAAACTCGGCGTCCGGCGCATATCCCGGCGTGGTTTGCAGGTTGAACGTAGCGCCATGTCCCTTGCCGAGATCTCTGCGCAGACGAAGATCGACCAGCTGGTAGCGGAGCTTCCGATCGCCGCGGAAGTCATGCGCGCATTTGGGCTCGGGTGCAGCGGATGCGGCGTGAGCAAATACGAGACGCTTGAAGAGGGCGCGCGCACGCACGGGATTCGGATCGAGCCGGTGCTCGACGCCTTGCGGCGAGCTCGTGCGTCGGGCGTCGTTCCGTCAATCGCCGAAGCGGACCGCCTGCCGCAGCGCCGAGCGCCCGGCGCATTCCATGGACGCGCGACAATCGCACACGTCGTCCCGGTCATGTCGGGTAAAGGCGGGGTCGGAAAGTCGCTCGTCACCGCACTGCTCGCGATCGGTCTGCGCCGCAAGCATCGCCGCGTGGGAATTCTGGATGCCGACATCACCGGTCCCTCGATTCCCAAGCTTTTCGGCTTGCACGAGCCGCTTGCGATTGCTGCCGATCCGCTGAAGAAGACGCCGCAGGGGCAGCCGCTGCCGCTGATTACGCCCGCAGTCTCGCGAAGCGCGATCGAAATCGTGAGCGCAAATCTGCTGACCGATCGCGAAGACACCGCGATGATTTGGCGCGGACCAATCGTCGCCGGCGTCATTCGCCAGTTCTACGAACAAGTGCTGTGGAGCGATCTCGACGTTCTGCTCGTCGACCTGCCGCCCGGCACGTCGGATGCCCCGCTGACCGTCGTGCAATCGCTCTCGATCGACGGCGTCGTTCTCGTTACGATGCCGCAGGCGCTTGCAACGATGATCGTGCGCAAAGCGGCTAATCTCGTTCACGAGCTCAAGAAACCGATTCTCGGCGTGGTCGAGAATATGTCTTATTTCATAGCTCCCGATACCGGCACGCGTTACGACATCTTCGGCCCGTCGTACGCCGATAGCGTGGCAGAACTCGCGCACGCGCCGGTGCTCGCCCGCATCCCAATCGATCCGGCCAAAGCGCGGCTTGCCGACGAGGGTCGAATCGAAGAGCTGGACGATCCAATTTGCGACGCCTTGGCCGAGCGTTTGCTGGCCGCGATCGAGGCCCAGCCCAAAGCCAAAGAAACGATCTCGATCGTTTAGACGATCTCGATCGTTTAGACGATCTCGGCCCCTGCCGGTATCCTCCGGCTCCCAGCGAAAGAGCCGCCGAATGAAGCTGGGAAGACTGCTCGCCGGTCTGGGAGCCGGATTTGGGGCCGGCTATGCGCTCGCGCGCGGGTTCGAAGCGTTGCGCGAATGGCGCGAGCCTTCGCCGCCGCGCGCGAAGGATGCGCGGGCATACGGGAGCATTCGCCGAACCTACGAGGTAGCCGACAGTGCGCGCGCCACAATCGGTTTTCTTGCATTCGCGTACGGGCCGCAGGCGCAAGCGCTCGATCGCGCGACGCGTTTTGCGCCGCCGTGGCTTCGTCCCGCGCTCTTTTTCGCACCGCTCTCGCTGATCGCCGCGATCGTCGACCTTCCCTCATCCTTCGTTGCGGAATACACGCTCGAGCGGCGCTTTGGTCTGAGCGATCAGAGCCGCAGGCTCTGGCTGGAAGAGTACGCCAAGAGCGCGCTGATCGCGTCGGGCGTCACGGCATTTCTCGCGACGCTGCTCGGCGCGGCGGTGCGGCGAGTGCCGCGGCGGTGGCCGTGGCTCGCAAGCCTCGGCACGCTTCCGCTTCTCGTCGCAGCCAACGTCATCGTGCCGCTCTACGTTCTGCCGCTCTTCAACGCGTTCGAGCCGGTCCAGGGATCGCTCGAAGCGCGCCTGCGCCGGCTCGCCGCCCGATTCGGGGTCGGCGACGCCGCCATTCTTAGAATGGATATGAGCCGTCAGACTCGCAAGGCAAATGCGTTCGTTACCGGCATTGGACGAACGCACAGGATCGTTCTGGGCGACACGCTCATCGAAGCCTTTCCCGAAAACGAAACGGAGTTCGTGGTGGCGCACGAGCTCGGGCACTACGTCAACAAGGACACCTGGCGAACGATCGCGCTCGGTGAGGCGCTCGCGACCTCCCTCTTTCTGTTAGCAAATGCCGCGGCATCGGAGCACGAGCGCGAACGTTACCGCGATCGGCCCTTGCTCGTCGCGCGGATCTACGCGATCATGATGCTCGCGACGCAGGCGCTGCGCCCACTGCTCTTCGCGTTCTCGCGTTCGCGAGAATGGGCCGCGGACCGTTTTGCCCTCGCCGCCACCAACGACCCGCTGGGCGGAGCCGCGGCTTTTCGACGCTTGCGCGATCAAAATCTCGCCGACGAGGACCCGCCGGCGTGGTACGAACTCTTCTTCTCCTCGCATCCGTCGCTGCGCGCGCGGATCGAAGCGCTCGAAGGGACGACCTTACGCGAGCACGGGTGACGGACGGGTGTGCAACCAGCCGGCGAGATCGGTCTTCGTCGCAACGTAACCGCTGCGCAGTTCCTCGCGCAGCTCGCCGAAGAGCCCGAATCCTTCCGCAAAGGCGTCGTGCTTGTGGATTGACTCCTCGTTGACTTGGCTCGCGAAGACGAACGTTTCGTCGCCGAGGTCCGCGTAGACGTCGAGCGCGCGCGCCAGGATTCCCCGCACGACGTCCTCGACGAACCGGGGATTGTGGTGAGCTTTGTTGACGACGAAGAACTCGTCGGGCCGTTTGAGCAGGTCGTAGGTCTCGCTCGACATCGAGTTTTCGACGATCTCGACCAGATCCTCGGCGCGAATCGCCTCCGCGCGCGCCTCGTCGACGCCGAGCAGAATGGCGCCGCGTCCGCGCTGGTTGTGGGTCGCCACCGGC
>JBAUMX010000204.1:0-12884 GCA_049578945.1 Candidatus Cybelea sp. | reverse complement strand
ATCTTACCGCTTACGCTTAGACCGTTGTTGAAGCTGTAAAAGTACGTCAGGGACGTGGGAGTATAGAGATAGACGTCTACTTGACCGTTCGCAAAATCGCCGGCCATGAACGTCATCGACTGTTTGTTCAGAGCGCCGAAGACCGATTCACCCTGCAGCGGGAACGGGCCGCCAACGAGAGTGCAGGCGGGATTGCAGCCCTTGTAGACCCAAAGCTGCACGCCGGCTTTATCGACCGAGACCAAGTTGCCGTTTCGGTCGAAGCTGAGGCTGCCGTAGTCGGTGTTCATGAAGCCCGTCGCTGCTTGACCTGCCCCGGTGCAGCCCGCGAAATAAACAAGCACCGCTGGACCGTTGCTCGCGTTCTGCTCGGCCGATGCCCAGCAGTTTCCGCTCTTATCCATCACGACACCGGCGACTTTAAACATCGCGGGATTCGAGAGGTTGCCCGTGCACCCGCCCGAGAGCGTGCAGATTGAGACGCTTCCCGCGCCACCGGAGTTGTTGAAGATATTTGAGATAAGGATCGTTCCGTTTACCGCATCAAAGCTGAAAGCACCCGACGGCTGGCCGTCCGGATCGAGGAAGGTTCCGACCTGCTTTCCGCACATTCCGGGTCCAGACCAGATGTCGACCGCGTGTTGCCCCGAGTAGTTGGCGGCGACCGGCGTGATGAGATTTCCGCTGCCGTCAACGGCGATGCCGTTTACGTCCGCACCGCTTCCGGTGGCAACCGTGCAGAACGGAGGAGCGTTCGACTTATTGTTTATCGGATACGCCATCGTGCCTGCGCCGTAAAACTGGTTCACGTACATGCCCTTGGTGGGCTGACTTCCAGCGTCTTTAATCGAGGCTATGACGTGACGATAGAATGGTAACGCCTGCGGGATGCTGCCGTTGTCGATATAGTTTGCCGGTGAAGCCCAGACCGGCCGGTCGTGATGGTGCCGGCTCAACGGCGTCACGGGTACCGTGCTCGTGCTCGACCCGCCCGAACTCATTTGAGAAGTGCTGCCGGAGCAGCCCGCGAGTAACGCAACAGCGACCGTCGTACAGAGCGCTGTCGATAACAATCGCATAGATACTCTCCTTCGAAGTGGCAAGAATGAACCCGGATAACGCCGGGAGAGTTGGGGTTCGTTAAACATCGCCTCGCACCCCCGCGAGCGCCGCTTGGACCTCAAACGGCAGGGGAATCGCGCCCTCCGCGATGCATTCGACGTTACCCGCCCATGCGGGTGAGCCGGACGCCTCCGGCGGCGGCACGATCGCGAACCGGGCGCGCCGCAGCTCGCGAGCAAACCGCATCGTGTGCAGCGCACCGCCCTCGATTTCGCTGCAGATCAATACCACGGCGCGCGCGTGCTCGGCCTGGAGACGGTCGCGCGCCACGCGCGACTCTTCGGAGATAAGCGTTCCCGGCGGTAAGAGCGTCGCGACCGCGCCGCCGGCTTTGACGATCGTCTCTTCGAGCTCGGCGAGCTCGGGCGGATCGGTCGCGCCGAAACCATAGGCGACGAAGGCAGCCGTCGGCGTGCCGGCAGCGAGCGCTCCACGATGGGCGGCAACGTCGATGCCGGGTGCGAGCCCGGCTATAACCGGCTCCCACACCCGCGACGCGAGCTCGTAAGCAAATGCGGCGGCCCGCGCCGGCGGCGTTCGGCTCCCAACGATCGCGATACCGCGGCCCGGCAGGCGGCCGCGAAGGTAGAGTCTCATATCTCCGAGCCGTAATCGTTTAGTTCGGGCGCTCGACATACGAGCGGTCGAGCGCGCCGGCATCGTGACATCCAAGCAAGCGCAGCGTGCGAATGATATCGCTGCGAAGTATTTCAATTGCCGCTGCGACGCCGGCTCCGCCGCCGGCGGCGAGCCCGTATGCGTGGGCGCGCCCGATCAAGACCGCTCGCGCGCCCAAGCAGAGCGCTTTCACGACATCGCTTCCGCGTCTGATCCCGCCGTCCAAGTAGATCTCGGTACGTCCGCCTGCCGCTTCGACGATCTCCGGTAACGCGTCGATGGTCGCAGCCACGCCGTCGAGTTGGCGTCCGCCGTGATTCGAAACGACGATCGCGTCGGCGCCCGCGTCGACGGCTCGTCGCGCGTCCTCCGGCGTCAGCACGCCCTTGACGACAATCGGGCCCTCCCACTGCTCGCGAATCCAGGCCAAGTCTTCCCACGCGACCGTCGAGTGTTCGAGTGCCGCGGCAACGTCCGCATACTCCATCGGACCGATCCCCGGCAGCAGCACGTTAGGAAACCGCATCATTCCGCCGTCGCGCAGGAAGTCGTGAAGCCACGCCGGGCGCCCCAAAATCTGCGGCACGTATGGCAGCATCTTGCGAAGCTCTCCGATGGTAAGCTCCTTTGCGCCGTTGCGAAGGTCGCGCTCGCGGTTACCGGCGACAGCCGTGTCGATCGTTACGACGAGCGCGTTGAAACCCGCTGCGCGCGCTCGCGCGATCGCCGCGGACGCGACCTCGCGTCCGGCGACGAGATAGAGCTGATACCAGGCCGGACCGCTGGAGGAGGCCCTTACCTCTTCGAGCCGGCATCCCGAAAGCGTTGACAGCACGTAAGCAGTGCCGGCATTGCCGGCCTGCGCGGCCGCAACGCACTCGCCGCGCGGAAAGAAGAGGCGACTGCTGCCGACCGGCGCGAGGAAAAACGGCAGGGCGAGCGTCGTGCCGAGAACGCTCGTTCGCAGCTCGCACGGGGCGTTGGCAACCGCATTGCGCGGCCGAAATCGAATGCGTTCGAACGCACGGCAGTTTTCGCGCAACGTCACTTCGCCGTCGGCGCCGCCATCAATATAGTCGAAAACAACGCGCGGCAACCGCCGTTTCGCCAACCGTCGCAAATCCTCGATACTAACTACACGCTTCATCCCAACTACATGTCATCCTGAGCGAAGCGAACGCAGTGAGCGAAGTCGAAGGACGGAGGACAGCGCATCCTGTCATCCTGAGCGAAGTCGCGTAGCGACGTAGTCGAAGGATGAAAAGCGAAGGATGAAAGCGTAAGATGAAGGGCAAGGACGAAGGGCCAAGGGCAAACGGCAAAACGGTGCGCGCATCGAGGCTTGACGTTAGCCTTCAATTGGCGATAACCTGTGGGCGCAGCATGGACGTTCACTTTGTCGCTACCGCATTCGCAACCGCATTTACGATTATCGATCCGATCGGCATGATCCCAATGACGCTAGCCGCAACCGCGCGCGTTTCGCCGGAGCGCCGCAATCAAATCATCGACCAAGCGGTGCTCGTCGCGGCGGGCATTATCTTGTTCATGGGAGCCGTCGGGCGGCTACTGCTCGATTACCTCGGTGTAACCTTGCCGGCGTTCGTGATTGCCGGCGGAATCCTGCTCTTTTTGATCGCGATCGACATGCTCTTTGCGCGCCCGACACGCGCGAAGCTAACGGAAGCCGAAGAGCGCGAGGCGGCGGCAGGCGAGAACCCGGCGGTCTTCCCATTGGCCGTGCCGATGATTGCGGGGCCCGGGACGATCGCGACGGTGCTGTTGCTCGTCAATCTTTCGCGCGGTAACAAGTTCGACGTGGTGGTCGTTACGGTCGCCTATGCCGTCGCCTTGGTCGTCACGTGGCTCTGCATGCGCGGTTCTACCTGGTTGCAGCGATGGATCGGCACGACCGGAATCCACGTCGTCACCCGGTTGCTCGGGATTATTCTCGCCGCACTCGCCGTCCAGTTCGTCCTCAACGGGCTCGCGCAAACGCCGCTGCTACGGCGCTGAAGTCGCGCCGGTGGCAGTGGCCCACTGCTGGTAAACGGACTTCTCTATCGGCGGAAGCTGCGTGTCCGAGGGAAGCTTAAAGCCGGTTAGTGGAAGCGGAAAGGGGATCGGATGCGGCGGCAGCTTGAACGGATCCGAGCCGGGATCGTAGCAGAAGGGCCAAACGATGTTGCCGCTCTCCATCGCTCCGTCGGGATAAGTGAACTCGTAACGCCCGTAGTAGCAGTCATATCCCCCCTGGTGCCAGCTTTGCGTCGGCGTAATGATTCCGTTGCCGTGCTCCTCGCCGCGCAGCGAAGAGGGAACGTTGAAAGAGTAAGTCTTCGAGTACGATTCGCGCGCCGCCGGATCGATGGTCGGCATCGCGTGCGGATCGTTCTGCTCGTTGAGCTGTGCGACTTCGTGAGCGAAGCCCGCTTCATCGCGCTCGATCCGCGACGGAACCGGCGGGCTGCGATGGACCGGTTGGGGTGGCGCGGGAGCCGAGGTCTCCCTCGCAATTTCCTTTCGCGGCGTGATCGCCGGTGCCGACGAATGCTGACGAACCGGCCGATGCCGCGCCGGCGCTCGCGTCGGCACCGGGGTCGGCACGGCCGCCTTATGTACTGTAACGATTTCCGTCTGGGAAACGACCTCTCGCTCGCCTCGCGGAACGAAGATCCTGGCGATTTCGTAAAAAATCAACGTCAGGAAGATCAAATGCAGGGCCGCCGAGGCAATCGTCGACCAAAAAAGCGCCCGGCGGCGCCGATTGAGCTTTCCGGAAATCAACGCGGCAGATTTCGCTAGGGAGACCCCGGGTCACCCTCAAGTCAGAAAGCCCCGAGGCCGTGCGGGGAGCCCCAACCGTCGGGAAATGAGAAACGCTCGCCGTACGCGCACGATCCTTCGCACTCAATGTGATGGAGGTGTTTGCGGTGCGTTTTCTGCCAGAACGTGCGACCGCCGTCTTGGTGCGCGGCATCGCCCGCGAGCGCGAAGCTCGCCGAGATCATGCCGGTCGGAACGCCGGTGCCGCCGATGTTGAGCCAGTTCGAGCCGTGGCTGCCTAGACCGTCGTAACTGTCGTAGGCGAGCAGATTCATCGCATCCATCGAGACGTCGTTGGAAACGCGACCGGAGCAGCTCATCGCCTTCTGCCACTTCGGCTTTGGAACGTCTGAGAAACAGCCGCCGCCGGCGCCCTTCCAAATCGATTCGGTCCAGCCGCGTTTACCGCCGCCGCCCTGCGAGAGATAGGTGCCGCCAACCGCGACGACCGTATCGAAATCGGCGGGATAAACCTCGTCGGGTTGCGGCACGGCGCCGAGCCCGACGTACGTTACGCCTTTGGCATTGAAATACGATTTGTCGACGCAGCCGGGGTAGTTGCAGCCCCAAGCGTTGTTTACGATGTGAGCGCCAAGTGAAACGGCCGTCGTTTCGGCGGTTTGAAAGTCGGTCTGGTCTTCGCCATTTGCTTCGATCAAGTAAATGGTGCAGTTCGGACAGATCGCCGCAACCATTTCGACGTCGACGTCAATGAAGATTCCGAGCGGCTTGCGGGCCGGCGGATAGTCGGCCTGCTGGCCGTACTCGTTGAACTTATAGAACGCTCCGCTCGGCAGGTTGAACTGCGATCGGTACTTGACCTGATCGGTAGCAACGTTGGGATTATCGCAGACCTCAACGAGCGCCACGATCTGGCTGCTTCCTCTCGTCAATGATGGCAGTTCGTATGCGGCCCGCAGATTCGCAGGCGTCAAGCCTTTAGGCAGGTCTTTGCGCTTACCGGCCTTGCGGACCACCATTGATGGCAAGAACATCCCGCGCCGGCCGCCGCTCGAGCTGAGTAACCTTTCGTCCGAGCTGCCCACGCAAACGCTGTAGGCGTGCCGCGTTGCGTTTCCTTGCGCAGCGCTCGGCACGCCAAGCGGTGTCTGCGATCCGCCGCAGGCCGCGAGCGCGAGAAACGCCGCGCAACTTAGCGCGTAACCGCTAAAACCGAGCTTCAACATTTACATCTCCCGTATATCTTCCCGCTGTTTTGTCACTGGCTACGCCGACCCTCGTGCCGGGAGGAGCAAGCTTGCGGCCGGTTGAAGAACGTTGAGCCATGCCCAGATACGTCCTGCTGTGGACGATCGGCGTCTTCGCCATCTGCGCGCTCTTCGGCGGACTTGTGCGCGCGCTGCACTATGACTTCGGGACGAATGAGGGAACTGCGCTCGTGGCTGCAGCCAACCATTCCATGTTTTTTTCGCCCGCCCCCGCGCTCCCCGAATCCACACCTCTGACGGCATCTCAGTATATCAAGCACAACTGTACCGTTCGATGGCGCACGCCCACTCAAAGTATCGCCAACTGCCTTATTTCAAACGCTCTAAAGCCAAATGCATCGCCGCCGAGAGTTTTGCTTCCGCATGTCAGGCTAACGGGTTTGCTTGCGCGCCGGGATTGCGTCGTGACGCTCTTTGCCGATCAGGCGCCGGTTCAGCGCTTGTCGCCCCCATCCTCACCGCCGCTCTCGCCGTTATGGTCCCCTTACGACTTCACTCTCGACTTGCCGCAGCCGCTCTGGTTTACGCAGAACCAGATCCTTGCCGAGTGCGAGGCTTGGCCGCGCGTCCATCGCGCACTTATTCCGGTGCCCGCCCAATGGTTCGGCTCGCCGCAAGATGCGACATCTTACAAGGCAGTCGGGCGTGCCGTGCACTTTTGGATCAGCCCCGGCCAAACCACGTTTTTCGGTGTCCTCGAACTCAACCGTTACGATCCTCGGCTAACGAGCACGCTCGGGTTGGCGTCGCTCGACCAGCTCGCGCGCGACGCATTTAACGTTAGCATCAACTTCCACCCGGTTTACGATGCGCTCAAGAACCCCGCTTTTCAAATTTATCAAAACAATCACCATCTCTTTCTTACTCTGCGAGGTGACCTCCAACCATATGGCACGGTTGTAGGAACCTCCAACGTCAGCATCGTGGCGTCGCCTGTCGAAATCGCTCGGGCGAACTGCCCACCGCCATGCACAGTGTTGAACGCAAACCTGGGAAACAAAATCGTCGTTCAGTTCCGCGGCTTCAGCGTCAGTTCGTTTCCCACTGACTCCTCCGCATTCTCGCAACCTTTGGGACCCCCGCGCGAAATGAACCGCGACGGAAGTTTCGTCTGGTATACGTCGGTCGCGGCCGGGAGGCCTCAGAGCGTTCAGATTACGGTCCATGGAAGTGCCCTAACTTCCCCGACGGACGCTCACCATTTGCTGGCGGGGTATGCAAAGATCGCCGACCCGCTGCGACAGGTAATTATCGACGCTTTGCACGCACTTGTCGGCGTCGTGATCGTGGCGACGCTCCTCTCGTACGCGGGTTTTTGGCGAGACGAGGCTCACCGCCGATACAGCAGCGTCGCGTTAGCGGCGGCGCTCTCGAGCGTTCTAATCGACGCAGCTGCCTATAGCGTTAGGTTCGGCTTTTGGGCATCCCTATATTTTTGGGGTGTATTTCCGCCGTACACGGATCAAGTCCATCATGCGCTCCTGTATCTGTTAGCGTGGCTCGGACCGGCGTTTGCCGCTGCCGTAGTCGCCGCATTGATCGTCGTTCCGGGTACAGTTATCGTGCTGCGTCGCCGCAAGATAGATTTCAGCTTTCGCTATTTTGTCGGTTCCGTTCTCGCAATATTTGCAATAACCGCTCTTGGCTCGTTGTACACGGCAGTTGAGTCTTTTCAGCGCTACTTGACATTAAGCGCCTCCGGCGATATCAACGCCTTGCCATTGACCATTTTTTCCGACGCGGTGCTGGCGATCATGATGTTCGCACTGCTCATGGTATCTTTCAGACCGGACTTGCTTCTCGATCTGGTTAAGGTTCCAGACTTAGATCTCCGGCTCTTTAAAGTTCAAAGCAATCTCGGGCGCTGGCTCGTGTATGTGAGCCTCGTGATACTAGCCATTTTGTCGGCGTCCATCATTTTCCCGAGTTCCGCATACTTCTCCGCAACCTATTCGGCGCCGGAGTTTCTCGTGGACAGAGCAGCCCAGGAAGCCGCCAATTATATCTCGGGTCTAGCCGTGGTACTGCCGATATTCTGGTTTTTATGCTCTAGCGACCGCGGTGTTCGCAAAGCGGTGGAAGATAAAATTCACCTCGCTTGGCTCTTTGCGATCCTCATTATTCTAACAGGCTATGCGTACTTGGGCTTCCCGATCACACTGCTGCTCACTTTAGCGGCGATCTACTGGATCGCGCTGCGGCCCAACGGGGAGACTAACGAGGATGCTGCCGGCGGTCGTACGGGTAGCTATCAAGCAATTTCGCAGACGCTCGACAGGCTACACAAAGGAGAAGAGCGGCAGGAAATGGTCAGAGAAGCCCGCGACATCGAGAACTGTGTGATCGCGCGGCAAACGAAGGAGCATTTCCTCGGGGATTTCGTGAGCGGGAGCAAGGACTGGGACGAGTACAGCAAGCGTAGCGCCGAACTTGACGCGTTTATCAAGAGCAAAGACAAGGCCGTTCGGGCCGGTACGCGCGCCCACGCAACGGAACTTGCCTTCGGCATGGGCCTGGAGAGCGATCTGTTGGCAAATGCGCGCCGATTCGCGTTGATGTCGACCGCGCCTGCTCTGGTGTTGACGTTGATAACGTTGCAACCCATAATTAGCAATGCGTTGGCGGCTCACGTCCCGTTCTTCGTGATCTTTTCGCAGCTTGCTATTTCGATGGTCGGCTGGATGAGCGCCGGACTGGGTTTCGGCCTAGCGTATCCCTATCTGCGTGGAAATATCGGCACGGTCAAGGCTCTCTGGGTGTTACTGGCTTTGGCCTTTGCGATCCTACCCTACGAGTTCATGTCGGGCTCGCGGCCTGACTATATCGTGCGGATTTTGCAATGGCTGATCTTCTTTGGATCTCTGGGAGTTTGGGTCGACGTAATCAGTGCGCTTCGGTTAAAACAGCATCTCCGGGTTCGCGAGCTTTTCAGTATAGGTGGGCTCGGTCATCTTGCCGCGGTGGGCGCCGTCGCAGGGACGATTGCGACCTCACTTATAGCTTCGGAATCGCGAGATCTGCTGCAGGCGGCAATTCATCACGTCGTCCCGGCTCAATACGCGCTCCCGACGATCCAAGAGCCGCAGTAGCGCGGTTAATCGGCGGACGGCGGGGTCGCGCGCCGCTGACAGAGTTCGATAAGTACGCCGCCGGTCGCCTTGGGATGAAGAAATGCGATCAGGCTCCCGTGTGCGCCGCGCCGTGGTCGCTCGTCAATCAATCGTACGCCCTCGGCCCGCAACTCGGCGAGTTTTGCTTCGATATCGGCAACTCGGTACGCGGTGTGATGGAGCTTGGTGGCGGCATCGCCCCGGAATCGTGCGATCGGCGAGCTCTCGTCGAGCGGCAGCAACAGCTCGACGAACGATTCTCCCGCCTCTAAGCCGACCGTCTCGACCCCCTGATCGTAAACGACCTCGCGAAACACCTCTTTGAAACCCAGCCGCTGCGTGTAGAGCCGCAGCGTGGCCTCGAGGTCCTTGACGACGATCGCGACGTGATCTATCTGCATGTGCGGCAGGCGCTAGGCGACGACTTCTTTGGAACGATACGTACCAAAGACCTCGCGCAACACGTTGCAGATCTCGCCGAGGGTGACGTTCGCATCGACCGCGTCGACGAAGTACGGCATCATATTCTCTCCGCTTGCGGCGGCCGAGCGCACCAAGCCGAGGTGGCGGTCCACCGATTTCAAATCGCGCGCCGCTCGAAAGGCCGTTAACCGCGCGACCTGTTCGCGCTCGACGCGTTCGTCGATTCGCTGCAGCGGGATCTCGTCATCTGCCGCGTCTTCGGCAAATCGGTTGACGCCGACGACAACCTGCTCGCCGCGTTCGATCGCCTGCGCAGCGAGATAGGCCGACTCCGCGATCCGTGCCTGCATCCAGCCGCTCTCAATCGCGGCGACGCTTCCGCCCATCGCGTCGATCTCTTCGATGATCCGGCGCGCGCGCGCGATCAGCTCTTCGGTGAGTGATTCGACGTAATACGAGCCGGCCATCGGGTCGACGACGTCTGCGACCCCCGACTCGTACGCGATGATCTGCTGAGTGCGCAGCGCCGTTTTGGCGCTCTCGGCGGTCGGCAGGGCGAGGGCTTCGTCCTTACCGTTGGTATGAAGCGACTGCGTTCCACCCAGCACCGCCGCGAGCGCCTGCAGCGCGACCCGCACGACGTTGTTCTCCGGTTCCTGTGCGGTGAGCGTCGAGCCGCCCGTCTGCGTGTGAAAGCGAAGCATCTGCGAGCGAGGATCGCGGCATTCGAACTCGTCGCGCGTAATGTGCGCCCACAAGTACCGCGCCGCGCGAAACTTGGCGATCTCCTCAAAGAAATCGTTGTGCGCGTTCCAGAAGAAAGAGATACGAGGCGTGACATCGTCGAGTGCGATGCCGGCATCGCGCGCCGCCCGCAAGTAAGCCTTACCGTTGGAGAGCGTAAAGGCTATCTCTTCGACCGCCGTCGAGCCGGCCTCGCGGATGTGATAACCGGAGACCGAAATCGCGTTCCATTGCGGCACCTCGCGCGCACAATACGCCATCACGTCGGTTACCAAGCGCAGCGAAGGTTTGGGCGGAAAGATGTAAGTCCCGCGGGCAACGTACTCTTTGAGGACGTCGTTCTGCACGGTGCCCCCGAGCTTCTGGAACGGAATGCCGCGTCGGCGCGCGACGGCAAGCAGCAGCGCGAGCAAGATCGCCGCCGGAGCGTTGATCGTCATCGAAACGGTGACGCGGTCCAGCGGCACGCCGTCGAGCAGAGCCTCCATGTCGTCTACCGAGTCGATTGCGACGCCGACTTTGCCGACTTCACCGCGCGCCGTCGGCGCGTCGGAGTCTAAACCGAGCTGTGTCGGCAGGTCGAAGGCAACCGAGAGGCCCGTTTGCCCGCGATCCAAGAGATAGCGGTACCGAGCGTTCGATTCGGCTGCAGTCCCGAAGCCCGCGTATTGCCGCATCGTCCACAGCCGTCCGCGATACATGTCCTTGCGAACGCCGCGCGCGTACGGAAAACTTCCCGGCTCGCCGAGGCCGGCCGGCGTTCCTTCGACTGAATCGTAGACCGGCCGAATCGGAATGCCGGAATCGTTGACGTCCCGCGCCATATGTTCGGGTAGTACGCCACAGCGCCGCAGGGCGCCCGCCGTCGTTCGGCCAAGGTGCCGTCGTGCTGGCACTAGTCGCGCCTTTAGTGGCCGCAATCTCATTACAAGCGGCCCTCGAAGCTCGCGTCGCCGCCGCGCCGGGCACCGCTATCGTGGTCGGTATTCTCGATCACGGAACGCAAAGAATTTATGCTGCCGGAAGCGCCGGCAACGGGCGCGCGGCTGACGAGCACACGCTCTTTGAGGTCGGCTCCGTAACGAAAACCTTCACTGCAACGGCGTTGGCGTTAATGGCGCTGCGCGGTGACGTGCGGCTCGACGATCCGATTGCGAAGTATCTTCCCACGGGTATCCGCGCTCCGAGTAAAGACGGCAAGGCGATTACGCTGCTCGATCTGGCCGAGCAGCGCTCCGGACTGCCGCGTCTTCCGGCGAACATGGACGACGTCGCGGGCGGCGATCCATACGCGGAGTATACGAATTCGGATATGTACGCCTTCTTGAACGGCCATACGCTGACGCGCGATCCCGGCGCGTCGTATGAGTATTCGAACTACGGTATCGGCCTGCTGGGGCAACTGCTTGCAAACCGCGCGAAGATGAGCTATCCGCAACTCGTGCGCCGCGCGGTCTTCGATCCGCTCGGCATGAGCCAGTCGGCGTTCGTGATGACCGGCCTTCCAGACACTGCGCTGCTTGCGGTCGGACACGACCTGAGCGGTGCCCCCGTGACGCCCTGGCATTTTGAATCGATCGCTCCCGCGGGCGCGATCGCATCGAACGTCGACGATATGTTGAAGTTTCTACGCTGTAATATGGGACAAGGTCCACTGGCCAAAGCCTGCCTATTCGCGCAACAGCCCCGCGCGGAGGGTGAGCCGCGCCACCAAATCGGCCTCGTTTGGAATGTTAACTCGAGCAACGGGATCATCAGTCACGGTGGAGATACGAACGGTTTTCACGCCTTCGTTGCGATTTCGCGCGATCGTAACACCGGCGTCGTCGTGCTGAGCAACGGCCCAGCGGTGGAGGACATCGCAACGCACGTTCTGGTGCCGGACTATCCAATCGCGACGTGCCCGTCGTCGGTGCCGGTCTCCAAGACAGATCCGGCATCCTACGCCGGCGTCTACTGCAACGCAGCCGCCGGGCTAACGTTCAGTGTGGACGCCGCTGAGGACGCCGACGAGCTGTCGATCGCCCTTTTTCCGCAGCGGGCGGTGGATGTACGGCGAACCGCGGCGGACACGTTTTCCGCGACCGTTTACAGAGCGGAGTTCAAGTTCGTTCGCGAGCGGGAGAGCATCGTCGGGCTATGGTTGATGCAAGGTGGCATAACGATTCCCGCGTTACGGCTCGATTCTCACGGAAAGCCGGCGGTCGCTCAGCTCGCGTCGCCCTTTCCCAATCCGGTAACGCTCGATCGCGCGGTATTGCAGGGATACGTTGGCGCGTATACTGCTATCGGTCTGGCAACCTTCACCGTGACGCTGCGGGACGGCGATCTCTACGTGCGGCTGAGCGGGCAGGCGGAGCTGCCGGTATTTGCATCGGCCAAGGATCAATTCTTTTATAAGGCAGTCGATGCGCAGATCACCTTTAACCGCAATGCCGCCGGCGCCGTCACCTCGTTAACGCTTCATCAAAACGAGCAAGACCTTACGGCACCAAAGGCGCCATAGATTTGAACCCAAACTTTCGGCATCGAGCGCAACGCCGCGTCGCAGCCGATGACCGGTCCCGATACCGACGTCTTGATCTAAATCGATTACGGCGCGGCCAGCGTCATCAGCGCCGAGCCGGCTTCGATAGTCGTGCCGGGTGTGACGTGAATCGTCGCGACGACGCCGTCTTTGTGGGCGCGAATTTCATTCATCATCTTCATCGCCTCGATAATCGCAACGACATCGCCTTCGTTGACGCGATCGCCGGCGGCGGCACGCAACTCGACGATCGAGCCGTGCATCGGTGAGAGCACGGCGCTGCCG
>JBAUMX010000203.1:0-16330 GCA_049578945.1 Candidatus Cybelea sp. | reverse complement strand
TTGCAAAACCCAACTTCATCTCGCATACGCGCTACGATTTCGGCAGCATCCTCAAGCTCATGGAGCAGACCTTCGGCTTGGGCTCGCTCGGAACCGACGACGCCACGGCGAACTCGATGGAGGACGTCTTTGACTTCAACCAGACGGCCAACGTCTTCAAACCGGCGCCGCTTCCACACCACATGCCCTGCGCCACGAAGGTAACCAATCCCGGCGACGCGGCGCGCATTATCAAGCACGACGGCGGCGTGCCGGAGTAGTGACGCCGCGGCTCCAGCTGCTTCCCGCGCTCGTCGTTGCCGTCGTGGCGGGTTGCAGCGGCTCGGCCGGCTCGATGCACATACCAGGGCCCGGCACGTCGCCCCCGACAAACAAAATCCAGCACGTCGTCATCATGGTTCAAGAGAATCGCAGTTTCAATAATCTCTTTGCGGGTTTTCCCGGCGCCAACACGGCGATGCGAGGCCGCTGTGAAGCAGGGCCGCGCTGGTGTAGGGTTGGGCACGAAATTCCGCTGCAGCCACGTAAACTTGCAGAAGGGTCGCCGCGCTTAGGCGGCAGGGACATCTGCCACAGTCATCAGTGTTTCGAGATCGAATGCGATCCCGACCCAGCGCGCGTCTGCCGAGATGACGGCTTCGATCTAATAGACTTCGGTGAGGTCCAGGCTGGCCGGTCGGCTAAGCTCTACCCCTATTCTTACGTGAGACGTTCCGAGAGCGAAACCTACTGGAGATTGGCCAAGCAGTACGCACTCTCCGACGAAATGTTCTTTACCGAGACCGCTTCCAGCTTTATCGCCCACCAGATGCTGATCTCGGGTTCGGTGCGAATCAACGATCGCGAGTCGCTCACCGATCAGCCCAACGCGATGCCGTGGGGTTGTGACGTTCCGCCCGGCGCGCACACGCCGATACTGACGCGAAACGGTCACTATGATCCCGATGGGCCGCGGCCCTGTTTTACCTACGCCACGATCGCGGAGCTGCTCGACGCAGCCAACGTTTCCTGGCGGTATTACGTCGACGTGGCATTCGGCGTTCAGGGCGACTTGTCTGGCTCGGCTTGGAACGGCTACCGCGCGATCAAAAAAATCTTCTATGGTCCCGATTGGAAAACCGACGTCAGCACGCCCAACACGACGATCTTTGCGGATATCAAGGCTGGCTCGTTGCCGGCCGTTTCATGGGTCATCCCGTCGCTCGCCGATTCGGATCATCCCGCAAGCGGCTGCAACGGCGGACCCTGGTGGGTGACGAAGGTCGTCAACGCGCTCGGCACCAGCACGTATTGGAAGAACACTGCGATCGTACTGCTCTGGGACGACTGGGGTGGATGGTACGATAACGCGCCGCCCGCGCAAATCAACTACACGAGCTTGAGCTTTCGCGTTCCGATGATCGTGATCTCTCCCTTCGCGAAGCCGGGTTACGTCTCGCACGCGCACTACGACTTCGGCAGCATCCTGAAGTTGCTGGAGCAGACGTTCGACCTCGGCTCGCTCGGGGTGACCGACGCTACGGCTGCGTCGATGGAGGACGTTTTCAACTTCGCGCAAAGGCCGAATAGGTTCGAGACCGCGCCCCTTCCGCCCGTGATGAGTTGCGGCAAGCTGTCTTCCGGCGAGAATGCCGTCCACGAAATTATCGAACGCGACGGCGGCGTCCCCGAATAGATAGTGGGTAACGAGTAAGGTGCAAATTTTTGCCGACCGTGCCGACGCCGGACGGCAGCTCGCCGAGAGGCTCGTCGATTATGCCGATAATCCGCAGGCCGTCGTGTTGGCATTGCCGCGCGGCGGCGTGCCGGTCGGCTACGAGGTCGCGCACCGTCTTCACGTACCGCTCGACCTCTACGTCGTCCGCAAGCTCGGCGTTCCTGGGCACGAAGAACTGGCGATGGGCGCACTCGCAAGCGACGGGACGTGCGTCGTCGACGAGGAGCTCATCGCTGCGCTCGGCGTCGAGGAAGCCGCGCTCGAGGAAGTCGTGCGGCGCGAGATCGTCGAGCTTCGGCGGCGGGAGAGCGCCTATCGCGACTCGCCCCACCCCGACCTCGCCGGCAAGATCGCGATCGTGGTGGACGACGGGCTCGCCACCGGCGCGACGATGCGCGCAGCTGCGACCTCGCTTCGAGAACGCCGCCCTGCGGCGATCGTCGCGGGCGTGCCGGTCGCGGCGCCCCGCACCTGCGCGAACCTCCGCAGCGTCGTCGATCGTGTCGTCTGCGTCGCTACGCCCGAACCGTTTCATGCCGTCGGACTCTACTACAAGAACTTCGAGCAGACGAGCGACGACGACGTACGGCGCCTCCTAGCCGCGGCTGCCGCCGAGCTGACAGGGCGCCGCATCAGCGCGTAGTATCAAGACGGGATGAAACGTCAACCCGCCGCCCTCGCCGCCTTCGCCCTGATGGTCGCCCTCGCAGGCGGCACCGCATCGGCGCAAGAGATCGTCTACACCTTTACCGGGCTTCGAGGCGCGGTCGATGCGTGCAAGTGGTTCAACGACAATCTAACCGATCGCTCGATTGACGCGCTAACGCGGCAGACCGACATGCTCTACAATCGGCTCGCACTCCCCGCCGGCGTTCCGGTGACGGTCGTTGGGACCGCGGTTACCGAAGCCGGCGAGCAGCTGGTGGATTTCAAGCTCAACTCGAGCCAGGTTTGCGCCCCCGCCGAAGCCATCTACGGCATCACGTCAACACCCGCCGCCGCACCCTAATTGATAGGGAAGGTCTGATTCAGATGCGGCTCTAGGAGCCGATGGCCGAAGTTTACTATGGTAAACGAGGTCGGAGGCGACAACGAGACGCGCTGAATCAGGGCTTCCCTAAGGTCTGACCCGTAGAGCGATGCTAATGCGCCCGCCAACCGCGGCACGCGTCTTTGGGATGCCGTGGTCGTAGTGCTTCTGCGTCTCGTAGCTCATCAGCAAGAGACTGCCCTCTTCCAAGTCGAGATCGAAGACGCGGCGAGGCTTCGTTTTGCTGCGAATCGTCATCAGCCGCGCCGCCCCGAGTGAGATCAGCGCGATCGGATAGCCGGCCGCGATTTCGTAGAGGTGGTCGTTGTGCGGCGCAACGCTGTCCCGTCCGTCGCGATAGAAGTTCAAGCCAACGCTGTTAAATGGCGTCCCGGTCGCTTCGGCCGTCCGTTTCGAGGCCTGAGCGAGAACGGGCGGAAGCTGCGGATCCGAAAGTCGGTATGAGGCGACGAGCCGCGGCACGTCAACGTCGCGGTCGTACATGCGCCGGCGCTCGCTGCGCCACGTTACGTCATCGTGCAGCGATTCGAACCATTGCCGCGCGGTCGGCGCATCGACGAAGGCCGGTGTGTAGACGATCCGTCCGGTCTGGTCGTCCACGAGCGCGCGGCTGCCGCCGCCAAAGAACCCGAGTTGCGCGGTCGCTCCTACGGATAGAGGCCGCGCAGCTTCGTCGCTTCGGCAACGCGCGCCACCGCGACGCAGTACGCCCCCTTGCGCATCGAGACGCCGTGGCGCTTGGCCTGTTCCTGTGTCTCGCGGAAGGCGCGCGTCATCTTGCGTTTGAGGCGTTCGTTGATCTCGTCCTCCTCCCAGAAGTTCGCCTGAAGGTCTTGCACCCATTCGAAATAGGAGACCGTCACGCCGCCGGCGTTCGCCAGAATATCCGGCAAGACCATGATGCCCCGCTCGAAGAGAATGTCGTCGGCCTCGGGCAGTGTTGGTCCGTTGGCAGCCTCCGCGACGATCTTCGCTCGAATTCGCGGCGCGTTTTCGCGCGTGATTACCTTCTCGAGTGCCGCCGGCACCAGAATGTCGCAATCAAATTCGAGCACTTCCTTATTGTCGATGCGCTCGCCGCCGGTGAAGCCGACGACCGAGCCCGTCTCGGACTTGTGCGCGATCAGACGAGCGACGTCGAGACCCTGCTCGTTCGATACGCCTCCAAGCGAATCGGAGACGGCGACGATCTTGTACCCAGCTTGATCCATCAGCTGCGCCGCGTACATTCCCGCGTTGCCAAATCCCTGAATTGCGACGCTCGAACCCTCGATCGTCCTTCCCTGCGCCTCCATCGCCTCATCGACGACGTACATGCAGCCGCGCGCCGTCGCTTTGTCGCGTCCGGCCGAGCCGCCGATCGCGACCGGTTTGCCGGTGACGACGCCGGGAATCGAGTAGCCGTGCTGCATCGAGAACGTGTCCATAATCCACGCCATGATCTGCGGCGTCGTGTAGACGTCGGGAGCCGGGATGTCTTTTTCGGGGCCGATGATAATTGATATCTCGGTCGTGAACCGGCGAGTAACGTTTTCGAGCTCCTGGAGCGACATCTCCTTGGGATTGCAGATGACGCCGCCCTTCGCTCCTCCGAACGGAATGTTCACCAGCGCGCACTTCCAGGTCATCCACATCGCGAGCGCCTTGACCTCGTCGAGCGTCACGTCGGGATGAAAGCGGATCCCGCCTTTGCCCGGCCCGCGCGAAAGATTGTGCTGCACGCGGTAACCGGTGAATATGCGAAACCCGCCGTTATCCATGCGAGCCGGAATCGAGACTTCGAGCACGCGTTTAGGCTGACGGAGATAGCCGTGGAGCGACTCGTTGAGCCCGATGAGCATCCCGACTTCATCGAGCTGGCGCTGCGCCATCTCCCAGACGTTGTCGCGAGCTTGTACTGCAGAGAGATCTTGAGCCATCGTAGCTTTTGACTTACTCGTGCGGCGGGTGCCCGTACATGCTGGCGCGGTACGCCGGCAAATGCGGATTCTTCCAATGCGAGCCGTCCTCGAATGCAATCTTCAGCGGGACGCACTTTGCAAAGCTGGTTTGAAGCGGAAAAACGTTGCGACTCAGACCGAACTTATGCTTGATCTCCGCGCCCGGCGAGAAGGTCCCGACGTCTTTGACCTCCGCAACGAGGCTGCCCTTTACGAGCAGACCGAACTCGATTTGCTTCATCGGGTGCTGCGTGACGTTGACGTAGTCAATGCCTAGGGTCGGATCGTTTTCGACGGGGGCTTGGTAGTAGTTCGCACCGTAGACGGACGGCCAGCCCCAGTAACGGCCGTATCCGTAGCCGTAGGGATAGAATGCCGGCGTGTAGCCGGAATAATTGTAGCTTACGTTGCGTTCCGGATTGCAGCCGTTGACTTGGATTGGGTGCGTCGTCACCTGCGCGGCCATCGACATAGCGACGTACGAGCTCTGCGCTGTCGTGGGCATAGGACAGGCCAGTGCCAGGCAGAGCGCTGCGGCGCCGGGAGCGAAGCGTGCCGTGTTCATTGAGTCGGTCTCCTTAAATAGATTCCGAGGCGGGTTTTACGCAGACTTCTGCAAGAAAAAGGGCGGCGCCTTGGCGCCACCCCTTATTTGCTTTGATAGACTAGCGAACTCAGCGCGGAGGCCGCCCCCCACCGCCACCCTGGGGTCTGCCACCACCGCCACCACCGGACGGATGCGGAGCCGAGTAGCCGCCATGCGAGTAGGACGGTTGCGAACCGTACGAACCATGTGAGTACGACGGGTACGAGCCCCGCGAGTACGATGGCTGCGAACCATAGGACCCGCGTGCGTACGATGGATACGAACTGTGGCCGTTCGACGAACCATACGAACCACGCGCGTACGACGGATACGAACTGCGTGAGCTCGTGTTGCCCTCGTACGAATCGCGTCCGTACGAATCGCGGCCGAACGAATCGCCGCGCGAATAGGAGTCGCCGCGCGAATACGAGTCGCTACGCCCGAACGAATCGCCACGAGAGTACGAACCACGGTCGTACGACGATGAGACGTTAGCGCGGTCTTGCGAGAACCGGTTCCACGAGCTGGAGGGAGCACGTGACGAGTTCGAGCCGGTACGCGCCGACTCGGTGCGATTCGACCGCGCCGTGATTGCGCCGTTTCGAGCCGGCTGCTCGCCACGCGTTTGATCGAAGCGCTGCCACGAATCGGCCGATCCGCTCTCATGGCGCGCCGTGGTCGACGGCGCACCCTCGCGCCGCGCCGTATCCGCTCCGCGAGAGAGGGTCGCGTTATTGCGGCTTACCGGCGCGTTATTATGGTTACTTTCGATCGACCGTGAGACCGCTCGCTGCTGTTCGTCGAAGGAGTTTCGCGTTGCGAGCCCTCGGTTCATCGATGCGAATCGCGGCGACTCGAAGTTCCTCGAGAGCGTCACCGGCGCGCTAACCGAACGCCCGCCGAAGCCGAGACTATCGCGGGTCGGCGTCACGGCCACCGGTCCGTGAATCATTCCTACCTGGCCGCTGATCCGATGAGGATCGACCGAAAAAGTATGGCCGAAGACGGCTCCGCGCTGGAAGTTCCCGACCATCGTTCCATGGACGCCGCCATGCGGGAACCTGTTGTAGATATTTGTGATGTTCGTGACGTTCACGATCCGCGTTCCGCCGAAGCCGCAGCAGCCAAAGCCGCCGAAGCCCCATCCGAAGCCGTTCCAAGCCCAGCCGGGCCACCACGGGTTATACGGCCAGAAAGGTGCGAGCGGATACCAACCGATGTTGGGGTAGCCGAAACCGACCGAGACACCAAAGCCCGGCCCACCGAAGGTTGCGCCGAAGCCGAAGAAGCCGACGAGCGCGGGCGACCAGGCCGGAGACGCGGAGTAGGCCGGCGGCTGCCAAGCCCAGCCATAGCCGTTGGCATAGTACCAGTTGCCATAGTGGTAAGGCGCCCAGCCCCACGGCTCCGCACCGACCCACGTCCAGCCGTAACCGTCTTCCCAACTCCAGTTCCCGTTACCATACGGCGACCAGCCCTGCTGCTGGTTCGGAACCCAGGACTGGCCGTAGCCTGCGACATTTTGCCACTGGCCATAGGCCCCTAGATTATCGTAGCCGGCGATATCGGGATTGAGGTTGGGGCTCGCGTCAATTGCTGCGATCATCGTTTGATCGCGCTTCGCGTTGAAGTCGTCGAACGTATCGAAGCCGACCGCGGAGGCGTAGGTAATCGACGGATCGGAGGCCGACCCGCGAGCGACGAGCGTTCGACCTGAATCGAGCGTATACGTCTGCTGCGGCGTAACGACTTCGGCTTCACCGCGCCGCGCCGTCACCCAGCTCGAGCCATCGTGGCCGATCGAGATGCGATAGTCGCCCTTGCGCACAGCCCGGACGCTGACCGAAGGCGTGTCGATCTGAACGCTGCCGGCGTCGCGAACGAGGCCGACCTCGACGGTTCCGTCGGCAAGCTGAATCTGCCGGTTATTCGGGTCGTCGTTGGTGATCCGGGCCTGCACGTTGCCGCCCAGCCGCACCGCCGTGGCGCCGTCAAACTGCAGCTCGGCACGAGACGACTCCCCGGTCGAAACGTAGTCGCCGGGCAACAGCGGCGCGTTCACGACCGCGCTGACTTGCTTGCCGCTATCGCCGCGTTGGACGACGGCCGACCCCTGGATAACGCTCACCCGGGTTACGCCGGGCCCGTTTTTATCGGGCGCCTGCTCGGCCGAGGCCGGAAGTGCGCTGGAAAAGGTCACCGCGAGTAGGGCGACCCCGGAAATCAAGCTGGTGATCCACTTGCTAGTCATAGAATGCTTTTTTCCCCTCTGCACCATTGAACCCGAAACGAGCCGCAAAAAGCATCGATTCACGATTAGCTTACCATTAAGCTAGCGTGAGAGGGTGCGGACACCGCTCCGCCAAGATTACTTTAGGAGGTACATCCTGGATGAGAGAGTCGAAGACGGGAATGACGCGCCGCACCTTCGTCGCCAACGCCGTCGTGCTGCCGGCCCTCGCCGGTCTGCTGCTTGCGGAGACGACGATCGCCGAGGCTAAAGGTTCGAAAGCGCAATTCAAATACCAAAGCACGCCCAACAACGGCAAGAAATGCTCGCAGTGCACGTTCTACATTCCGGGAAGTTCGCCCAAAGCGAATGGTACGTGCAAGATCGTCGACGGGTCGATCAGCCCGAACGGCTGGTGCTCCGCCTTCTCCGCTAAGTCCTAGGGAAGCTTATTTAGATGCAGCTCTTGTCAGCCTGAGCGAAGTCGAAGGGCGACGGCCGAAGTTTACTGCGGTAAAACCTAGGGAATTTCAAACAGGCCGGCGGCGCCAATGCCGCCGGCAACGCACATCGTTACGACGACGTATTTCACGCCCCGTCGCTTGCCCTCGATTAGGGCGTGCATCGTCATGCGCGCGCCGCTCATGCCGTAGGGATGACCGATCGAGATCGCGCCGCCATCGACGTTGAAGCGATCGTCGGCGATGCCGAGCGTCTCCCGGCAGTAGACGGTCTGCACCGCGAAGGCCTCATTGAGCTCCCATAGCCCGATGTCACCGATCTGGAGATCGTGCGCTTTGAGCAGCTTGGGCACCGCGTAGATCGGCGCGATTCCCATCTCACCGGGCTCGCATCCCGCGGCGGCATAGCCGCGGTAGATCCCCAGCGGCGTGAGATTTCGGCTTCGCGCGAGTTCCGCGTCGACGATCGCGACCGCCGCAGCACCGTCCGAAAGCTGGGACGAATTTCCGGCGGTGATGGTCGTGTCGGCGACGCCCGGAACGGCGCCTTTGAGCGCACTCAACCCTTCGAGGGTCGTGTCGGGGCGGTTGCCTTCGTCCTTCGCAAGCTCGACTTGCCGTTCGGTCACCGCGCCGTTATCTCGGTTCTGTTCGTACTTCCAGGATGGCAGCGCAACGATCTCGGCATCGAAACGTCCCGCTGCTTGCGCGGCGGCCGTGCGCTGCTGGCTCTGTAGCGCGTACTCGTCCTGACGCTCGCGCGAAACCTGATACTTCTTCGCGACGAAATCGGCCGTGAAAAGCATCGGCGTGTAGAGATCGGGCGCGTGCCGCAACAACCACTCTTCGGTGAGGAAACGGACGTGCACGTCGTTCTGCACCATGCTGATCGACTCGACACCCCCCGCGATCGTCACTTTGGCCCCGTCGGCGATAACGCGCTTGGCAGCGATCGCAATCGCGTCGAGCCCCGAAGCGCAGAATCGGCTCACCGTCTCTCCGGGAACGCTCACCGGACAGCCCGCGCGCAGCGCGGCAGTACGCCCGATGTTGTTGCCGGTCGCGCCTTCGGGCAGACCGCAACCCATGACGACGTCGTCGACCTCTGCCGGATCGAGCGAAGCCCGCGCGATCGCATGCTTTACAACGTGTCCGGCCATCGTCGCACCTTCAGTTTGATTGAAGGCACCGCGGAAGGCGCGCCCGATCGGCGTACGCGCAGCCGAGACGATCACCGCTTCACGCATGCGCTAACGATTCCGCCGTCTGCGAAGGAGCCTGTGCTGAGCGAGCGGAGCGAGTCGAAGCATACCACATCGGGCCGCCGCGATGCGGCGGGAAGCCGTAGCCGTACACGTAGACGATGTCAATGTCGCCTGGACGCAGCGCGACGCCCTCTTCGAGCAGATGCTTGCCGCGATCGACCAGCGCGTTCAGCAGCCGGTCGCGGATCTCGTCGTCGCTGAGCTCGCGCGGGGGGATTCCGGCCTTGCGCGACTCTTCTGCGAAGAGTTGCTCGACCTGGGGATCGGGAATCGGCTCGCGCCCTTTGCCGACCGACTTGTCGTACTTGAAATACCCCGCCATCGTTTTCTGTCCGAGCCGATTCATCCGGACGAGCCGCTCCAGCACGTTCGTGCGTCCGATCGCGTCGGCGCCGCGCGCTTTTTGGATCGCCAACCCGATGTCGAGCCCGGAGAGATCGCTCATCGCAAAAGGCCCCATCGGGAAGCCGAAGCGTTTCATCACGGCGTCGATCCGCGCCGGCGTGACGCCCTCTTCCGCAAGTGCGTTGGCCTCGCGCACGTAATCGAAGATCATCCGGTTTCCGATGAACCCGAATGCATTCCCCGACAGCACGGCCTTCTTGCGAAGCCTCTTGCCGAGCGTGAAGGCGGTTGCGATCGTCTGCGGCGACGTCTTCTCGCCGCGAACGATCTCGAGCAGCGGCATGATGTTGGCCGGAACGAAGAAGTGCAGGCCCGCGACCCGATCGGGTCGCTTCGTCTCTGCAGCGAGCTTGTCAACGTCGAGCGTGGATGTGTTCGAAGCGAGAATCGCACCGGGCTTGGCGATGTCGTCGAGTTTGCGAAAAACCTCACGCTTGACGTCGAGATTCTCGTAGACCGCTTCGACGATCGCATCGGCATCGGCGAGCTCGCTCCAGTCGTCGGTGAAACGAATCGACTGGCCGCGCTTCCAGGCCTCTTCTTGCGTCAAGCGGCCTTTTTGAACCTGGTACATGAACATGCCCATCACCGTCTGACGCGCTTTGTCGACGGCATCGTCGTTGTTGTCGACAACGACGACCGGGATGCCGGCCTGTGCGAAGGCGATCGCAATGCCGCTGCCCATCGTCCCTGCCCCGACAACGCCCACTTTGGCAACGTCCTGAGGCGCCGCGTCGGGCAAGCCAGGAACTTTCGCAAGCTCGCGCTCGGCAAAGAAAATGTGACGCAACGCCTGCGACGGCGCGGAGCGGACGAGTTCGTCGAACAATCTCGCTTCGCGAGCGACGCCGAACGAAAACGGCAACTCGATCGAAGCTTGCACCGCATCGATCAGCTTATGCGCGGCAAAACCGCCGTTCTCTTCGGGCGGAGCCATTTTGTGCGCTTGCGCCACGACGTACGGCCCGGATTGCGGCGGCAGATCCTTGGCAATGATCGCTTGGCGCTCGCTCACGCGACGCTTTGGTCCCTTCGCCAGCGTCGCAGAACGCTCGACCACGTCGGGCACGACTTCGTCGAGTATCCCCAACTCCAGCGCACGCTGCGCAGAGATCGACGAGCCTTTGAGCATGAATTCGAGCGCGGCGCGCGCCCCGATCAAACGCGGCAGGCGCTGCGTGCCGCCGGCGCCCGGCAAGAGACCGAGCTTGATCTCCGGCAAGCCGAGTTTTGCGGCCGGCGTCGCGACCCGATAATCGCATGCCAGCGACAGCTCGAAACCCCCGCCGAGGCAGTTGCCGTCGATGGCCGCCACGTGGACTTTGACGCTCGCCTCGATCGCGGCGATCACGTCGCGAATCGTAACGGCGTTGCGCGGCAGCTCTCGATTGAAGTCGTTGACGTCTGCGCCGGCGCTGAACAGCCCGTTCGCACCGGTGAACACGACGGCCTGGACCGCATCGTCGGCGTGCGCGGCCTCCAGCGTTTCGATCAGCCTCGCGCAATATGAAAACGAGAGCGCGTTGACCGGCGGATTATCTAGCGTAATGACCGCCACGCTGCCGTCGCGCGGATGAGGGGCGACCGGAATCATCGCTAGACGCTCACGGCCATCTTGCGATCGAGATCGAACTGCGCCTCGGTCAACGCCAACACGTCGCTCGAACCGTCCATGATCTGCCGCTTGAAGGCCTCGGCTTGCGAAAGCACGTGCGACGCGTAGAAACCCGCCGTCCCGAGCTTCGCCCGATAGAACTCGACGTCGGAATCGTTCGCCGCAATCTTCGCCGCCGCGACCTGCGCCGCGCGGGCCATCTGCCAACCGCCTGCGACCGTTCCCCATAAACGCAGGTAGGGAACCGAGCATGCAAAGGCCTTATTCAGATCGCCCATCGCGTTCATGCCGATCCACTGCGACGTCTCGTTGAGCGTTGCGAGCGCCCTGCCCAACGCCTCTCCGATCCGCTTGACGGCCGGGTCGGAGTGCGCGGCGCACTCTTTGGCGACGGCCTCGATCTTCTTTCCGACGGTCGTCGCCGCGGCGCCCATGTCGCGCAGCAGCTTGCGGCCGATCAAGTCGAGCGCCTGAATCCCGGTCGTCCCCTCGTAGATCGTGATAATGCGAACGTCGCGATACTGCTGCGCGATACCCGTCTCTTCGATATACCCCATCCCGCCGAAGACTTGCAGCGCGGTCGAACAGAGCTCGACGGCGTTTTCGGTGCACCAGCCTTTGACGACCGGAATCATCAGCTCGACGAAGGCCTTGTGCTCTTTGCGAACCTTCTCGTCGGGATGACGCGAAACGTAGTCGAGCGAGGCCGCGGTCACGTAGGCAAGCGCGCGCATCGCTTCGATCGTCGCCTTCTGCACCATCAGCATCCGGCGTACGTCGGGATGCTTGATGATTGCTTCGGGTGCTTTGGAGCCGGGGTTGAGGTCGCGCCCTTGGACGCGCTCCTTTGCGTATTCGAGCGCGCTCTGATAAGCGCGATCTGCCAGCGCAATGCCTTGCACGCCGACCGAAAAGCGGGCCGCGTTCATCATAATGAACATATATTCGAGCCCACGGTTCGGCTCGCCGACCAGATAGCCGACTGCGCCGGTACCCTTCTCGCCGTAGTTGAGCGTGCAGGTCGGATTCGCATTGATGCCGAGCTTGTGCTCGATGCTCGCGCAGACGACGTCGTTACGCTCGCCGAGCGTTCCGTCATCGTTGACGAGAAACTTCGGCACGATGAAGAGCGAGATGCCCTTCGTGCCTTCCGGCGCGTCGGGCAGGCGCGCGAGCACCAGGTGAATGATGTTCTCGGCCATGTCGTGCTCGCCGAAGGTGATGAAGATCTTCGTCCCGCTGATGCGATGGCGGTCGCCCTCCGGCTCGGCGCGCGTCCGCACTTGCGCGAGATCCGAACCGGCCTGCGGTTCGGTCAGGCACATCGTCCCGGTCCACTTGCCGGAGACCAGATTCGGAATGAAGCGCCGCTTCTGCTCGTCCGAACCGACCAGCTCGATTGCTTCGATCGCGCCCTGATTGAGCAATGGACCGTTGGCAAAGCCGATATTTGCGGCGTTCCACATCTCGAGCGTCGGGCCAAGCATAATCTGCGGAAGCCCTTGCCCGCCGTACTCATCGGGCACCGGCAAACCGATCCAGCCCGCGTCGGCAAACTTTTTATACGCCTCCTTGAAGCCGCGCGGGGTAGCGACCTCGCCCTCGCTCCAGGTGCAGCCCTCCTTGTCGCCGCTGCGGTTGAGCGGGTCAAGCACCCCCGCGGCAAAGCCGGCGGCCTCCTCGAGCACCGAGTCGAGCACGTCGAGCGTCTCCTCGCAGCCGGGCAGTTTGGCGACCTCGTCGACTCCGGCGAGCTCCCGAAGGGCGAACTGCATGTCGCGGAGTGGGGCCCGATAGACGCTCATATAGCCTCCTTGTTCCTCGTAAGTATCGTAGCCCTCGGCGAGGGTGGATGCGAGGGGGTGAGCATACCCTATTAAAAATAATATATCAACGGAAAGGGTTGCGGTGACGCCTTATCGGCTCAGGTGGGAATTAAAAGTTGTGCAAAAGACCGCGCCTGCTTGCCAGCACACGTAACGTCTGAGCTTATGCTACTCGTATACATTCGTATACCGCCGCAAGGAGATTATAAGACAACGATGTTTCTTCTCTCAGTGCTTTTATCCGCAATCACGTTCAATCCGGCCATGGCTTCGCCGGGATTTGGATCTCTCTCCGGAACAGTCGAAGCCACCCCGGACGCATCGGACCCGATGTGCAAACCCGGTGCAATCTGCGCCTCAGCGAGGCTTCCCGTGAACCGCAACGGCTGCAAGGTCAATAACTTCTGGAACAACAACAAAGGCGGAACGCCGCTCACCATTGACGTCACCGAGACCGGAGGTAACGGCAGCAAGGTCTTCGTTTACTGGGTCAACGCAACCAACAAGATCATCACGATTACAGGCATGGCGTCCGCCAACTACTACTGTCCGAAGTAACCTAACCTCGTCCCGCCACCCGCTCAGACCTTTCTTTAGCTCCGTGCCGCACGCTCGTCGCGTGGTGGCGAGAGTATCCCACTCAATGGTGTTCGTTCTGAGCGGGTGCGCGGTGGCGACCTGAACCCGGGCGATTAAAACGCGCCGATGCCGTTAGGCGTTCCCCAACCGGTTGGTCCCGAGTACGTTCCGAACTGGCCCGTTCCGGCGGTACAAAGGTAACTGCCTTGTAAACTTGCCGGACAGCCGTTGCTGCCGCTGCTGATTACGTGCAGATCCTTTTTGAGCTGCTTCTTCGGCAGCGTCCAAAAGAGTTCGCCGGTGTAATGCTTGGTGACGTTGCCCGCGAGCGCGAATGCGCTGGCGAGTAGCGGCGTCGCGGCGCTGGTCCCCTCGGCCCGAACCCAACCGCCGTACAAATAGCTATCGTACTCGGCAACGTTGAACGAGACTGCGGCAACGTCGTTCGCGGTCCGTGTCGAGCAGCCCGGATCCTGCTGCCACGACGGCTTTGGAATGTTCGGCGCGCAGGCGCCGCTGGTGTCGCGCCAGACGGTTTCGCTGTAGTGCGAACCGTTCTTGGCAAGCACGGTGCCGCCCACGGAAATAACGTTTGCGAACTGGGCCGGCGGAAAGGAGCCGTAAGCCAGGTCGCCGGCGGCGGCGAGATACGTAACGTTCGGCCGATCGAAATCCGTGGTCTTCCAGGTGCAGCCCGTTGAGTAGCATCCCCAACTGTTGCTGACGATGTGCGCGCCAAGTTTGGTCGCTCGCTCGACCGCACGCCCGAGATTGCGCAGGCTGTTGTTCGTCGCCTCGATGAGATAAATCGTACACTTGGGACAGGCCGCCGAAACCATCTCAACGTCGAGGTCGATCTCGAAGCCCCAACCTTTGTCGCCCGGTGGGTAGTTGCTCTGCTCGCCCTGCTGATTGTATTTATGGAACTTCGCGCGCGGGATTCCGAACGTCGAGCGATACTGCGCAAGATCGGACGCGACGTTCGGATTGTCGTAGGCGTCGACAATGCCGATGATCTCGCCGGAGCCTTTGCTCGACGATGGCAGCTTGTAAACTGCTCGGAAGTCCGAGGGTCCCCATCCACCGGGAGTAGTGGCAGGCCCAGCCCCCTCGTTCATTACCAGCGCGGCGCATTGGCCCTCACCGGGGCCAACGGCCGGACAGGCGGCCTGCGCGAGATGTTTTGCCTGCCACTCCGGAATCGGATGCCCTTGCGCGACGGCGCTTTGCCTCACCGTTGTCGGCAAGCTCGTATTTCCGCCAGCGTTGCAACCCGCGATCGCGAGCGTCACCGCCAGCGGGCAAAGCGAAAGAAGATCGGCTCGTTTCATTTACGGACCTTCGGCGCCAGCGCTCGACAGACCCCGGCATGTTAGTTGTCCGGGTAAGTTGTGCGAGTGTGCCTTCCGGCCGGGCTTGACTTGATGGAGAATGGCGGCATGAAGGCTCTATTGCTGGTCTGGACGCAACGACGGTGCTTCCCGCTTTTGGTGCTCCTTTGGCGGACGCATCGTCGCCCACAACCACGTGGGATCGGCGCCTTCTAAGTCGTACCCGGTCCGTTCACAGAAGAGAGGTCGTGCGAATGCGCGGCCTCTCGCTTTCGTCGCGCATTGCGAGCCGCTCGCGTGCGAACTCCCGAAACGGTTCTAAAAGCCGATAGCGCGGCTCTGCACCCTCGAGCTCCGCCGCGACGATCGACTTTTCGACAAGCGATAAGATGGTATCAAGCACGTCGTCCTCCGCGATATCCTCGCTCGCGCAAACCGTCGTGGCGGCTTCCAGCGTACCGCCGCCTTCAAGAACGGAGAAACGTTCGAATATCCGCTGCTCCTGGGGCGAGAGCAAGCCATAACTCCACTCGATGGTCGCGCGCATCGTCTGCTGCCGGGCCAACGCCGTACGCTCGCCGGCGTCGAGTATGCTGAGCCGGTTTTCGAGGTTTTCCGCAAGCGCGTGGAGCGAAAGCACGTTGACGCGAGCTGCGGCCAGCTCGATAGCCAGCGCGTTTCCGTCCAGGCGCCGGCATATTCGCAGGATCATCGGCGCGTTTTCATCGGTAAGCACGAAGCGATGGTCGACGGCTCGAGCCCGATCGGCGAAGAGCTTGCAGGCGTCGTCTGCGCTTAGCGATCGGAGACAGTACGTGCGCTCGCCTCGGGCCTTGAGCGGTTCGCGACTGATGGCCAGAATCTGAAGGTCCGGACAGTTCTGCAAGAGCGTTTCAACGATGCTCGCGGCCTGCGGCAGAACGTGCTCGCAATTGTCGAGCATCAGCAACACGGATCGATTTCTGCAGTCCGCAAGCACTCTCTCAATAAGCGGACGATTCGGCTCTTCTTGCAGGCCGAGTGCCGACGCGATCGCGGCGATGACCGTCGGCGCCTCGCTAACGGTTGCCAGCCCGGCGAAGTGCACATCCACCTTCTTGCAATCGGCCCACATCGCCGCGGCACGGAGCGCAGTCTGCGTCTTGCCGATGCCGCCGGCGCCCAAGATCGTCACCAGCCGGTTTCCCTGCGCCAGCGCGGCGATCTCTTCGAGTTCCTCGGCGCGGCCGACGAAGCTGGTCAGTGAGAGCGGCAGCTTTGAAGGCGCCGCAAGCCCCCAGCCAAGCGTGACGTTCTCGCTTCGCCGGCGGGGCAAGGTCGAACG
>JBAUMX010000202.1:0-4504 GCA_049578945.1 Candidatus Cybelea sp. | reverse complement strand
AGGCTGCGATCATTGCTTGCGTCGCAATCCCCGATGCGACCGATGAAGACGTTCGGTGTGCAACCAAGAATCCCGAGAGCGCCGAACTCATGTGCGAGTTTGCCGTGCGCTCGCCGGTGGTCTGCCGTACAGAAGATGGGACGTTCGTGGTGCACGGTCTCCTCGCCAGGGTCATCGCCGAGCGCTACGCCGACCGCTGTCGCGAGATGCTCGTCCTCTGCGCGCGGCGCGCGAGTGAGATGCGGGAACGGAGCCGCGCCGCTCAACTCTTTGCCCTTGCCGGGTTGAAATCCGCGTCTGCCCAAGAACTCGAGCAGTTGTTGTCCGGTGCGAACAGTGCATTCCTCACCCGTTCGAGCGTAGAACTGGCCGACGTGCCCGCATTCGATTTCGAACTTGTAAGGCAACGCCCGCACCTCTGGATTCAACGCAGTGTCACGCGTATCTACCGTGACGCAATGGCCGTCCAGCTAAGAGAGTCGCAACTCGTCCGCGATACATGCAATGCAACCGGCGCTTTGCAACCCAGCGTGCTGACCTCATGGTGCGCCTACCTGTACACCGAAGCCGGCGACCTGGCTTCGGCAACTGCGCTACTGGAGTCGCTGCCGGAAGGTGGTGGCTCGCCGTTTGCATTGGGCCTTAAAGCGGTCGTCGCATCTCTGCTCGCAGGCAGATCCGGACGTGTCGGCGATTGCAGCCGCCAACTTGAGGGCGTTTCCGGGATTCTCACAGACGAATTTCGTGCACTAAAATCGCTCGTTCGCGCATCGCTCGTCGAGCGCATGCTGGGACGCTGGAACCAGGAACGCGCGGAGCTCGACCTCGCGATCGACTCGCTGAAAACGTGCGGTTCGCGCTTCGCCGTATGGGCCTTGGCGGAAGGAGTTATCGGGGCGTGGCTCGCCGGACAAGAGCGGGCGCGGCGCTCATATCTCAAGCGGCTAGACGCAGCCATCACGCAGTATGGCGCGCCGACGTTTGTCCCCGTTACGGCGGCATCGACGGGCGAACCCTACGCCTCCACTGGCATCGAATCTCCGCGTTGGCGTGCGTACGGTTATCTGATCGCGGCTGGCGCTGCTGCGACTTGGCGCGATGCTCTGGCCTATGCAACGCTAGCCCTGGACGCTGCCATCGATGCGGGGGAGCCGTTCCTGCAGCTCCTCGCGCGAGTCGCTTGCGCCGAGTTCGATGAGGAGAACCGCTACGAGCATCTGCGCCACATATTAGACGTCAGCAATGCGATCGAATCTCCTGCGCTCCGCGCATCCGTGCGCGCCTACATCGCCAATGACGAGAACACCGGTATGCTCGAGCGCTTCTTGGCGCGGCTGCGCGAGGAACGTACTGCCGACGGCGCGGCGCTGACGATCGAGCTCGCCAGCGGCAGGGTCCGGCGTGGCGCACGCGTCGTGGGATTGTCGGAGCGCGAGCTCGCAGTCGTTATGGCGCTCGCCGGTTCGCCGAAATCGCTGTCGTCTCTCGAGCTCACGGAGCTCATCTGGCCCGACCTCGACGAGGCCGCCGGCTCGCATGCTACGCAGACCTGCATGCATCGCTTGCGCCAACGGTTGGGCGATTCGCGCGCGGTACGGAACACTCCGCACGGCTATCGCCTGCGCGATGACATCCTGGTGGACACGTGTGAAATCGAGACCTTTATGCAGAGCGTAAAGACCGATGAGCAGCTCAGCGAGTTATCGGCATTGCGTCTGGCTGCGATCGTGAGGCATTTGGATAGTACGCGTCCGGCTTTTATGGCGGCATGGGAGTGGTTTTCACCGATCGAACGCCGGATCGAAGAGTGGTCTCGCACGGCCAAACTTCGGCTGGCAGAGGATGCGTTGCGATCTAAATCCTACCATCGCGCGCTGCAGCTCGCGCAGCAGGTGATCGCGCTCGATGAGTTGGACGAGCCGGCTTGGGAAATAGCGATTTGCACCCTCCTGGAGAGCGGCGATCGGCCCGCTGCACAACGCGAGCTGCGCCGTTACCGGGAGATCACACTGCGCGAGCTCAATGCCGAGCCGTCGCAGGAGCTTTACGATCTCGTTCAGTCAGCACAATCCGAAACGCGACGTATCTTGCGCGTCGTTGGCGACTCCGATGGCGTCGTGCGTAGTGCCACGCGTCATTGACCCCTTCGGGGCGCACAAAGGTGTCTCCGCCTGACGAATGACGTCAAACGAATAGACCGCGCGTCGGAAAACTGACACCTCTGCCAATGCGCTCTCGCACGAAGAAAGGCGTATCTTTGGCGAACCTATCGCCCACGCGCAGACCGGCGCAGTCCGCGGGCGAGCCTCGATCGACGCGGTCTATCACGTCGCCGTCAAAACTGAGCCTCACGGCGTTAGTTGGCAGCCGTAGGAATGTGAGCGTCGATACAATGCCCGCCATAGACCTTTTTGCTCTAGAGTCCAGCCGAAGCACATGCGTGCCCGACCGCCGCGCAGCTCTTAGGTGCCGTTGTAGGGGTGGGCTTCGTCGTCATCCTCCCTCTCTGCTGATACCTTAAAATCGAGCTTGGCCGCCGCGAGTCGAGGCTGTGAGCCGCTCGTGAGCGGACGATTCAACGAGGAGAAGCGATACTCGCCGGCTTGTCCCTCGGCGGAATAACTCTGTGAGCACGTTGTGAGCGCTCGTTGCTAGACTCATGCGAGCGGCGGAGCCAATCGTCCCGAGAGTTGACTCTACAACAGTGACTAATTGGTTCTTGATACGCGATTTGCAGACTGCGCCTAATGCGCGTTTAAAGGAGACATCATGACGCAAGGATTTGCCCATAGAGCCAAGCACTCCATGAGACGTTTTTCAATTCTCGGATCGGTCGTAACCGGCGGTGCGATCGTCGCCATTCTCGCCGGGTGCGGCGGCGCTGGCTCGCCAAGCGGCTCCAGCTCGGTTTTGCCGAGTTCGTCGGTCGACCATGCGGCGGGATCGATTCCGAACGACCATGCGGCGGGATCCATTCCGAAGTCCTATGATCTGACGGACATTGGAAGCGGGCTGCCGGGGTCCCCTGGGCTCGTCCCTGCAGGGCTCAACGATAAGGGTACGGTGGTCGGTTCGGCGAGCGTCGGTGTCCTTCCAAGCTTTCCAAGTTGCAGCCCGTCGACGTGCGGTCCGCCGGAAGGCTGGATTTTTCAAAACGGCACGCTTACCGAACTTCCCCCGCTCGGCTCCGACTTTGTTACCGTCGGCGATAGCATCAACAACGCCGGCTACGCTTCGGGCGGCTCGGCGGGTGATGTAACGGAAGAGGCCGTCCTATGGAGCCCCAACGGATCCATTATCAATCTCGGCACGGGAATTCTTGGCTCGCAAAGTTCCGCCGAGGCGATAAGTATCAGCAACAGCCGCAATATCGTCGGAGCTTCATATAACTACTATAATGAAGTCCCGACGGCTTTTGACGGCAAGGGCGGCGCCTCGGCGCCGTGCGGGCCGAACACTCAGGGCCAACTCCAAAAAGTCAACGACAGCGGCGTTGCCACCGGCGTGATGTTCCTCTACCAGGGCGGTGGTGCTGCCATCACTTGCCCTCCGCTGACGGTCATCGGGTCGCCTCCAAAGCCGACCTTTTATGATTACGGATGGGGCATCAACAATAGAGGGCAGGGCGTCGGACGCCTGAGCATCGGGGCCCACTTTGGAGACTTTCACCCGTATCTCTATCAAAATGGGAAGATGACCGATCTCGGGACCCTCTTTCCGGGTAATCCTCACGCCCGAGGCTCAGCTTTCGGTATCAACGACTGCGGGATGATCGTCGGATGGTCCGCGAAAGGCGGGGGAACGCCCGGGCATCCGCCGGTCGACTGGCGTGCGTTTATTTATTCCGCCGGCAGAATGGTCGATCTTAATTCGCTGCTCTCTAGAGACATGCAATCGAAGTGGACGGTGGTCGCCGCCGAGTCGATCAACTCGAAGAAGCAGATCATCGCCGCCGCGTATTACGGCGGCTATCCCAATGGTGTAGAACACGCGGTGCTACTCTCTCCACAGGGAAGCGAACCGACAGGCATCACGCGAACCATTGCTCCACCCGCCGGCTGGACGAAGGCACCCGGCTCACGGGCAGCCTGGATGAAAGTCGTGCATGCACGTGCCAAGCGATTCCATCTGGACCGATAATTGAATAGAAGGCCCTGAAAAACTTCAGGGCCTTCTTCTAACGCTTCGCATTAGCGCTACCAGGTGGAGTTGACCCGGTTTCGTGGAGTCTTTCCGCTTTGCGGAGAAGGACCCCACCATGGCCAGAAAGCGAGTCTATCGCCGGAGTTTCGGGCTAAGATCGTGGAGTTGGTTCGCTCCGGTAAAATGTGAGTCCGATCGCGGCTTGCTTATTTGGTAACGATCTTGGTAACGTATTGACGTGAGGTGGCTTTTGGCACAGCTTATAACTGTGAGGGTGGGATGATTGTAAAGGCTCGGGCGAACTCTTCGGGAGTTCGGTAGCCGAGTGAAGAGTGCGGGCGGATCTCGTTGTAGTCCTCTC
>JBAUMX010000201.1:0-2644 GCA_049578945.1 Candidatus Cybelea sp. | reverse complement strand
GTTCGCGCTCGGTGCCGCCGCCTGCACGAGGCTGCCCCGGCTGCTTGTCGCGTTCTGGGCGGTGGTGGTTGCGGTGAACGGAGCGTTATCGCTTCCGTTCGTGCTGCCGGTGCTTGCGCCCGATCGTTTGGAGCAGATGCTCGACCGCATGGCCTATCGTCCGCCGCCCATCGAAGCCGCCGGCATCGGCGCGCCGCTTATGCAGATGCTCTCCGACGAGTTCGGCTGGCGCGAGCTGGCAGGCGATGTCGAAGCGGCGTACGGCGCGCTATCGCCCGCCGATCGCGCGCGAGCCGCGATCTATGCATCGAACTACGGCGAAGCGGCGGCGATCGACGTCTACGGTACCGGCCTTCCGCCCGCGCTCAGCGGCAACAACCAATACTACCTGTGGGGACCGCGCGAGTACGATGGTTCGGTCGTGCTTGCCGTCAACGTGGACCCGGCGAAGTGGTCGACGATTTGCGACTCGGCACAAGTCGTCGCGCACTTCGGCACCTCGCCGTATGCGATGCCGTATGAGCGCAATCGCCCGATCGTGCTCTGTCGCGGCATGCACCCGCCGCTGGCCCAGCTCTGGCCAACCTTCAAGCATTACGGCATCGAGAACCTCGGCAGCCGCACGCCGTAGCGGCTGCTACGAGGGTACCGCTACGACTCCAATCGTTTCCTTGCGGATCCTTGAAGAGCCCGATGACCGGCCCGTTAGGAACCTGATCGGGTCCGAGCATGCGCATGCCACCGAGCTTTTCGACCTTCTCGAGCGCGGCGCCGACGTCGTCGACGGCAATATAGAAGGTCACGTGACCGCCGTAACCCGGCGGCAGGACGCCGAACCCGCCGTTGATACCGGCCTTCGGCGGCTGCTCGCCGTCAGGTAGCACCATATAGTAGTCGGGAACGCCGGCTCCGCCCGCAACCGGCTGCTCGGGAATGGTCCAATCGAACGCCTTGCGGTAAAAGGCGCCCAACGCGACGGGGTCTTTGCCGATGATTTCAAAGTGAACGACCGGATGTGGCATATCGTCCTTTCTAACGCTTGTTTTCGGTAGAATTTTGCATCCATGCGAGAGTCGTTGCGATTCCTTGCCGCATAGGGGTTTTCGCGTAGCCCGTGAGGCGTTGCTGCAGAGCAGCGTCGTCGAGGACGAAACTGCTGTCGAACAGGTAGTACATCTCGGCCATTTCGCGCATCATCGGCATCCCAAGTCCCAAGATTTGCAGCATCGGCTTGGGTATCGAACGATACTTCGCCGGTCTTCCTATGGCTGCGAAGACATCGTTGGCGAAGGCGCTTGCCTCGATGCTGCAGCCGCCAAGATTCCAACACCGGCCGTAGGCATCGTCGAGCGCCGCAAGGCGAAGCAGCGGATCGGCAACGTCGGGTACGTAAACGAACTCTCGTTGCGCGCGCAGCGGTCCAATGAAAGACGCGGTCTTGCCCGAGAGCGCTTCGCGCATGAAGACGTTCGCGTAGCTGAGGTCCGCGTGAGGACCGTAGAAATCGGGTAGGTGAACGACCATCGTCGTAAAGCCGTCCCCATTGCGCTCGAGGACGGCGAGCTCTTGTTCCAATCGAAAGCGGCCCTTGCGCGTGTTCGGCGAGTGGGGCTGGCTCTCCGGAACCGGCAGCGTACGCGGCGAGCCGTAGCTATAGACGGGTGCGACGTGCACGAATCGCTCGACGCCCGCAGCTCGCGCGGCATCGAGCGCGTTGCGTACCATCACCGGATGCCGGTAAAATTCGGTGTAGGGCGCTCCCGCGAGATAGAAGACGGTCTGGACGCCCTGCGCCGCGTCGGCAACGCCCTCTCCCGAAAAGAAGTCTGCCGCGAGCACCTGCGATCGCGGAAAGTCGCGTTGCAGCCGCGCGACGTCGCGCCCAACCGTGCGGTACGCTATTGCGCGCTGTTCGAGGGCCGGAGCCAACGCCTGCCCCACCGCACCTGCTGCGCCGAAGAGCGCTACGAACCCCAAATGATTTTCCATGATTTATTTTGCGTCCCAGGTTTCCGCATCGACGGGATACCCGAGCATGTTACGCCCGAAACCCGTCACGCGGGCGTTGACCACGTCGAAGAAGCGCAAGTAATCGAGCGGGACCGCCGGCAGCCGCTCGTAAACGACTCGCTGCATCGTCCGGAAATCATCGCCCCGCCGGCGATCGCTCGATGTCACGGCTTGATCCTCGAAGGCCGCCTCGAACCGGCGATCGCAGAAGCGCGCGATGTTGTTGCCGTTCGGCCCGATCTGACTGCAGGCGAACGTCACGGTCTGCTCGGGGTCGGCGCCCCCGATCCAACCTTGGACCGTGATGTTGAAGCGTCCGGTCCGAAGCGGTCCGTTGGGACCGTTGAAGCTGGTCGCGGGAAAGGTCTTGATCGTCGTCTGGATTCCGGCGGCGTGAAGTTCTTGCTGCACGATCGGGCCTACCTCGCTGCCGGAGCCCGCCGGCTCTACGATCAGCATCTCGAGCGGCGCGCCGTCTTTTACGCGACTATCTCCTTGCAACTTCCAGCCCGCCTCGTCGAGCTCCGAAGCTGCGGCTCGCGGGTTTGCAACGATCGGCGTTAACGAGGCATCGTGCCACTTCAGTACCGGCGGCAGGAAGGCGGCGCCGCGCTCGAAGAGGTTGTGAGCCGAC
>JBAUMX010000200.1:0-23416 GCA_049578945.1 Candidatus Cybelea sp. | reverse complement strand
GCCGTTCGCAGCTTGCAGGATCATGTCGACGACGGCGTGCGGTTGTGAGAGCATCGGGCAGTGGCTCGAGTCCAACTCGGTCGTGTGCGCGCCCATGCGTTTTGACACAAACCGCTCGAGGTCGGGAGGCACGGCCCTGTCGTTTTTGCCGACGATGAACCAACTCGGCTTCGTCTTCCATGCCGGGGTACCCATAGGGGCGTTGAATAGGTCCGCCGCGGGCGGATAGTTCGTCGCCCAGACGACTTTCTGCTCCGCTTCGGGAAGGTCGCCGCAGAAGTCCGCGATGCCCGCGGGCTTCATCCAGACGCGGCCGTCGGCTACTTCGATTTGCTTGAAGACAGGGGTCGTCGGAAACTTACCGAGTTGCTCTTGCGCGGTCTCGCCTTCGTCGGGGCCGAGTGCGCAGATGTACACGAGCCCGCGAACGCGGTCGTCGGTGCCGGCCCCGGTGATGACCTGGCCCCCGTACGAATGTCCGACGAGGATGGCGGGACTGCTGACACGGCTCAGTGTCTTCTTGACGATGGCGATGTCGTCGGCAGTTGTGTTGAGCGGGTACTGCGCCGAGATGCACTCATAGCCGGCGGCTTGAAGGGGCGCGATGACCTTGCTGAAGCACGAGCCGTCTGCCCAGATTCCGTGGCAGAAGACGATACTCGGTTTTCCTGAACTACTCACGATCGAAACCTCCTTGGCCTTTGCAGCCGGAACGGACTTAGCTACAAACGAGGCACCGAGCAATGCCGAGCTCGTTGACAGAAATCCCAGATCGGTTGACGCTGCGCGGTGTACTCATGATGAGTTAAGTCTGCACGCAGGCGACACCCCTTACCACCCACGCCCCTATTTGTCGGAGGATCTGTAGGGGTTGTAGGTGGCGCTCTCGACCCCCGCCCTGTATCGTTCTTGCACACCCGCATACTCTGGAGGGTCCCGTGTCACCATCGATGTCACGAAGAGCGATAGAGGTCACGCACGTCGTCATAGAGTCGCAAAAGGCGGCCGCCGATGTCCGGGCGTCTCTGGAAACCTTGATCCCCCCGATCAACGAGGAGATCCTATTGCTCCTAAGCGATGGAGTCACGGACAGGCTCAAGCAGCGCCTTGAGGCGGCGCCCGAGCTCTCCATCTTTCTCAAGCGCGACCATGGCGCGCTTCTTGGCCTGTACGGTCACGCTAGAGACGCCGTGCAATATGAAATAGGAAATCCCCTTACCGCATCGACGATGACGCGCTACGAACTGGCCGCAGCTTTATACGCGCCGCTGCGCGTGGTTATCTACAAGAAAGACGACGGCAGCTCGCGCATTGAGTACGACCTGCCATCGTCATTATTCGGCCAATTTGGTGACGAACGTATCACGGAGGTTGCTCACGGACTCGATGTCGCACTGAGTCGGGCACTCTCGCAAGCAGCCGGCTGAGCAAGAAACTCTTCAAACAAATCGTGGAGGTCTTCGTTTGCGGCGGCGCCACGCAATGCGTCTGCATGCGCGGGAGAAAGTTCGGCTTCGACGATCTTCGTCGCCACGGCGCCGGAATCGAATGGGGCCCCCGGCTCTGATAAATGGTGTGGATCGGCCGCACCCAGTAACCGCGCCGCAAGCTCAATTCGGCCACAGCGGGCTGCCACCAGCGCTGCATGTCTCGCGTGACTCGCAGCCACTGCCATCCACGCGTTGCGTGCCTCCAGGGTGGCCTTCAAGCACGCGCGGAGCTCCGCGTCAGCCGCACGAGTATTACCAATATACAGGTAGTATTCCGCGAGATTTCCGTACGTTTGAATCGCATGCCACCTCAGAACAGGATACGCCTCTAGCTGCTTCTTCAGCGACGAGAGCAGCTCGATGGCGATCTCAACGTTTCCTTGATGGAATTCAATTGACGCTTGCAAACGCAGCACGTCGCCGAGAAACGAGTCTCCCGGTGGTATCTCCAAACCGATCAACGACGCTTTCGCAGCATCGAAATCATGAAGAATGCAATGCACGTAGCCCGCGTTACACGCGAACGCCCAGCCCCAACGCGTACGCTTGAGCTCGTCGGGGCTGAACAGTGACTTACCAAGCTGGAGATGTCTTTCTGCTGCCTGTACGTCGCCACGCAAACATTCGACTTGCGCACACTTGGCATGCAGCTCGCCTGCGTGTACTCTGTAACCGGCGCTGACAAGCAATGGTATTGCGCGCCGCGATAGGGATAAGAGTTTAGCTTCTCCCAGATAGGGACTCAGTCCATGAATAACGAGGCCTACGAGCTCCGGTAGCTTATCGTCGCTCAAGCAGTCCAGCAGTCGTAGCCCTAATCCGCGAAACTCCATCTGCCGGCTCGTCCCCGCCCAAACTAGTTGAAACGCGATGAAGAGCCGAGACGCGGACATAATCGCAGGGTCGTCTCCAGTAGAAATTGCCCAGCTTATAACTGCCGCGACGTTGTCTAACTCGTTACGTAACTCCGTAAGAACGGACGCGGGCGTTGCGGATTTGAGAATGGTGGCATGTTGCGACAGCCATTCCATGAGACGAAGCATCGTGTGCTCGACGATACCATCCTTTTCGTGTTCGCCGGCTTCCGCTAAGCGTTGCAAGGCGAATGTCCGGATCGATTCCAGAAATCCATAGCGCGTAGATGTTCCTAGATGATTGACAATGACAAGGGACTTTTGCACGAGGTGCGCCAGGACATCCGCAACAGTTTCTGCCGGCACCGCCTGCCCGTGCCCAACGCTTTCCGCCAACTCCAACGTGAAACCGCCAACCAATACACTCAAGCGACGAAACAGTTGTGCTTCAGCGTCAGCCAATAGGTCGTAGCTCCAAGCTATTGTAGCGGTCATTGTTTGATGGTGAAGCGGAAGATCGCGGCTTCCCGTCAGAGTAACTCCGCCCCACAGCCGGCTGCGCAACGCTTCGAGCCCCAGCGACGATATTCGCGATGCAGCGAGTTCGATCGCGAGGGGAACGCCTTCGAGGGTTCTGCAGATATCGGCGACAACCGCAAGGCGTTGCGCATCGACTGACCACGTTGGGTCGGCTTGTAGCGCGCGCGCGAGGAACAAATCCGACGCCGTTTGCGAATCCATGGGCGGCAGGCGGTATACCAACTCCGCAGAATGCGCCAGGGCTTCGCGGCTGGTCGCAAAGACCGTCAACAGTGGACAGCGCGGAAGAAGCTTTTCCACAACCGCTGCCGCATCGGCGATGACATGTTCGCAGTTATCGATCACTAGCAGCGAGCGGCGTGAGCGGAGATGATGAACGATTCCGGATAGTCCGTCGTCACCTTCGACGGGAACGTTGAGACAAAGGGCAATTTGCAACGCAACAAGGCCTTGATTGCTAATCGGCAGCAAATCAACAAACCATGTTTCATCGTATGAGTCTTCGATGCGCCGGGCCACCTCGGTCGCAATTCGCGTCTTCCCAATTCCGGGTGATCCCGTGACGGTCAACAACCGGTGGTCGGCCAGCAACCCCTTGAGATCGCCCACCTCGGTGCGTTCGACGAACGATGTGAGGGACGGCGGAATGCCCGAAGTACGTCGCCGCTGACGACCGCGGGCGCGCGCCGCCGCCTCTTCGAGCCGTCGGCGTTCGGATTCGGACACATCGAGGGCATCTGCCAGAGCCTTAACCGTGTCTCGGTGCGGGGCGCGACGCAGGCCTTGTTCGAGGGATCCAATTGCACCGGCACTCAGGCCGGCGCGTTCGGCTAAGTCTTCCTGCGAATATCCGGCTGCGCGCCGGTGCTGTTGGAGAAGTTCAGAAAATGGGGTGTCGCCAGACATGGCGATGACTTCGCTGGCCGCCGTGTGGGCCCTCGACGACTAAGAACCGATTGCTCGCGGCTTTGCCCCGCCAACGGTAAGCTTTCGAAGGCCGCTCTCGGTCTTCGCGGTCGTAACGAACGTGGTTCAGTCGACGTCGAACGCGCGTCCCGTCACCGCATCGTGAAGCGTTGCCTATTTCACCAGGAACCCCTGACCGAGGCTGATGAACGCTTCAGTGCGCTCGTGCGCAGCTAGAGCCTCCGCCGTAGCCCAATGCTCCACGACATAAAACTCCTGATCGTCGCCAATTCCGCGATAGACGTCGTAACGGAGATTTCCCGGATCGCGCCGCGACGAAGAGGCAAGCGTGCGAAACGCTGTAATGGCATCGTCGACGTGCTCTTTCTCAAAGCGAAAGATCGCGACATGAAAGACCTCGTTGCTAGCAACCGCGGCACTGGCTTGAGAGAATGCCAACGTCACGGTAGCTAGTGTCAAGAAACTGTTGCGAGCGATCACTTCTGAAACAACCTCCGAACCGACGTTCCGAATATGACCGAGCCTTTCGACGACTGGTTGCCATCTACCAGGTTAAGGCGCGGACTCGGCGCTCTTTGCGGCCGGATTTCTCCCTAGCGGCGCGTGCCTTCTAGAGGCTCGTGCCGCAACCGGTTAGTTACCGGCTCCTTCGGGGCACGCTAGATCACTGGGTTGGCGATGAAGGCTCGACCGCAGCTGCGCGAACGGCGGCGCCTGCATGTGAGTCGCGGCATTCGGGCGGCGCCCGGCCGCAACCGCTCTTTCCGCAAGATAAACTGCGCCTACCGGCTTGCATGCCACTTATCTTCGCCGAATTGCGAAGCGGAGCCGATATGTTCGTGGCTATCTCGGTTAAGGGGGACGCTTTGTGGCGCGGGCGCGGCTCACTAACATGGGCAATACATTACAATCCATGATCTTGAGCTCCGCGTCCCGGACACACTAAGCAAGTCCGGCGGATCGCGCAAGAAATTATCGTGACGCGGCAGAAGAAGATATTCGAAATGCGGGCTGTACGTCGGCGAGCCGCTTCGCCGCCCGCTCCGGCGCCGGACCAAGCGCCAGAAGAACAGGATCGCTGATATGAGACGACAATTATTCGCAGGGGCCTTACCGATCGTGCTGTTGTTCCTCGCTAAGCCTGTGGCGTTTGCCGGGCAGGCCCCATCTTCAGCCAACGCGCCGGATATTCCGATCAGTCATCGCGATAGGGTCTATGCAGCGGAGCAGTTTTCAAACACTGTTTCCGTTATCGACCCTGCCAGCAACAAGCTTTTGGGCGTCATTCGCTTGGGCAATTCGCTTCCAGCCAATTTGAGCCCCCTTTATATCGGGCAGTTGCTCGTGCACGGGATGGGTTTCTCACCCGACCATCGTACGCTTGCGGTGGTCGCGATTGGTTCAAATGCAGTCAACTTTATCGATACCACAACGAATACCGTCAAGCATGTCTCGTATGTCGGCCGTTCACCGCACGAAGCGTTCTTCACGCAAGATGGCTCAGAAATATGGGTTACGGTCCGTGGTGAGAACTACGTCTCTGTCCTCGACGGGACGACCTACGCGGAGAAGACCCGCATCATTGTTCCAAACGGTCCCGGTATGACGATCTTTTCACCGGACGGAACGTACGGGTACGTGTGCTCGTCGTTTACGCCGGAAACGGTGGTAATCGCCGTCGCCACCCATACAATCGTCGGCCGCGTTTCCCAGGCAAGCCCCTTTTGCCCAAACATCGCCGCCACGCCAGACGGGACGCAGGTGTGGTTTACGTTAAAGGACACGGGCAAGACACAGGTGTTTGATGCTCGTCCGCCATTCAAGGTACTAAAAACGATCGACACCGGGCCAATCACAAATCATGTCAACTTCGCCCACAATGCCAACGGCACGTTCGCATACGTAACGATCGGAGGGCTGAACGAGGTCAAGGTGTTCCGCACGAGCGACTTCACGCAGGTCGCGACGATTCAGGTTGGAAAACTGCCGCACGGTATATGGCCATCAGGGGATGGAACGCGGGTGTATGTCGGGCTCGAGAACGCTGACCGGATGACGGTCATCAACGCCCTCACGAACACGGTGATCGCAACCGTGCCGATCGGTCAAGGTGCTCAAGCCGTAGTCTACGTACCAGACGCCGTTCCTAGCGGCGACGGCACGCAAGGGCTGCTGCCCTTGGGTCTCGCGGGCGAAGCTGCGCATCTGACGCTCGTGTCGGCGTCGAGAGGCGCAGCCGGAGCCGGAAGGCCGCCGACAAGCGTATCGCTGTTCGATCAGGGACTCGTGCAAATTTTGGAGGCCGCTGTGACGGGACTCGAGCCAAGCAAACCGTACGTCCTCGCGCTTTCGCGCCGGCCGGACGGCCGTGGGGTCTTGGAACCTCTGTCTGCATTTATGACAAACCCCGCGGGAGCCGCGATCGTCAATGCGGTCGGGCCGCTTCGACAGTCCGTGCGCGCCGAAGACCGCCGGCAACGTCGCTATTTAGTGATCGTTTCAGGAACGGCTGCCCAACTTGGTCCTCTGGTGCAGATCCAGGCGCCATAAAAGCTGTGCGAGGTGAAGCGAAGCGGCGTAAGCGTGACCCCGCGCGTTGTGACGGCAAGTAACTAACGTGTCAGTCTGGGAGCAACTCACAGCGGCAGCGGCAATCGGCCAAATATTCGTCATTGCTCTGGGCGCCTTCTTTGCATACCAACAGATAAATCGTTTGCGCCGACAGCAAGAAGCGGAACTGATTCAGCGAATCTTTGCGACTCTTAACGAACCTGAGTTCGCAAAGGCACTTGATTTTGTCTATCATGGTCTAGCAATGCGCCTGACTGAAACGGCTTACGTTCGCGAGATAGCTGAGGGCAAAGCAACCGTTGCGTCTCATCCCGAGTTCATCATAATGCATTTTTTCAACGGCCTCGGGCTTTTGGTGCACACGAGGATGGTCGGAGAGTACCCGATCGTGCAGATCGTCGCTTCACCATGCATACGCGCCTGGGAGCGCCTCGCCCCAGTCGTTGAGTTACTACGCAGGCGTTATCCGCACGCCTATATCCCTTTTGAGTCGTTAGCGGTGCGCTCGCGAGCTATCGATCTAGCAGCAATAAGTGCGCGCTTTCGAGGTGAAACTCCGCAACTGCGCGAGCAATGGGAAACGACTGCTCGCGAACTCGTTGGGAAGCGCATTCAACTGCTCGACGATCACGACGCCGGCTAGCGGTAAGCTCACCGCAGTTTAGGTCACCGCGTCTTCCGACGATCGTGCATCTTCCTGGATATCAAAACAAAAGCGGTTACCGGCGGCGGGCTACGCTCGCGAGGATACGACCTAGCCCGCTCGCGCAGCCACGCGCTGCGTTACCTACCGGCGGACTGCGCGGCTTTGAGGATCACGTCCACAACGACGTCTGGCTTGGAAAGCATCACCACGTGACTTGAGTCGGCCTCGGTTACGGTCGCTCCCATCCGCTTTGCAAGAAACCGTTCCAGATCAGGCTGGATAGTTTGATCTTTGGTTGCCACGATATACCAACTTGGCTTCGATTTCCAGGCGACCCCGGGAGCATCTCGGGCGAACAAGTCGGCAGCTGGTGCATACTGGGTTGCCCAGATAAGCTTTTGCACGTCTTCGGGAAGATCTCCGGCGAAAAACTGAACGCCTTCCGGGAGCATCCACAAGCGTCCATCTGCGACCTGGACGTGTTTTAGGATGTCTGTGACGGGATACTTCTGCTGCTGGCTCAGCGACGTTTCATTTGCGTCAGGTGCGAGCGCAGCGATGTAGACAAGTCCGATGACTCGCTCGTCGGTTCCCGCGGCGGTGATGACGCTTCCCCCGTAGGAGTGGCCGACAAGGATGGCCGGACTGCTTACGCGCCCGAGCGTCTGCTTTACCCTGGCTACGTCGCCTTCCGGCGTGTCGAGGCCATACTGAGCGGCCATCACCTCAAATCCTTGAGCTTGGAGCGGGGGAATCACCTTGCTAAAGCTTGAGCCGTCTGCCCAAATTCCGTGGCAGAAGACGATACTTGGTTTCGTAGAAACGGCCACTTTTACAGCCTCCTCGGCATCGGCGGGTAGTGCGTGATCGCTAAGCAACGAGGCACCGATCAGCCCCGCGCCAACGGACAGAAACCCGGATCGCTTGATGTTCGTTTGCGCCTTCATCATGAGCCGAGTGTACGCCAGCCGACGACCTTACACCACCCACATCCTATGTGTGCGCCATTATGGCCGCTACCACAGCAGAACGCCGGAAGCGATCGGCTCCGACTCGGACTGCTATACGATTAGCGGTGGAACGCCGTATTATCGTAGCGCAAGCCCTCTACGCAATCGGCGAAACGCTCTGCGCGATCAATACGTACATGAGCACCGCCGTTATCATCCTGGTGCAAGTGAACTTCGCACTACCCCAAGACTCCCGATGGCTTTATCAAGTGTAAGGCCAACGGCTGTCCTGAGGTGGTGGGGCTGTACAATTCAACGTACGTTTGGGAGAGGTGTGCTCGTAAGACAGGCGCAGTAGGCCAATAGTTTGTCTTGCAGATCCGTCCGCCGTGCAGCGGGATCGACGTGGTGCAGCTTCTGGTGGTAGAAATACTGACCCGTAGTTCTCGCCTCCGGATCGTCGCTCACCGCCAACCAGGCCTGGGTAACCGGAGCCAGAGACAGGTCGTCCGGCGCGCGCGGACCGCCCATCTTCGTCGCTACCCAGCCCGGCTCGAGTGCGTTCGAGAGCACTCTTGGCCAGCGGCGAGCTACGGCGAAGGCCAGTACGACATCGAACAGTTTGCTGTCCGCATAGGCTTGTGCCCCATTCCAACGGCGCGTGTTCCACTGCGGGTCGTCGAGGGACGCATTGCCGCCGGTATGCATTCCGGAGCTCAGGTAAACCAGCCGACCCGGGGGTATGATCAGCGCCGTCAGCAGATACGGTGCGAGGACGTTGATCGCGAAAACGTGCTCGAGGCCGTCGACCGTCTCGATACGGTGCGGTTCCCGATATCCAACTCCGGCGTTGTGGATCACCGCGTCGTACTTGCCCGACGTGTTGATGCTTCCGGCGAGGCGCCGCGTCTCGGCGATGCTCGACAGGTCACCGACGACGACCGCCTCGGCTGCCGGCAGCGAGCGACGCGCGTCCGCGGCGCGCGCATCGTTCCGGGCATGCAGCGTCACCTGATGGCCCTCTCCGGCGAGGAGTTGTGCGGTCATCAGACCGAGGCCCTCGGACGAACCGGTAACGAAGATACGAGCCATGTGCGTTTCCTCTACTCCGCGGGCGACTGCTCGGTCAACGTGCGAAGAACCGTTTCGACGTCGATCGTACCCTTCGTCGAGTTCGACTCTCCGTACTGGAAATCAATCCAACCCTCGCGCGTTACTTGCACGTCTACAAAGGCCGAGATGCGGAGACGGCGGATGCCTTTGGCCGGCTGGTCGGCTAAGGTCTAAGCAAAAAGAGGCTCTGCGTTTGATGCACTCTTGTTGCGCACAGCCTCGGGTGTCGCGAAAACTCTTGTAAAATGAGGAAGAATAAACTAGCCCCAACGGGATTCGAATCCATGCTTCGGGGTCCCGGCCCGAACCGCTAGATACCGCAAAAGCTTATCCTGTCGGGGTTTTCGTACGCTCAGTCGGGGTTGAGTCCCTTGAGGTTTTATCGAATCCCCGTCCGTCCGTTAGATCGGCGTTACACGTGAAGGGCGGCGAAGTAACTGCTTCGAATCTGCCCGGGCGGCAAAAGCAGCGAGCCTAGATTCGCGGTCGCACTTGTAGCTCGGGAGCTGGATCGGGCGCTCCGTTGACGAAATCGCACGTACCGGCCGTGTCCCAGGCTATGCCAATCGAAGCCAGCGCGGCACTTTGCGCAACCGCAAAATCGCGTTGTTGGGGTGAGCCGAACTCATAGCTAAACGGTGCCGCGGTCGGATCGCGGCCAACTATGTCGCAATATGCAGTATCGCCGTTCGCTGGTTCGGCAGAATATCTCTTGGTGAAGTCCACAACAAAACGTTCGAGCATCGCGGCCGCCGTTCGGAACCGGACCCAACGATGGTTTTCCCAGTTAGTCGTCTGCGGCGGTGCGGACGGCGATGGGCAAGTGAACCGTTGCGTCAGCAACGCGCCCGCGCACTGGCCTCGTTCGCTGAGCTTTGTTGCGATATCTTGCGTCATGTCGATGTTTAGCCCACCCTCTCGCGGGCTCAGGAAAACGTGGACGATTCGGTCGCGGAACCCCGGAATTTGCGACTGCAAGTTGTCGTTCCAATTCTGCATCGAGTCAATGAGCGAAGCCAGAAATCCCGTTAGATTCGGCCCGTTGTCATCGAAGCTGTTTCGGCTATTCGAGATAAGGTCGCTATTGTAGGTAGGCATCCAAACGTTATTTTGCTCATTGGGTTGCTCGGTGTTCGTCGCATCGAATGCGCGCAAGTTGATGCCGAAGGTCGGCCGTCCTGGGATCGGCGCATCAAAGAATTGAATAGGAAAGTTGCTCGACAGCCCGCCATCGGAGAACCAACAACGCTGGCCCGTCCCGTCATAGAGGGGTACGGCGCTCAAAAGAACCGGAAACGACAAGCTCATTCGCGCTGCGACGACGATCGGAATGTCCGCGGCGCATGGCAAGGAGACGAGGTTTGGCGCTTGCGCCGCACCTTGCGCTTCGAGCGCTGGGCCACCGTCGAGCCGTGGATGGTCTATCATCCATTGGACGATCCGCTCGGGAAATAGCTTGCCGAACTCGGTTCGGTCGAAGTAGAAGGAGGCCTGCGCGGTCTCGAAGGGGAGTGTGAACGGACGCCCGTAAGTCACATTCGTGGTGAACATCTCGATGTTGATCGATCGCTCGGGTGGATCGGCCTCTTCGCGCACCGGCTGCGGGCTCCCGGCGTACCACAAGTCACCAAACGTGAGCGGCATCTCGGAGGGCTTGCCGGCGACCGCGTCGATCTTGTCGGCGAGCCACTGCGTCAGCGCGGGGTCTGCGCAGTTGGGCCGAGCCATTCCGCTGCACATTCCGTAACCGTTACGAGCAACCGCGTGGAAGAAGTCCCAGGCCGCCCAAGTCAGCGGACCAATGACGAATACCAACAGGCCGAGGATGACTCCGACGATCGTGAACAGCACTTTGTCCGCAACGTCTCCATTGACAGCCAAAATTCGCCACAGCAAGGCCAGCGTCAATAGAATGGCGGCGATCGCGACTATCCCATAGCGAGATGAAAGTACTGCGCTCAGCATTCGCCCGGGTAGCGTTTTCTTTTGCGACAGCAGCGCTGCCATTGCAAACGTGAAGAGCGGGTGCGTAGCGTTGCTGGGTTGGAATAACTTCTGAAGGTTTTGATTTTCTCCAAGCCAGTTCGGGAGCGTCCTCAGCTCTTCGAAGCCCACGCCGGTTGAAGGGCCGGCTGTTGTTTGCCGACGGTACTCGGCCGCTGCCGTCAAGGTGGCTGCAATCGCTCCTGCCGATGTGCCGCCGATATTACGAAACCGATACGTCTTTGAGAGTTCGTACACGGCCCCCGGGTACACGACGCCGCTTGCAATACCGCCTTTCATCACGACATCGCACTCAAGCATATGTGACTATACGCCTCAGCGGGATTCGAATCCGCCCGCGCGTGGTCGAGCGTGGTCGAGCACGGGCAAAAGGCCGCGAAAAATATGGCTTTTTGTCCTAGCACGCGGTCGTCAATGCGCGAGAATGGTTGCCATCGACGGCAACCGTTTGGCAACCGCAGGCGCCTTGCACGCGAACGCGAGGCCCGCCGCGTCTTCGGCGCGAATCAGGGGGCAGCTACGCGTCGTAGTCGCCGCAATCTTGGCCGGCGTTGTCGCGAGCAGCATTGCTAGGATAGCGTGGGCCGATTGCGGTCTGAATACGTATCCACCGCTCAGCGGCTACGGCGCAATCTTGAAGGTAATCCCGAAGCTGCTTGTCCCACCGCCAAGATGTCGAAAACGCCTGTCAGGAGGGCGAAAATTTCTACGTGACCGCGATCACCGGCGGTCGACCTCCTCCGCAAACGACGCAGTAAGGGCTACTGACCAAGAAGTACCGCTGTAATCCCTCTCATCGCATATCCGGGCCTTCGGATCCCGCAAAGGGATATTTAGACTTTTGTCGCACGATCAGCGCATCAAGCGATCCGACGCTTGCGGAGAGGCGCTCCCTCATGAGGATTTTAGCGAAAAACGGGCTGCTCTTTGGCGTGCTCGTAGTTTCTTTTGGGCTTATCGGATGTGCCGGCAGTGCTCCGGCGCCAGCCGCGCCTTTTGGTATGGGTCCCCAAACTCATCGAATTGCCAACCTTCATTCGTGGATACGTGACACCCGGGCGGACGAGCGTTTGTACGTTGCCGAACGCAATCAGGGCGGTGTCTATATTTACTCGTGGCGGCAGGGCAGACTCATCGGGGAGATTTACAGCGGCCTCGTTCAACCAGAGGGTATTTGTGCTGACACGGCCCAGAATGTGTACGTCGTGGACAGTTATGCCACGAAGATCTATGAATTCACGTCGGATGGCTTGGGCCCGATTAAAACATGGGTTGACCCGTACGGGTACCCCTGGGCATGCGCAATCGATCCCGTGACCGGGACTCTTGCGGTCTCAAACAGCTCCGACTTCGGGTCGAAGAGCGATGCCGGCGGCCTTGTGTTTTGGATTGATGGCTCGGGCAGCCCGGTTGAATATAAATACTCGGGCGTAGCTGGTCTCAACTGGATGGGCTACGACACTTTTAGCAGACTGCTCCTCGAAGGAACTGGTGTCGGCACGCCGCCATATTTTTTTCTTGGCGAGGTTCTCCGTCAAAAGCCGTCGGAGCTCTATGAACTATACTTTCCTCCCTCCGTCCCGTTCAACTGCGAAAGCGGCATTCAATGGGACGGCAAATACATGACGGTTGCAGGGTGCTCGGCAATCTACCAAGTTACCGTCAGCCGCGGAAGCTACCCCAAGCTAGAGATCGTGGGAACGACAACACTTTCGGTCGGTTGTTGCCAATTTTCGGATTATTACATCGGACACCACAATTCGCAAGGCTCGAAGCTTGTGGTCAGCGGCACTCATCTTGGCTCAGCGCTCCAATGCCCTACGGCCTATTTTCTCTATCCCGCCGGTGGCATGGCTACGAAATTATTGACTCAAGACTATTGCGACCTTGATCCCCAAGGGGTAGTTGTTGTAAAAGCTGCGCGCTCCAAGGAATAGGACCGCTGCAACGCGGTCCCGCCGAGCGCAGCATTCGCTCGGGTTCGACTAGCCGTTAGGTGCAGGCGGGCAACGCATCACTGACCTTGGGCCCCGGCGGGATCGTGGTCTCGTGTAATAGTTCGGACTTCCAGCCGCCATTACGCCAAACCAGTACGTCCGTTTGACGCTCTTTGACCGCGAAGCACCTGCGAACGATCTTTCCGTTAGCTTCCTTGACGAAAGGCCCTACGGCGTCCAGGTGCGTCGTTACGAGGGCAGTGTCTCCGTAAAGCCGGACGCGCGGCTCCGAAAGAATCATCGTTTTGCGCGCGCCGGACTTCCGAATGAAGTCGATAAAACCAGTTTTATCGGCGATGCCGCCAAAGCCGCTGACGACGATCCAATCGTCGGCGAGCAGGGGCTTCAATGCATCGGCGTTGCCCGTTAGTAACGCTTGATTGATTGCCTCGTCCGCGCTCAAGGCACTCGCCGCCGTCGGGCCCGGCGCCGTCTGCGCCTGAACCTGCGTTTGACTAACGAGTATAACGAACGCCAATGCCAGGGCCGAAAAGCCGCCCATCGTCCAAGCCTCGCGCATCACGCCGGCACCTCTTACCCGGCCGATGGCTCGCGTCTTTCGAGCGATCTAAGCCGGGCCCATTCGAATGATACCGTTTGCTGCCGAGCTGGCGCCATCAGAGAAGGATCAAAGCTAGCGCGCGGCACTGTTGAAATCGGCGATGAAGAAGTTAAAGCTATCAACTATGCAGGTGCGCGGCTACGTTGTCGCTTTCAGGCGCGCGACGTACGCGCGGATCACGGCAGGGTCAGTCCAGTTTAGTTCGTGCTGATAGAGCGTCTCTTCAGATTGCGCGGGAATGCCGATCCGGTAGTCTGCGAGGCCAAGTGGATCTTCGAGAACGAGATGCGTTACACGGTCGGAGTTCATCAGGGTAAAGCGTGTCGCAGTCATGCCGCCCGTCGAGTGACCGAGCACGGACACTTGGGTGACGCCGAGGTGCTCCAGTAAGGCTGCGGTGTTGGTGGCCAGCGCCTGGAAACTGTAATGAATATCGGGTTTGGATACTCGCGGAGTCAACGCCGCTCGAACCCTAGAGCGGTCGCGTATGCGCCCTCTCTAAGACGATGAGTCCGAGCCGAAAGCGCTGCGACGGCCGAAGGTTGGACGGGCGAGAAAGCGCTGGCCCCCGTAGGGGGCTGCTAGGCTGGGCTGCGGGGGCGAGCGAATGGAAGAGTAACGTAAAAACATGATCCCATTAACCGACGTGTCGCGTCGCCCTACGAGTTTCCCAATGATCACGTTGTTGATTATCGTCGTCAATTTCGTGGTATTCGGGCTGGAACTGATCAATGGCGACGCTTTCGTAGCCAAATGGTCGCTGGTTCCGGCGGATATTTCTTCGGGCCATCACCTGATGACCATCTTGACGGCGATGTTCATGCACGCCAGTTGGGCACACATCTTAGGAAACATGGTCTTCCTCTGGGCTTTCGGACCAGAAATCGAAGACTCGATGGGACCCTGGCGCTATTCGGTCTTCTACCTGTTGGGTGGCGTGGCCGCAATGGGGGCGCAGGTTGCCTTCGACCCCATTCCACCGTGCCGAATCTGGGCGCCAGCGGTGCGATCGCCGCCGTCATGGGAGCCTTCTTGGTCACGTTCCCACGCGATGAGATCCGCACGATATTGGTCATCTTCATTTTCATCCGCGTCGCGTATATACCAGCCGTCCTTTTGATCGGTGTTTGGTTTCTGTTACAACTATGGAATGCCGGCGCGATCGCGCCGCAGGAACCAAACGGCGTAGCCTATCTAGCTCATATAGGTGGCTTTATGTTCGGAGCGGTCTTCGCGCGGCTTTTCCAAAGCCGCACGTCAATTCGAGGATAATGCCGTGTGTTCAGGCGACTTCTTCGGCGAAACAATGAAGTGAAGTTGGACCGCTCGTTCAGGGCGTTCGATGCGCGAAGCGGCCGGTACATAAAAATCGAGCTCGAGACTTGACGAGGGTTGCTCCTTTTTACGGATTATCGCTTGCGGCGGGCTGCGTGGACGCGATTTCCTTTCTACGGTTTGGAGACGTGTTCACAGCCAATATGACGGGAAACACCGTGCTACTGGGTATTGCCATTGCGTCGCGTTTGGGCTTGGTGTCCAATGGCTTAGGAATCGGACCGCCGCTACTAGCCATCGGCGGATTTGTCACCGGTGCGAGCGTGACACTGCCGGCACTTCGCAACGGATTTGACGCGCGTCGTGCCGCGCTTTTGGTGTTCGCGGAAGCCGTTTTAGTCGCGTTTGCGGGCTCTGCATTCGCCATTTTTCACGGTCAGTTCGTCGTTGCGCTTTGCATCGTACTTGTGAGTATTGCGATGGGCGTACAAAGCATCGTCGCGTTCAAGGCGGGGATCCCAGGGATCTCAACGACGTATGTTACAGGCTCGCTCGTCACGGCAGTAACAAGCCTCTTTGCAAGCGGACCGCACGATGAGCGCTCCCGTGACGCGGCACGTGACGCACTGGCGTGGCTCGCCTACCTTGGTGGCGCGGCGCTGGGCACCGTTTTGCTCATTCTGTTTCACAGCGCGGCGCTATTGCCGCCGGTGATATTATTCGTGATTCTTGCGGCGTGGTTCAGTCGCTTGAGGCGGTGACTTTCGAAGGCGTCAGTGGTCCGTTGCATCCTCCTGACCACTGTCACACCGATCGCTGGGCAGCAAATCGCCGAGAGAGTTCGTTCTAGCGCGAGAACGAGACCTCGCAAGTGCCTAAAGTCACTGGTCGCGCTTGTCTGACAAACCACCCACGGTCACGAACAATTTACCATAAGGTTATCCGTCCGAAGAATAGAGCCTCCTCCGAGTCGCCTCGTGAACGACTTATAAATCGGCGGATTGCCGGATCTCGCAGCCCCTGAATCATCCAAATAGAGCTTGCCGGCGTTATGGGTATGCGGGGCGGAATTCGCTTCGCATTGCAATGCTCCAAGGAGAATCCATGAAAACTACTGCAGCAAGCCTACTTATTGCTATGAGCATGCTTTTCGTAAGCATGCAGCCGGGCCACGCGCAGACTAGCATGTCCACGTCGTCGCCAACGATGACGATGCCGAAGTGCGCATCCGGTGATTCAGTCGTGGGTGTCAATATGATGACGAAAATGTACATGACTCAGTCGGAAATGAAAAGCAAAATGTCCGGGATGAGCGCGACTGAACGGGAAGCGATGATGAAAAAACATAACGTGAAAATGATGTGCAAATCTCAGGCTGACGCGATGGGTGCAAAGATGATGAAGCCTCCGATGTAGGTTACGCCGTGCGACACTCGCGCAAGTCTCCGCAGAAGACATGCGTACCGCTCGAAGTGGTATCTGACCGGCTCGGCCGTGCGTGGATCGGAGTGACGGCAGCGCGTATCTCGACGTCTACAGCGAGCGCGATGCCGAGGCGGCAAGCGCGTTCGACCGCCCAGTGGGATAGGGGGCCGTCAGCGAGTGACGGCCAGAGCTAAAAAAGACCCTAGGAGCCGGTTCAGGTGGGTCAATTTTCAACCGGCGGGGTGGGTCAATGTTTACTCCGGCGCTGACAGTTTTCCTCAGACAGAAGAGCAGGCGCCTATCGCTTGGCGATAAAATAACTTCCAGTCAGCGGAAGGTGTTCCCGACCTATGAAACGCCGCAAGCTCGCGCTTGGATCACGGCCCTCTGATCGGGTGTGAAGGACGATCGACGCGACATTCGCAGCAAGTCCGGAACACCAAAGGGGTTCTCTGAATGTCGAAGACACCGATCATTTACGTGACCACGCACCGGATCACGTTCTCCGAGCTCGACCCGTACAATCACGTGAGCACGGGGCGGTACGCGACGTACTACACCGATCATCGGATGGAGGGCCTACGTGACCATGTCGGTTGGGATCTGAAGACGCTGGGGACGTTGCCATTCATGACCTGGGTCCGGAGGATGGAGATCGACTTCCTACGGCCTGCTCGAGGGGATCAAGAGATCACGATCACGTCTTTCGTTCGCGAGTTCCGCGGGCCCGATGCACTCATCGAGTGCACTATGGTTGATTCCGCCGGAACGAATGTGTCGCGGTGCCTCATGATTGTCGCCCACGTCGATAAGCAAACGAATCGTGCGACGGACTGGCCACCCGACCTCATTGCGCTGTTCTTTGAGTAAGCCCGGTTCCGAGTATGCCTCTATGCGCTCTGAATCATCGCAGGGCACACCCGACGAGCGTTGCCGCAAGCAAGGACGCGGCGGCGACGTTACCGGGGGCCGAGCGCAAGTGCTCCGGGATACCCATTGTGATTCTTGACCGATTTGTGCGGCACGCGTTCGCCCGCCAGGTAGAGCCTGACGCGTCCCCAGTAGCCGTCGTTCGAAACGTAAAGATTATCGTCTTGGTCCAAGCGTAAGGCAGCGGGTTCGTTGACCCCATCAGTGATCCGGTAAGCCTCGTGCGTCTCGCCCAGCGGATAGACCGATATCCAACCGTGTGACGGGAGCTGGCTTGCGTTGGCAACGTAAAGCGTGCCTGTCGAGTCGAGCGCGATTGCGTCGACGCTCGAAATGCCGTCTGTAATAGTGCGGACTACCTTACTCGAACCCGCCGCATACTCCAGGACGCTGTCGGAGCCGGTATTGACGAAAACGTTATCTGCTTTGTCGATCGCGATGAGGACCGGCTGCTTCATGCGACCGGTCGTTATCCTGCGAAAAGGCGAGCTCGCTCCCGGTTTGTACACGCTAATGGATGGACGAAGGTAGTGGTACTCGGCAGAGCCGTTCACCACGTACAGATTCTCGTGTGAATCGAAGGTGATCGCGTGGGGGGCCCGCACGTACCGGCCAATCGTCCGCAAGAGTTGCTTGCCTCCCGGGCTATAAACATCGATCCGGTCGCCCTTCGTGCCGGGTTCCCCGCTCGCGCTCGGAGCCGCGCCGTTGATTTGGCACGACTCGCAATCGATTGCGTAAAGATTGCTTTGAGCATCCGTGGCGACGCCGACGAGCCAGTTGTACCCAGTTAGCTTGCGCGTCGGGCGGCCGCTGCCCCGCCCGTAGACCGTGATTTGACTCCAGCCGTTGACGACGTAGAGCGTCCCGTCGCGGCCCAGCGCCATGTAGCTCGGATTGCGGGCTGCGATGGTTCGTGCGATGCCTTTGAGCCCAGCGTTATACACTGTTATGTCGCCGTAACCGGCGCAGCACTCGAGAACGTACAGATATTGGCCCGCTGTTGCGTTGGGCACCGTACCCGGCCGCACGAACGTTTGAGTTGCCGGCATCGTGCCGCCTTGAGTACAAGCGGCGAGCGTTGCCATTAGTATGGATGCCGCGAAGATACGCATCGGTCCGAGCGCTCGTGACGTCGAAGAGAATGGCACGTGCATGGCGTCCCCCATTACTCGTCTTCGGTGACTCCAGTCATTCTGTACAGGCCGGCTCAAGCTCCTGGCCACCCTGCCCGTTTGGGCCGTTACGACTGAAAACCCTGACCTTCACTTGTGGGAATGGCCAAACAATTCAATAGGTAGCGATAATTGTACGCGAGCGTTTATCGCGACAGTGATAGCTTCCAAGCTGTACAAAGCTCGCCACCCCGTGAAAACTGAAACTTACACTCACCAGGGTCCAGGTCCGATGTTTCAAGTCTCCAAGCCATCGGCAAGTCCAAGTGGCGCGTTCCACAGGAGCCGCACTCGAAGTCGTCATCTTACGTGTTTCCTAGCGGCATCGCCTGGGATCGCGTCGCGCCTAAGGGCCTCGGCATCGTACGCGGCGCGGCGATCGAGAGCGGCTGCGATCCGCACACCGAGGCCGGGACGGCATCTGGCATCAACTTTGCGGTTGCGCGAACGGCAGGCCTGACGGCGGTTGCGGGGCTAGGCCTTGCACTTGCGGCGACGTCCGACGTACATTTGGATCGGGAGTTGATGCAGTTGGGCATGTCGCCTTCTGCCATCGCCGCGGTGAATGGTGTTCGGGCCAGCCTGTTGACCGGTCGAATCCTGCCCAACACCGTCTCGGTCAATGAGGCGCCGCGCGTTGCCGGCGCGATTCACGACGCGTACGTGGCGGGTTTTCGCAAGGTGATGATCGTCTCAGCTTTGCTCGCAACGTGCGGCGCGTCGCTGGCTGCCTTCTGGAACCTTCAGTCTGCGTCACGTGATGCGAATCGTCGCAACGCTTGAACCGACGGGATGAAGTAATACGCCCCGGTCAGTGGCTCCGTGTACAGCGTCAGGGCATCGCGCGGACCCTCGATACCCGCCATCTGCCCGAGCATAAGCTCCAGTCTAGATTGCTCGGCGCTAAAGCCGACGAAAAGCGTTCCGTTATCCGAGACGATGCCGTACGGGACGTTACGCCGAAAGATTTTAAGCTCTTTGCCGCCGATCTCAAGCGTCGTGCGAGAAACGTGCGAGTTTGCCGGCATGTGCGCCTCGTCAAACTCGATGCTCTCGGCCTTCGTCCGGCCGATCACCGCTTCTTGTGTCGCAAGCGGTAATTCGTGAAATGTATTCTTGGTATGTTGCCATACCTGAAACAGTAATATGCTTCCGCCTGCGCCGGGGTTTCCGTCAGGGATGACCGCGACCTCCGGCGCCTCATCGAGCGGCGGATTTTCTGTGCCGTCTTCGAATCCAGTGAGGTCACGATTGCGGTGATACGACCAGCCACGATACTCGCGCTCGAGCGTCGCGTACGGGGCGAGCGTCTCGACCGCTTCTTCGCCCATATCGAATACGATGTCGTAGCTCCCTGCCGAAAACCAGGCCCAGATACCCGCCTGCGTCGCGGGCATGCGATAGCCGCCGGGGCCTTCGATTGGGAGATCGAAATCGTGCACGTCCTGCGGCGCGTCATTCGGCGCTAATTTCCGCCAAAGGGACGGCTGAAAGCCAAGCACACGATTTGCGCCACCAACCGTCGCACGCGGCTCGCGTACCGAGACCAATGCGGTCAGAGCCGTGGACGCATCGGCGCCCGCGCGGAGCGAGAACTCGAAGAATCCATGCGCGGTATCGCCGAGCGCAAAGATCCCCGTTTGTGGCGTCTCCACGCTTTACGCGGTGCCGCCACGCGCATCGAACGCTCGCTCCATCGCGCCGATCAGGTCGCCTTTGCCGCTCACGGCGTAACGCTTTGCGGCAAAGAATCGTAATTCCGCCTTCTGCCACTGCGACGATGACCAAGAACGTGGCCAACGTGATGGTTTGGCCCTAAATTTGGCTGCGCTGGGATATCGCGGATATAGTGCTTGGTCGACACGTGCCGCGTGTCATCTACGGAACGCGCGCGACTGGATGCAGCAAACGACTTCGCGGTCAAAGCGGATTAGATGGAGAAGGCGCCGCCAACGCCGATGGCGCGTTGGTTGTAACCCGCGACGGGCGTGAGGTTGAACTCCGACTCGACGTCGACGACAAATCCGGGCGACAGCGCGCGCTGCAGCCGACAAGCAGGACGTTCGAGGTGCCTCCGGTAGGATCGATCGGAGTCGCCACGTTGTCGTTGACGAGCAGGCTCGTGCTCGCGTCCAATTCGTACGACAGTGTAATCGCCGGAGCGTAAGAGGCAAAGCGACGCACGGGGGCGCCGTTCTCTGGTTGCCCCGGCGCGTTCACAAGCGAAAAGGACGCGATGATGCCGAGTTTGCCAGGCGGCGAGAACGCGCCGACGTACGTGAACGTGTACGAGGGTGTTCCCAGAGTGTAGACTCTTGACCCAGTAGGTATCGTGACGAACACCTCGATGGCATCTTGGTACCAGTAGTGGCTATGGATAGCGCGTTTGAATCCCAAGCCACCGTCGAGGGAGCCGATCGCGGGCGTGAACTGGTCCGACGGAAGGCCCGCGCGGATGGCGGTGGTCGGCGGCACGATGACGACCTCATCGTGCTTATCGAGCCCGTAGCGTATGGTGGCCATCGGATACGAGCTCAGGATGCTCGTGCTCTTTCCGGCGTCGATCTCGTTGCGATACCCGAACTCGATCACGACGTGCTTTTCCGCAACCGTGCAAGGGGAGCCGCTCGTCGCCGGATACGGGCCGGTTCCGGGGCGGTTGACGATCGAAACGACCTGACCCTGACGGCACGGCCCGGGGTGCGTCTTCTTCGCGTCGGCCGGTGCGGCTACGAAAACGGAGGCCGTACAGAACGTCGCAGCGACTACCCAGCGCATGACAGCTCAGCCATTCGCCTATCATCTAGCGGATGCATGGCAAGGCTACTGAGGCGAAGGTACTTTTAGGCGTGGGTTGGATCCTTGATGTTGCCATCCGCGCCGTGAGTTTTTTCGTTTTGGAATCGATCGGTCGCCATGGTCAGAAATTCTATTCCATTTTGGAAATCCTCATCGACATGCGGAGCTGCGAAGGGTCACAGTGGACTCGCCGAGGCGAGCGTTTCGTGAGAGCGCCCGCTACCGCAATTCCGAGTACCACGATCTTAACGGCATCGACGTTCAGCGTTAGAATCGGCAACGATCCGTTTGAGTCGGCGATTCTGGTCCTCGAGCGCGCGCATCTTGGCGACGTCACTGACCTCGAGGCCACTGGGTGGCTAGAGCGCTGAAAGTTCATCCGGACTAGACCTCCATGCACGAAGTGATCGTGACTCCGTTTGGCTTTGCGTCGACCGCAGACGATGTCGTCGACGGGATCGACCTTGGCGATAAGCAGGTTATCGTCACCGGTGGCGCTTCGGGCATAGGGCTTGAGACCGCTAGGGCCTTGGCAGATGCTGGCGCTGAAGTGACGCTTGCCGCCGTTAGGGCGCCCCTAGGGTTTAGCGAATGGCAATCCCTACCGGGTAGCTGAGCCCGGTTTACCACCTTTTATAATGGTCGTCGGCGCAGCTTTACCGTTTCAGCCCGTGGCATTGAACATAACTCCTCCTAAAGCTTGATCTCCCAATACGCGCCGGTCGACTCCCCTCGTAAAGCTGGGCGGCTTCAAGCGTCGCTGCGGCGAAGCCGCCGCGCAATATGATCGCGGCGCGTAGCCGGCCGTTCCTTCAAATCGAGCTTGCTGAAGGCATCAGCGTCAGCAAGGTGTTCGTGATGCTTGCCGCTTTAATCTCACTTTTTATTGATCAATCATTCAACGGCGTGTATCAATCTATCCAGCAGTATGCGGGCGGAAGCCTAGGTGCGAGCGCCGATGAGTTGCCCTGGACGTTGATAGGATTCAATACGTTCTACTACGTCACGCTTTTGCTCACGCCATGGCTTATCGACCGCTTCGGGCGAAAACCAATCTTCGGTTTCGGGCATCTGACGTTCGGCGTTCTTACGTTGTACCTCGCGATGACCGTTTCGTTAAGCGGCTTCATCGTCGGCCGCTGCTTTCAAGGGATGGCGCAAGGAACGTTTTTCGTATGCGCCGTGGCAACCGTGTTGACGCTCTTTCCCCCGAAGCTGCGCGGCGTAGCATTTTCGTTCTTTTCGGTTACCTCGCTCTCGGGTGCGGCGGCCGGCCCGTTCATCGGCGGCTGGTTTATCGACCATGCGTATTGGCGCGACGCATTTGCGTTGTATGCTTTGCTCGCAGCCTTCGCGGGCGTAGTCGTCTTCACGCTGCTAGAAGCGCCGGGTCCTCGATGGACGGCGCGCTTCGATGTCCCGGGCGTCGCGTTCGCATTACTCGCATTCTTCTGTTTCGAATACGCGTCGTCGTTCGGTGAACGCAGAGATTGGCTTTCGAGCCGGGATATCGTCTGGTGTTGTCTCCTCTCCGCGGTCGGATTTGCGGGATTCATCTGGCGCGAATTGTGTGAAGATCGGTGCGGCTTCATCCAACTAAGGTTATTTAATATCCGAAATCTCGCGGTCGGCAGCGTTCTAGGATTCGGGCTCGGCGTGCCGCTTTTTGGCGCGAACCTTTTCCTGCAGTACGCGCAAACAAGCCTTGGCTTTCCACCGTCTATTGCAGGCGCGCTACTGCTGCTGCGAATCCCGGCTATTATGCTTGTGGCGCCGATTGTCGTGATGCTCGTAAATGCCGACAAGATCGACGTGAGGATTCCGGTGGTAATAGGTTTCCTGCTCGTGCCGCTTTCCTACGTGTTACTCGTCACGCATACCGCGTCGGGATCAGATTTCACGACGTTCGTGCTCGCCCTCGTTATTTCGGGCGCTGGGTTTGCGTGTCTCTTCTCACCGATCGCAAACGTGCTGGTCCGCTCGCTCCCCACCGAAGTACGCGCTGAGGGCATTGCGATCTTTAAGATCGTGTTGTTACTTGGCGGGTCCGTCGCCTCTACCGCCCTTGCCGTCATCTACGACCACAGCTGGGCCTGGTATCAAGCCCTGCTCGCAGGCGGGGCCACGTTGAGCCACTTGGTGCCGATCGGTATCGTGC
>JBAUMX010000199.1:0-5963 GCA_049578945.1 Candidatus Cybelea sp. | reverse complement strand
GTTCGGAATTGCGCGCTATCCCGGTTTCGGGCGCGCGGTCGTGCCGTGCGCGCTCGTGGTGATGCTACTCTTCAACGATACCGTTTTGCGGCCCGGACGCTGGCCGTATATCGTGGATTGGAATGCTTACGCGAATGCCGAGCAGACCCGCGAGAGCGGGCGCGCGGTCGAGCTTCACCGCCGCGACGAAGGTGTCTGGGCGGTCGCCGCCGCGAATCCCAAGGTCCGGCTCGATCCGCGTAACGATCCGTTGTTTCCACGCTGTCCGGCCTACGACAGGAGCGCGGCCGCGTTCTTCGCAAGCATGACCGGACAGGTGCCGCAGCGCTTATGCGGCGGTGTGCCGGTCCGGCCTTGAGCGCTCTTACGACGCTGCGTTTACCCGCCATAAGGGAAGATCGGGGTCGCTTTGCCGCATTGCGCGACAAGCGCGTGCTGATCTATTGGCCGCACGGGTTAGGCGATTGGGTTACGTTCGGCGCGATCGCGCCGTTGCTCGAATCCACCAACACCTACGCGATCACGCGCTTCGGGGATGACTTCGTCAGCCTGATGGAAGGGAACGCACTCGCCGAACCGCTTTTCAGCGGCGCACGCGTTCCTAACGACGGTGCGTCGGGTGGAGCGCGCCATCTCGGTCTCAACTTAAAACGGTGCGACGGCCGAACGGCGAGCCTCGAGCTGCCGCCCCCGCTCGACGCTGCGGTCGCGCGCTTTGGGCCTGAGATGTTGCTGTGGACCGATTATCCCGAAACGGAGGGGCGCACGCCGTATCCGTTTCATACCAAAGCTCGAAACCTCGTCCACCTACTCGTCTCGCCCGAACGGATTGCCGGTCTCAACCTTGCGGCAACGCTTGCGAACGCGATCGACTTTTCGGCGCCGCATGCGACGCAGCAGCGACTCGACGAACGGCTGCGGGCCTTCGCCGGACCGGCGACGCGCCTTGGCGTGATCTCGCGAAGCGGGCTCACAGCGGCGCGAAAGAATTGGGGCGACGGCTCGGAGGCGCGTGCGCTAGTCGAAGCGATGCGCCGGCAATCGCCGCAGTGGCGCTTCATCTCGATGGACGACGAAGATCTCGGCGACGGCGTCGCGGGCTTCCGGCAGCTCTTCGGCGATCTCGACGATCCGTTTGCGCGGCTCTACAAAGCGCTGAGCAACCGCGTCGACCTGTTCGTCGGCATTCCGGCCGGCCCGCTGCACTTCACCCTCGCGCGCGGCGGGATACCAACGGTCGGTGTATGGATCGCGCATCATCCCGACTGGTACGACGAGCCGAACGCCGCAGCGATCCATCTGGTCGGACGATACGTCCGCGACCGCGCGTTCGAGCGCCGGCCTGCGACGACGAGCAAACCCCCCTCGTTGCGGCACCGCCTGGAGTACCTAGACACGCGCGCAATCCCCGCCGAAGCCGTAGCGGCCGCTGCTTGGGAGTTGCTCAGGTAACTTTCTGCCCGGCCAAGAGAAAGACGATCGAGACCGCGTTGAAGAGTGAGTGCGAGATCATCGAGGCGTAGGCGTTTTGAGTCCGGTAGTAGACCGCACAGAGAACGATCCCGCCAAGCGCCAACGGAATCAACGCGTAGAGGTCGCCGTGCGCGATTCCGAAGAGCACGCCGCTCGTAACCGCTCCTCCCCAAAAGCCGCCATAGCGCAGGCCGAGGTTGAAGAAGAAGACGCGGAAGAGCGTCTCCTCCGCGAAGGGCGCGAACACGACCGCGAAGAGCGCAAAGATCGTGATCGTGAGGGGGTCGTGGAGATGTTTGAAAATCTGCACGATATCTTGCGGATGCTCGGTGTGTGCCAGGTAGTCGATCAGCGTCGCGCTGCCGTTCGCTACGACAAACATTGCGGCGGCGCCGATTAGGGCCGCTACGATGGTCGAACGCTGCGGCACGCGAAAGCCCAGCTCGCGCAGCGTGAACTTCGAAAGGGACGGAAGCGTCCACAACAACAGCGCTACGAGCAAAGCGTCGACAGCGAACTGCACCCCGATAACCACGTCGACCTGGAAGATGCTGATGTTCTTCGGCCCGGGGCTCCCGATGCTGAAGAAGAAAACGACGACGAAGAGCCCGGCAATAAAGCCGGCTATCAGCCAGGTCCACGCGCCCGTGAAACTATTCTTCGGCCAGCGCGTCGGCCAAGCGGGCGAAATCGCCGAGTCCGAGTCGTTCACCGCGAAGCTCCGCAGAGAGATTGCTGCGCTCGAGCGCCCGCGCGATCTTCGCTCGATCGAGATCGAGTGCGAGTGCGAGCGTGTTCGAGAGTGTTTTGCGCCGGTACGCGAAGGCGCCGCGCACGACCTTCCAAAACAGCGCGAGGTCGCGCGGCGCAACGACAGGCCGCTCGCGCCGCACCAGCCGCACGACGCTGGAGCGCACTTTCGGCGGGGGGAAAAACGATCCGGGCGATAGGGTGAACTGGGGCTGAACCAGCATCGCATACTGCACGGCGACCGAGAGGCTGCCGTACTCCGGCGTGCCGGGTGACGCGGCCAGCCGGTCGGCGACGTCCTTCTGAAGCATCACCGTGAGCGAATCGGGACCCTGCTCCATCTCGACCAGACGAAGCACCACCGGGGTGGCGACGTTATACGGTAAGTTTCCGGTGACGCTCCATCTCGTTCCCGATGCCCAGGCGCGATAATCGAACGTCAGCGCGTCGGCGTGCAGGATGCACGCGGATGCCAGATCGTCACGGGAACGAAGCAGCGCGACGAGGTCGGGGTCGAGCTCGATCGCGGTGAGGTTGGCGCCTTCCTCGATGAGGGCGAGCGTTAGGGTGCCGGTGCCCGCACCTATTTCGAGCATTCGGCGATCGGGGGCCGCGTCGGAAATGGAGAGCCGCGCGATCTTCCGCGCGGCCGGCATATTCTCGAGAAAGTTCTGCGCGTAGCGCTTCTTCGGCCGTAATCCGGCCTGCGCGAGCAGCCGGCGGGGAGTCGACACCCCGCTATCCTACGCTACTTGAGGCGGTAGACCGTGACGCCGCGCCGGCCGAAAAGCAACGCGCCGCGCAGCGTATCGAAGCCGAGATCGATGCGATGCCCGACGATCGCTCCGCCGGTGTCGCCGGCGACGGCGTAACCATAGCCGAGGATATAAAGGCGGGTGCCGATCGGAATGATGCGCGGATCCACGGCGACGATTCCGTATCCGGCGCGCCGGCCGATCGCCGTCATGCCGCTGCCGCCGGCGGAGCCGGCCGTATAGGCGGTCGCAATCATTTGCATGGCGCTCATCGCGCTGCGCGCGAGCGACGTCATGCGGGCAATGCTGTGGGCTTCAAACGCGGCGAGCGGTGAAGTGCCGATGCCCTCGGCGACGATTCGCTTTCTCGGCACGCGAAGAACCTTGGTGAAGAGAACGGAACGGTGCACCGCGCCGCCGGCGCGCTGGTCGTATTGAACCCACGCTTCGGCCACGCCGGGCGAGCCGGCTGCGATCACTTTGGTCCGCCCCGGAGCGAGCTGGGGAACTAATTTGCGAACGGTCGGTCGCGCGATTGCGTGGTGCTCGACCCGCTGCCAGGTGAGCGAGCCGTCATGGTGCCAGGTTACCTGAGTTGGTGGCGCCGCGTCGGTCGCGGCTGCAGCTGGGCTCATGCAGAGGGTCGCAACAACGATTGCAGCCCCCAGAAAACGTCCTATCAACCCGATGTTCCTTTCTGCTCTCGACTCGTTTCAAGGTCCCAGCTCTACACCGCGCAGAGAACGGACGATGAATGGTGAGTCGCGTTTTGGGGAAGCGGCGAAACGGCCGCGGGATGACGGAACCGGATGACGCCTGGTGCAGACAGCCTGCTTGCTGTCTCTCCGGCAGGCTAGTCTAGTAACTCGCGGACTATATCATACCCTTTTCGATGGGCGAATATGCCTTAAGTCATTGACGGGCAGGAGGCTCCTTCTCGCCGGGCTCCTTGCCTAGCTTGGGCGAAGAGAGGCCGAATGGAGCGGCTGCGCGTCGGGTTTTTCACCGAAATTTACCGGCCGGTGGTGAACGGCGTGGTCGCATCGGTCGAGGCGCTGGCAGACGGTTTGCGCGCTCGCGGGCATGAGGTCTACTGTTTTGCACCTTGGATGCCGGGCTACGAGGAGGCCGATGGGCCGGTCTTTCGGATGCCCTCACTGCCGCTTCCGGCGCGAACGCCCTACCGGCTGACGCTGCCGCTGGTCAGCCGCCGCAATCTCAACGGCGTCATCAAGCGTTTGTCGATCGTCCACGTTCACTCGCCATTCGTCACCGGATGGATGGGTACGCGCTATGCGCGCCGCTACGGAATGCCACTCGTCTACACGTACCACACGCAGCTCGAAGCCTACGCGCATTACATTCCCTTCGAACGGAACGCGACGCGCTTCGCTGCCGCGACACTGACGCGCGCTTTCGCAAATCAGGCCGATGCGGTCGTCGTTCCCACCCCGGCGATGGCGAACCGGCTGCGCGAGCTCGGGGTCACCGTCAGGCTAGAGGTCATCCCCAGCGGCATCGACGTGAGCCGCTTCGGCGCCGGGCGGCGCGACCAGGGCTTACGCTCGCGGATAGGGGTCGGAGCCCGCGACCGGCTGCTTCTATTCGTCGGCCGGCTTGCAAAAGAGAAGAATGTTGAGTTGCTTTTGCGCGGGCTTGCAGCGGCAGAAGACGATTCGTTGAAGCTGGCCGTCGCCGGCGATGGACCACTGCGCCAAGATCTCGAGCGGCAGGCTCGCGAAGCCGGAGTCGGCGCCTCGACTCACTTCCTCGGAGCCGTTGGGCGAGACGACCTTCCGAATCTCTACGCGAGCTGCGATGCCTTCGTCATGCCCAGCACGACCGAGACGCAGGGGCTGGTTCTTGCCGAAGCGCTGGCTGCGGGCGTCTACGTGATCGCCTCAGATGCACCCCAAAACCGCGACGTCCTTGCCGGTGCGGGACGACTGGTGCCCGTCACCGCCCAGGGCTTCGCAAGCGCTTTCCGAGATTTGACGGCGGGCCTCGAGTTCGACCCCGAGACGGCACGCCGCGCAGCGGAGAATTTTTCGATCGACCGTCAAATCGACCGCGTCCAGCGGCTCTACGCGAGCCTGATGCAACCGGCTTGCATTGCTTGACCTCGAACATATGTTCGGCCTATACTTGGGCAAGAGGTCCACGAGATGCAAACGATGCGAAGCCACGCCCCCGGAGTCGATGCGATCGTCGGATACGCGGCTGACGGCCGCGGTAGCGGTGTAGCTTATGCGCGCCTGAGCCTCGGACGATCGCGGCGCTTGCTGCGCGTTGGTTTTCGCGTCGGTTCGGCCGCGCCGTTTCCGGAGCGAGCCGTCGGGTACGCCGCGCTGACCGCGGTCACGCGGGTTTTGTGCAGGCGTGGTTTTCGCGAGGTTCGGTTCGCGCTGGCCGATGCGGATTTCGTCGAAGAGATCGCCAGCGGTCGAGGTGTCGGCGAAACGCTCGTGCTTCCGTACGTTCGTCTGCGATGCGCGCTCAACTCGCTGATTACGTTCGATGTACGCACTGCTCCGACCGACGATCTTACGCAAAGGGCACGAGCCGAAGCGGCGCTGAATGTTGCGGCATGACGTTCGTCCGGCTACGGCCGGAAAGCTTGCCGACCGAAACGCGCGCACTGGCGCGCGCTCTGCTGGGCTGCGTACTTGTAAGCGATAGCGACGAAGGAATCGCAGCGGGTCGAATCGTCGAGACGGAAGCCTATCTTCCGGGCGACCCGGCGTGTCACGCGTATAGCGGGAAGAGTCTGCGCAACGCGACGCTCTTCGGTCCTCCCCACCGCGCTTACGTCTACCAAATTTATGGAACGTCCTACTGCTTTAATTTGTCGAGCGAGCGTGATGGAGAAGGAGCTGGGGTGCTGGTGCGAGCGCTCGAACCGCTCGCCGGTCTCGACCTGATGCAACGGCGGCGCGCGACCGAGAGCGCGCGCGACCTTTGTCGCGGCCCGGGCCGGCTCTGTCG
>JBAUMX010000198.1:0-35891 GCA_049578945.1 Candidatus Cybelea sp. | reverse complement strand
TTGGCTGGCGCCGCCGCCGCCGCCACCGCCGTAATAGCCCCCGCCGCCACCGCCGCCGCCGGAGTAGTACGCACCACCCGGGCCGCCGTTGCCGCCGCTTCCGCCTTCGCCTGGCACTCCGTTGTCGCCATGATGGCCATTTCCGTGCTTGCTAGAGCCAAGACCGCCGGCTCGCCCGTAGCCGCCTGCAATCTGCGCGCCGCCAGTTCCACCTTGCCCGCTATTATAGTAGCCTTCGGAAGATCCCGAGTCCCCGAAGAGGCCCCCGCCGCGCGCGCGATCTAGTGTCGGTACTAAAGCGTGCTAAGCTGCCCTGCGATGGTACACAGCTGACGTCGCGCGAACGCGAGATCGCGCAGCTCGTGGCCCGCGGCTATAGCAACAAAGCCATCGCCGCGTGCCTGAACGTCAGCACGCGGACGGTTGAGAGCCACGTGGCCTCGATCTTCGGCCGGCTTTCGATTCGCGCGCGCTGGCAGCTGACGCCCGACCTTCTCGAGGGCTAGTTCCTTAACGTCGCGTTAGGTCTGCTTTAAGGACGACAACGCATCCCGAGGTTCGACACTTCTATTACGAATAGCTTAAGATGCATTGCATTCCATCACAGATGAATGGTCCGAGTGCCCTTTCGTCGTGCATCAGATTCATGTATAAATTGCGTGGGCTGCGAGCTGTCGCTAGAACTCACTCTCTTGCAAGCAATGTGACGAGCAGCCAAGGCCGCCTCCGGCGGAAAGTGGCTATCCGCCTCCGACGTCGATAGTCAAGAGAGAACCTCTAGATTGTCACCCTAGAGCCTTCTCTCGTTACGTCTGATGCAGCAAGTCCGAGATCGGAGAGCCCTCCATCCAAACATGGTTGCACGCGACTTTATTCATCGCACAATCGAGCAGTCTCGGTAACTAATCCTGTGGCGCTATCCTAAGATTCGCTAGAGGGTTCGGTCGACGGTAACGAGCAATTGCGACTGCTCCCGACTGCCCGGTGCGCCCTTTGGGCGCGCTTTCTTAGGAGGTGCCTCATGCGATCTCGGCTCGTTTTACTCGCTGGTGCGCTCGTCGTTCCCTTCATAACAGCGTGCGCATCTCAGTCGGCGACGACGCCCCCGCAAGCGCTGGAGAGCGCGCCCGTGCAGTCGGTTCGCGCAGACGTCCGATTCGGCTTGAGGCCGAGGCAGATCGAGTCAGCCGACGCGCGACGCGGCAACGGATACTTGCATCGGGCCAGACGCAAGGCGACCCTGTTCGTTTCGGACATCGACGCCGACGCAATCCGTCTCTTCCCGGCGAACAAGAAGAATCCGAAGCAAAACGGCAGCATTACCACCGGCATCAGTTTGCCCGTCAACGTCGCGGTGGATCTCCATGGCATGCTCTACGTCGCCAATAACGGAGACAGCACCGTCACCGAGTACCCCGTCGGCACGACAAGCCCGAGCGTGACGCTGAGCGGAGGGCAGCTCATCGATCCCAACGGTATCGCCGTTGACAACAAGGGTACGGTGTACGTGACGAGTGGCGCGAGCGCCGGCTCGTGCTACGTGCTGGTCTATCCGAAGGGCGCCTCGATGCCCAGCGAGCAGATCAATGGATTCGATCTCCCGGTTGGCCTGGCGATCGACAAGCGCGGCAACCTCTACGTCGGCGACGCCCTCCAAAATGCCGTTTGGAAAGTGTCCAAAGGTTCGACGACGCCGACCAAGCTCAGTCTGAGTGGCTTAGACGACCCCGTCGGCATCGCGATCGATCCGAGCAATAATCTCTGGGTAGCCAACAACCAGAACAACACCGCGCTCGGCTTCCATCTCGGCGACACCTCGCCGTTTGTTACGATCACGAGCGGGCTTTCCGGGCCCTACTCCATCGCATTCGAGAAGACCGGAACGCTCTTCGTAGGCAGCAGCCTGCATTATCCCGGAGATGTCGCGGGCTACAAGAGCGGTTCGACAACACCATTCGAGACGATAGACGTTGGGAACCCGGCCGGCCTCGCGGTAGACCCAAAACCCAAGGACTAGCGGCCGGTCGCGCGCTGTTATGCATACCAGAGCTGGTCACATTAATGATACTTCACGCGTTTCGACTGCGAACAGGAGACGATGCCGTGAAGGCCTTCTACGTATGCCCCGCCCTTGTCGCGCTGCTCGCCGCCGCAGCACCCTATCCGAAGATGGCCGCCGTGAGCCAATACCTAATGGATCGTCAAGCGGAAATCGATCTAGCAAGCAGCGCCGCACCTAAAGCGATCTCAAGCCACGCGACTATCCTGGTGTTAACCCCGAGAGGATACGCGACCGCCGTAAAAGGCACAAACGGCTTCACCTGCTTGGTGGAACGCTCGTGGACCAAAGCCTTCGACGACGACAATTTCTGGAACCCGAAGGCGCTCCCGCCGGTATGCTATAACGCGCCGGCTTCGCGCACGGTACTGCTCTACACCATCTTCTCAACGAATCTGGCGCTGTCCGGCGCGAGCGAAGCGAAGATACACGAGCGCATGAATGCGGCGATTGCGGGGAAGCAGCTGCCGCTACCAGAGAATGGTTCGCTGGGCTACATGATGTCGAAGAGTCAATACATCGACGATCACGTCAAGGCGTGGTACCCGCACATCATGATTTATACTCCGAGAGCGTTAGGGGCAAACAGCGGAGAGAGCTGGGGCGCGGATCGAAAAGACTCTCCGGTAGTATACGATAGTGGTCACCTTATGTGGCCGCAACCGTGGGCGTTGTTCTTCGTTCCCGTGGCTCGCTGGTCCGATGGGACGCCTGGGCCGGCCCTGTAACCGCTCGCATCGACCGATTCGGTCCCCGGCCGGCTCTCAGTAACCCTAATGAGAGGCCTTACTTCTAGTCCAAAAAGCGCACTTTCTTTACCTGCGTTGCTCCTTGCGCCCCTTTCCCTACGCCACGATTTCCCGCTCTGCCGCTCAGTGGCCACGGTTGAGCGACGTGAACGACCAAACGCCCCGGCGTCGGTTCGTCATAAAGCACACGGAAAGCGCGGCAAGCTCGTCGTCATTTTGGACTGACGAAGGACCCCAACTTGTAGCGCGGACCGCCGCTCGGAAGCACCTTGCCAACCTAAAAGTCCTCACCTGCGACCTTCTTTCCATCGATCGCGATTCTGAGCTTCACGCGAGTCCAACTCGAGCGAGCGAAGACCTCGATGATGTGGACATTATTCGAGTCGTCCGTGATGCTGCCGCGCATGATCGGAGCGCTCGAAAGCGCAAGCGTGTCGGTGTTCGTGTCCACCACCTTCCCGTCGATGTACAACCGGTTTTCGCCCGTGAAGCCTTTCAATGAAAACGTGGGTCCCCAAGAGTTGTGGGCGACGATCTGATGACCGAGAAACTCTGCCTTGCATTCCGTCACAAACATATCGCATGCACTTTTCGGTCTCGCCGAGTTTTACCTCGGTAGTAGTACGGCCTCATAGGGAGCCGTCTTCGAGAGTTCGCTACATCCAAAGACGGGTGCATGCAGGGCCAGCCAAAGGCCGACGTTCGTCATCGTGTTTGCGCGCGTATCTGGCCCCATCGCGCGCGTATCGTGCGGGTTTGTATTTTCGTAATCGTCGACCGCCCATTCGGTGGGAACCGCGCCCTGCGCCAGTAAAGCGCGCACGAACTCTTTGGTGTCGTGAGAGAACTCGCGCCGACCAGGATACGGCGAGATCAATACCGTCGTGCGAATGCCCTGGGCATTCCCCCAGCGTATTCCTTGCTCGATGAAGTGCTGATAGCCTCGGCCGCTTCCGCCTGTGAGAAAGAAGTTCGGCGGCGTGTCGAGCGCGATTCCGCCGCCGTAGGATGCTTCGTATCGCGCCAAATCGTAGAACGGGCTGTTCAGATCGTAATACTCGCGGCGCGTGGGTGGAAAGAGGTGGCTGTGCGGCTTCCAAGCTGCATTGGGAGCGACGATCGGAGCCATCGACGAGATGCCGACGGAGCGGCCGGCCTGCACCCACAGCTTCCAGGCTCGTACGTTCCTTTGATCGAACGTTATGGCCCACGGCGGCCGATCCGGAACGTTCACGTTGGCGGCGTTTGGAGTGAGCCCGCTGCTAACGTACTGATACTGATAGTAGGCCGGATATTCTTTCGCAGGCAGCGTAAAATAGTTCGCGCCGACGTAACCCAGCTCAGCCTCGCCCGGCCCGGTTTCGCTGAAAATGGTCTCGATCGCGTTGAGGATCCGAAACGGATTCGAACGCGGACTATCCGCAATCGCCGATGCGATCGCGTTTGCGTGCTCGTAGAGCCGCACGTGCCCGGTCGAGAGAAGCGCGGTGGTGAAGTTGCGATTGACGAGCGCGTTGAAACCGCCGATACCGCCGACAGAAATGTAACCGTTTGAATTAGTGCATCGGCCAACGGTACTCGTCGCGATATCGGGCGCCTGAGCGATGTTACATCCCGAAACGGCGACGGCTAGGACTACTTCTAAGATTAGGCCCGATGATTTTAGCACTTATAATACCGGTGTTCGCGATCGGCTGCTAAAATGACTGGGGTATCGGCTCCGCCCGTTCCAACCGGAAGCAGGAAAGCTGCTTTACGGCTGCCTCGTCCGGCACCGCAACTTTTGGGGGCCTTCAGGTGATTTCGTAAGCATGACCGATCAAGAGATTAAACCGTATCTAGGCAAAGCCGTCCGCGTTACTTTGGCTGACCGGCGCGTCCTCGCTGGTGTGCTCCACGCAGCCGATGACCAGGGGCATGGCCACCAACACTACATCATCGCCTCTGATGCGATCCGCGAGGGCGGTCGTCCGGCGCGGGAGATCATCCATGGCGGCGATCAGATAGCAACGATCGAGGACGCCTCCGGAGATCCTGCGGCGACGCTTTGACAGCGCACTGAGCTTCCCGCTTCTGCATCACGCGCGGCTACGCGAGCGCAAGCTGGCGGGAATCAACCTGCCTGCTGAAAAACTCGCACCTAAAAGCCGGCCAAACCTGAACTGGGGCGTCGATGCCGAGAGTTGCTTTTACATCGGTCGTTGAGTACATCGCTTCACAACCGGAGCCGGTGCGAAGCGCGCTGCGGCAAGTACGCGACGCGATTCGCACTGCTGTGCCTGAGGCCGAAGAATTGATAGCGTACAACATGCCAAGGTACAAGCTGCACGGTACCGTATTCGTGCACTTCGCAGGTTGGAAGGATCACTACTCTCTTTACGCAGCGACGAAATCCGTCCTCGCCGCGTTCGAGTCCGAGCTACGACGATATAAGGTTGAAAAGGGCACAATTCGATTTCCGCTTTCGAAATCCGTGCCAGTGACGCTTATCGAGCGTATTGCGAGGTTTCGCGCCAAAGAAGTGTCACCCTAAGCGGCCCGCGCCAATGAGCGTCGTCACGTGCGGCCGAAGCCTTATGTGCGACGGAAGGCGAGCCACAGGTTTACATCAATTGGCGCCGGGATCGAAGGCCGCCCCGATTGGAGTTCCGTGCGATACGTGATACGAGTGATCCAGAACTCCGCCAGGAAACGTGTATTGGACCGCACCTTCCGAAGTCGAGCCGAGCAGCAGTTTGCCGTTCGCACTCACCGCGATCTCATTCACGCCGCCAGTCGCGATTTGAAGCCCGGTCGGCGTACCGGATTCGGTGAACTCTTCAACGCCTTCGCCCTGACCCGCGGCAAGTAAGTTGCCGCTGTTGTCGATTGCGATGCCCGCGGGATTTCCACCCCACGAGATCGGGAGCAGCGTAGCTCCGCTCTGTTGAGCGGCTGGAAACTCGACGACGGTCCCGGTCGAGCCGAGGACCATCGAACCAAAGAGATTGCCGTGCGCGTCGCAGGCCAGGAAGAAGAAGAAGGCGCCGGTGTAGTTGAGCGTTCCCGCGGGATGAGTGCTCCCGTGCCGATATACGGTGATGTCGCCGCCGCCGCCGTGAGACCCCAATATGTTGGCGACGTACACGGTACCGTCCGGGCAGGCCGTTACGCTTTCGGGCTCTTCTTTATCGTCGCTCAACGCCTTAAATGGCGATGTGGTGCCGCGCTTGAACTCCAGCACATTGTGCGCGCCGCGATTGGCGACGTACAGCGTTCCGTTTGCGTCGGCGAAGAGCCCTTGCGGATAGTTTACGCTCTTTGTGATTCGGTCGATGCGCTTGCCATCGAGATGGAAGACGCTGATGCTGTTGTCCGCTTGCTGCGAGATGTAGACGAGCGGTTGCGCCGGCCGCTGCGCGTGAATACCTGCCATCGTGCTGCTCGTCGGTGCTAGCGTAGCGGAGCCGGGCGCCGAGCATGCCGCGAGGGCGAGCAACGGTAGGGCTCTCAAAAACGAGTTGTTCCTCATGTGTTCCGACCTCTCAACTGGTTGGTTGTTGCCCTGACTTTTACCCTGTTCGCGTTCCATAAGGCTCGACCCGTCTCAGTCGGACGCCCCCTCCCGTCAGGGGGCCTCTGACTTAGCTCCGCCGTAGCGTGCAGACGAATGACTTTAACCGTCGCCGCCAAGATACTGGGCATCGCCGTTGCCGTAGGTCTGGACGTTCTTGCATTGTCGATCGCGGTCGGCGTCATGCGAATCGGGTGGCCGGCGAGGATACGGCTCGGTCTCGCTTTCTCAGTCGCGGAAGTCCTGATGCAGATTCTCGGCTACAGTATTGGCACGGGCGCAGGGCATCTTGTTGGAGCTATTGCGATTTACGTTGGCTTTGCGGTACTCGGCGGCGTCGGAGGCTTCATATTTTATGAGAGCTTCGAACGCCGTATGCCTAGGTTTGAGCCCGACTCTCCCGTAGCTATTCTCGTGGCGTCACTCTCCGTCAGTCTCGATTCCCTTGGCGTCGGCATGTCTTTGCCTGGCGTGCCGCTGCCGCTCTTACCGCTGCTTGCGACAGTTGCTGTCAGCACGATTATATTTACCGCGGTGGGACTTGCGTTTGGCGAACGGCTCGGACGCCGCTATAAGCGCATAGCGCAGCGGGTAGCGGGCGTCGTGCTGGTTTTATTGGCCGTAGTTTTCACGGGTCAGCATCTGGCCGGCTGGTCGTCTTAGCCTAAAGCGTCCCCGCCCCGACGAAAACCGCCGCTTTATGGGTATGTAGAGTGCATGTGCGCGTCGAGGGTGCTGTGGCGCTTTGAGTCCGACGATGCTCGCGACGCGTTCCGAGCGAAAGGCGAGTACCTCGACGTGCTACATGAGCATGCAGCCGTGCCGATCGACAAATACGCCGCTAACCTCGTTTATACGGAACTCGTGTCCAACGTTCTCAAGCATACGCGTCACGGCATCCGGATAAGGGTGGAGCGCAAGGGTGAGGATACTCTGCTCACGGTCGCCGATGAGGGCCCGGGCTTCAATCTTGTCGAAGCGCGCTCGCTTCATCCCTTCAGCGAAGGAGGGCGCGGACTTTTTCTGGTCGTCCACTACGCCCGCGAGCTCCGAGTCGTTGTAGGAGGGAGTGGAGCGAAGGTGACAGCGACGTTGCGCCACGAGGCGGATGCCGCATAAATCCAGTTCGTCTTTTTGGCGGCGCTGATCAGGAAAGATTCGCGGAATCGGCAGCCCGACGAAGTTGCCGGAGCACTTTGCTGGTGATCCAGTGTCGCCGAGATAGAGGCGATTTAACCATCTAAGAGGTACAAATCGCGTATGTCGACATCGCTATACGACACTGTCGGAAGCCTTACGGATTCGGAGCGCGACTTTGGTCTGGCGGCGCAGCGCATTCAGGAAGCGCTGCTAACCATAAATATGCCGACGATCTCCGGACTAGACTTGGGCATGACCGCCGCACCTGCGAGATTAGTTGGCGGAGACTACATCGATTTGTTCCCCATTGACGAAAAACAGCTCGTTTTTGGCCTGGGCGATGCGTCCGGAAAGTCACTTTCTGCCGCTCTCAACGCGCTAATGCTGAGATATCTCGTTCGAGGTTTGGTGCGCGTGTTGGGCAATCAGCAACTGGAATTAATTACCGGACACACAAATGGTGTGGTGGCTGAGGATCTACGCGATGGCGATCACTTTATTACCTTTGTAATAGGCGCAATCGACGCATCATCGGGTATTTTGAGAATTGTTAACGCCGGACACGAACCACCTCTGATTTTGCGATCGGGGGCCTCTTCGGTTGAGACACTGGACGGTCACAACCTTGTCTTGGGTGTGAATGCAGAAGTGACGTTTAGTTCTGAGGAAACACTGCTCGGGATCGGGGACCGAGCCGTCATTTACACCGACGGCTTAACAGAGGCCACCAACAAGCAAGGTGAACTTTTTACAATTGAGCGTCTGAAAGAGACAATCCTCTCTCACGGACATCTCGGCGCGCAGGAGCTGTCGGAGACGTTATTCGAGACTGTTAAGACCTACGCTGGGCAAGAGATGCGCGACGATGCCACCGTGCTCGTGATACTTCGGACCGGTATTGCACCGAAAGAATAATTAGCCGAGCGACTATGCCTCGATCGTAAGCCGCCGCATCTCGGCGGCGTCAGCGCCGGGCACGTCACTGAGGTTCGTGCGAATCTCGAAAATCTCACGGAGCGCCGTGACCTCAAACACCTGAGCACATCCGAATGTAGTCCAATCAGGAACAGGCTCGCTCCGCGCCGCAGGGTCGCTTGACGAAGTCCCACCAAGCATCCTAATACCGTCAAATCAATGTAGGCGGCCTTCTCTAGGTCCACGACGACAATCGATGCACTCTGAGCGACCTCGAAGGCGTTTTTAAGGCGATCGCGTTCAGCCAAGCCGAACTCGCCCTCAGGCCGGATCACGAAAGTAGTCTTGGCGACCAGAGAAATAGCGCTACATCGTAACCTCGACCCCAAGCCGTGCGTGGGCGTCCGCAGGAATGCCGAGGGTCGAAGTAACGCTTCGAGCATTCCGGCGCAAGACTACGTAAACTGCCCGCCAGAACGCGCGGAATATTCCGCGTTTGACCGGAACGATGTGCGGATCGGCGCTGTAGTACGTCGTGTCGTCGCCGCCAATATGGAGTCCGGCCGAAGCACACGCGTGGGTTATGCGCGCAATATCGAGCCTCTCCATGAACCCGAAGCTCGCCGTGACGCGCACCAAACCTTCAGAGAGCCGTTCGACGGCCACGCGCCGCTCGCCGCGGACGTACGGTTCGGTCGAAGGGATTATCGTCAGCAGCACGATCTTCTCGTCGATGCTGTGCGTACGCGCCCAGTGGTGCCGAAGGATGAAGGGAATCCCTTCGGGATCGCCGGTCAAAAACACGGCCGTTCCCTGATACGGAATTCCCAGCCGCCCCTTAACGTCGCGAAGAAAGCTGCGTACCGATTGGGATTGCTCGAGTTGAACGACCGCGACTCGCCGTCGCCCCGCTCTCCAGGCACCGGCAATAACAAAAATTACAGCGCTCACCAGGAGCGGAATCCAACCTCCTTCCAACACCTTCGGAAGGCTGCCGATCACGAACAACGCTTCCACGGCAAGAAAAGGGACCGTTGAAAGAAGCGCCGCGGCGAGGCTCCAACGGAAGCGCAGGCGAACGACCTCGAAGTACGCAACCGACGTGACGACCATAGTCGCGGCCACGGCGAGGCCGTAAGCGTTTGCAAGTCGCGCTGAGCTCTGGAACGTGATAACCAACGCGATGCAAATAAGGGCGAGCAATCGGTTCACAAACGGGACGTAGACCTGACCGCGGTGCGCCATCGACGTGTAGATCACTCGCATCCGGGGAATAAAGCCCAAGCTGATGCCTTGTTTCGTCAGCGTGAAGATGCCCGAAATGAGTGCCTGCGATGCGATGATCGTCGCGGCAGTTGCGATCGCAACGATAGGATAGAGAGCCCAACGAGGCGTCAAGAAGTAAAACGGGTTCGCCAGGCTTTCCGGCTCAGCCAGGACCAGCGCGCCTTGTCCGATATAGTTTATGACGAGCGCCGGAAAGACGACGACCGTCCAGGCAACGGCGATCGGGGCGCGTCCGAAATGCGACATGTCCGCGTAGAGCGCCTCGACGCCCGACACGCAGAGCACGATTGCGCCGAATACTGCGAGGCCTGCGAAACCGTGATGGGCAAAGAACCGGACGATATATAGAGGATTGAAAGCCTCGAGAGCCCCGGGATACTTAGCAATTCCACGCAGCCCAAGCATTGCGATCGCGACAAACCACACCAACATGATCGGCCCAAAGATCGAACCAATTCGCGCTGTGCCGCAGCTCTGTACGAGGAAGAGCGCGAGCAGAATTCCGACGGCGATCGGCACGATATACGGCTGAGCGTCCGAAGTCGCCACAGCGAGCCCTTCAACGGAGGAGAGCACCGAGACCGCCGGGGTGATGATACCATCGCCGAACAGCATTCCGGCGCCGAGAATAACCAAAAAGCTAAGCCAGGTGGCCCGCGGGGGTACGCCGCGTTTCACCGGCGGAAGGACGAATGCGAGCAACGCCAAGATTCCGCCTTCGCCGTCGTGTGCGAGCTGCATCACCATCCCAATGTAGCGAACGAAAACGATCAGAATTAGAGACCAGAGTACTAAGCTCAACAGTCCCAAAACATTATCGTGCGTCGGGACGACATGCAGGAGGCCAACGAAGCATTGCCGGAACGCATAGAGCGGACTCGTTCCAATATCTCCAAAGACGATGCCGAGCGCCCCAAGAGCTAATGCAGCCCTGAGCGGTGGCTGCGCGGCGCGCTTCGGCATTTTTGTTCCTCCGGCGCAACCTTTCCCCATGAAAAGCCCTCGAGTAAACGTCATCCTGCCGCGTTCCCCCGCGCGTTTGGCGAGCTACCCGGCGGTGTCCGCTCGGCTAGAAAGAGAATCCGCGAAGCCATCTGGTTACAAGCAGCGCGTGAAATGGAAATACAAGTTGCCAATGCAGAAAACGGAACAAGCTGCGTGGTTCGAATAACGCCGACTGCGTAAGGCGCGTCCCCCGTCGCTCGGCTTGGGGACGGGTAGTTTTGCGTCTCCGGATTGCGGCGGTAACGTCGTCGCTCTTGCCACATGTAGGTAGCTTCAGCATGCGATCGATTAATGACGCCATAAAAAGGGCATAAGATCAGGAGCTAGGAGGTAGTATTACAATGGGCAGCATCCTTTGGACCATCATTTCCGTGCTAGTCATCTTATGGCTGTTGGGATTTGTGTTGCATTTCGGCGGAAGCTTAATCCATGTCATTCTTTTGGTCGCTGTGGTCCTTGTCGTGATTAATCTCATGATGGGGCGCGGCGCACGCGCCAGCTAGCGGTTCGTCGCCGTGTACAAGGGTTGCCGGTCCTCTCGTTGAGTCGAAACCGATTTGGGACGAATGGGGCGACGGCGGGAGATGCCCGGTTACGGCCGTTGGATCGTCGCGCGAAAGGTACTGATAATATGCCAATGCTTAGCTGCACCTGCTCGAACGCGAACTGTTCTGCCGAGCCCCATAGAGGAAGGGCCGTGTGTATGAGTGCGACACGTGTCGGCGGTTTCGACACATTACAACCGAAAGAGGTTTTCACGGACTCCGCTGAAGGATGGACCCTCGCAGATCCGGATCCGAGCGGCAAACCGATCGCGGTCTGCAACGCCTGCGTGGACGCAAATCGATAGCATTTCTGACCGCTGGCGGAGGCGCCGAAAAGGAATGAACGCGTGTGCCGGCATCGACTCGCGGGGAATATCTTGCTGGAGGCGGTTTTCGACCGGCACTAAGACGAGTCTAAGGGTCGGAGCCGAGCCGCTGTTGCATCGATTTGCTCGGGACTTTGAGTTGGTCGGCGAGTCGAAGCATCGCTAGAATCCGGACGTGCCACCGCGTCATGTCTATCTCGAACCAGCGCAGGCCATGTCGCGCGAGCCTCACCTCTCGACTTGGTGCGCGGCGTTTGCGTCGCCTCCTTCGGGGCCGACCTTCGGCGGTGCTCCGTCGAGTAGGGTTAGGCCGCTAGCCCGTTCAGTTTCCTCTTGGCCGTCGAGCAATATCTCGACATCTCCCGTGTAGCCCGCAGCGTAAGAGCGCCGTACGCTTGCGGTCGCGCCCGAGCTGAGTATCACTGCGTCGCCCTCGCCAAGACTGCGCGCTAGGCCGTTTTGCTTTTCCATAAGGCCATCTTACCCGTTGCGCACGGTCTCAAGGCGATGGGTTTGAAGAGGCAGGGTTCGCGGAAGGCTCTTTCTACATGGAAGCTGACGCGCGGACGAGATTTATCTTGCGAATGTCCCAGAGAGGAGTGTCTCTCAAATCGTTCGACGGGCGAACTCTCTCAGTTCATTATGATGCTGAAGCGGATACCGAACTTCTAAAGGATCACGTAGTCAACGTGGAGACGTTATCGCTTTACGTGAAAGACGCGCTGGAAGATTTGCCGGGCGCCGCGGCAATGTTTCCAGGTCTGGACGACATTGTCGTGGAGTTTCCTGCAACCCACTGAATCAGCACCGCGACTGTTACCGTGTTCGTTTGATGACTTCATGAAAGCATTCCTCTTCGCCCTCGACGGGACGCTCGTCGACTCAACTTATCAGCACGTCGCGGTGTGGACGACAGCCCTGCGCGACGCGGGACTCCCGATTCCGGTCGTCGATATTCATCGGCGAGTGGGAATGAACGGAAGGCCGATGCTCAAAGCGCTCGACCGAACCTTCGAACTTGGATTATCGCGGACACAGCGGGACGCGCTCGAACGAGCGCACGCTGACGCCTTTGCGCTCGTTCGCGAAGAAGCGATCCTCATCGGCGGGGCGGACGGCGATCGTGACCGCCCCTACTGCATGTCCTGACGACTCCAGGGCTGTAACGTCCAGAGGCCCACGTTCGATGACATCCCGTCGACAATGCACAGACCGTGCTGATCCCCAATCAGAATTTCCGACGTGGCGCCACCTTGGAAGTGACCCATTGGCACCTGTTGGAGGGTCCAGGGTAATCCGCTGCATCCCGACACGTTATGCCGCGACCATGGGCCGCTTCCGCTGAACGAGACCATAAGGTTGCTGCCATCGGTCGTCGCAATATCGGATCGGCCGTCGCCGTTAAAATCGGCAGCTACGAGTCCGTCCATTTCGGACGTCAGCGAGACTGGCAACGGTGTCCACGCTCCGCGCGCGCCATCGCTGACCTGCCATTTTCCGGCAACGATCCCCATAACGTCGGTCTTGCCATCGCCCACGAAGTTCCCAAGCAGGACGTCTCTGACTCCGAAGCTCGAGGTTCCTACCTGCTCGAAAGGTCCGGCGCCCGCCGCCGATACGAACCAAGTGTGTCCGTTCGCAAGGAAGATGTCGTCACGCTTGTCGCTCGGCGGTCGGTCGACGAATTTGCCGACCGCCATCTCGTTCAGGAAGCCTTTGATAGGTCCCGGATTGAGGACCTCCCAGTCGGATTCGCCCCCCCATGAAACCAGCAAGCGCGACCCCCACTGCATGACAATATCGGTGCGGCCATCACCATCGAAATCGCCGAAGAGCAATTCGCTGGTGCGATAGGATTGCGCGTTCAGAAAGCGCCACTCGGCCGTACCTCCGGGCGAGTAATACCACGCCGTGCCGGTCGCCATGAACAGATCGGTAACCCGGTCCCCATCGAAGTCGCCTACCCTAAGCTTTGCGACCGGATTGGGAAACGGTGTATTACTGTTTCCGAACTGATTGTTTTCGTCGACGACTTCCGACGTCGGGACATCTGTCAACGGCGCGACTGGAGTCCGCGGAAGATCCGGCCCAAGGACCTGCAATGGGACGTCAGGGTCGCCGACGTCGTGAAAGTTGATCGTGCCCGCGCCGGCAGTCTGCCCCTGCTGCGTACCGTTGTTGCGGAAGAAGATCGCATGGCAGGGATGACCGCGCAATTCGAAGTTGAACCTGTTTCCCCCCAGGAACGTGTTTCCGGCGATGTCGACATCGAAGCCTCCGGTCCACCCATAGCCGCTGCTGTTCCTCGAGTTTTCGCCGGTCCCGTGCATATCGAAATCCTGCTGCCGGCCCGTGTCCCAGATACTGCCGCTGTCGCTAGACGAATAAGCCGGCACTGCGGAGAGGACGAGATTGTACCACGCGCGATATTCGTTATGCGGGTCGCCGCTCGAAGCGATGGCGTGGCGGTTCGACATGTACGTATTGCCGAGGACCACGGCTCTTCCTCCGCTCGACATGACGCTGCCGTAGCCGCCGCCCCAGCGCTCGTTGTTATGCATAAAGTTTCGCTCGATGCGTACGTTGCTCAGAGTCGCGGGGTCGTCGTCTACGGTCACGTTGGCGTGCGCGGCAGGGTCGAAAATCGTGCAGCTGCACGATTGCGAAAACGTTCGTGGGCTGCCGTTCAGATCTTCGCGCACCGAGCAAGTGTGATTGGACGTCTGCCCATCGTAGGGTCCATTAACTTCGACCGTTGCGTTCTCCCAATCAGAGATGTCGTTGTGATCGATCGTGGCGATGTATTGCGTCGTGGTGGCAATCTTTGCCGGCTGAACGACCTGCGCTGGAGGCCACTCGACTTCGATCGCGTCGCTCTTTTCGACCAGGGTGTTCATGTCGCGGCTTTGACCGTGCAACCGTAACCCGGTGACTCGAACGTAGTCACCCTCGACTTGCAACATGCACCAGGGACATTCGCCCTTAGTCTCTCGCTCGTGGACATAGGCCGCGAAAAGCTGAGCGCCCTGAGCGACTCCCTTCCGGCCGCCGCGCAAGGTGACTCCCGACGAAAGCACGAGCGAAGGAAAGAGGCTCATATCGATGCACGGGCCTGTGACGTCTGGTACGTTTGGACATCCGTTCGGGTCGTCATCGATGTAGATCACGCTGCCCGGGGGCCCCTTACTGCTACAGGCTGCGAGAAGCTGTCCGTCGTCGCGCTGACCGGGGTCATCGACAATCGGCTGACCGCCATTCAACTTCGCTCGGGGCGCGCAGAGGGCGTTCCACAAATCAACGCTGGTCGCGACACGTACGAACCCGCCCGTCGGGAAGACTCCCGAAGCGTCGACCGGACTGAAGTCCCAGAACTCGTAAGACGCGAGATTCCGGGGCGCCGCAACGAGCGGCGAGCCGTCGGCCCCGCGACCGTGTTGGATCTGAACGACCATTTCCGGCGGAGGCGGCGGACACAATACGGACGCCGTTGCCGAGTTGCTACAGGGACGACTGCTCGCGAGGATGATGCTGTCGCCGTCGAGTATGAAAACTTGGTTGGCAAGTTCATGTTGCAATGGCCCCGGCGGAGCCTGCAACTCGAGCGCGTATTCCGCGGGCGCTTGAGCGGTGCCGGCGCCGGTCGTCGTCGTGTTTGAATCGGGATTGTGGATGCCGATAACGTTGGCGCCCGCATATAGCACGACATCGTGCCGATCGTCGATCTCCTGGACTCCAATCGGGTGCGCGATTGCGCAGTCGTCGAGGTAGATCGCGAGGGAACGATCACCGCGGAAGCGGGGCCCGTAATCGAGACATTTGCCACCGTAGCTCTTGACGAGAAAGAGCGGTCTCACAGCCGGAGCGTTGGCTGCGCGACCTTCTCCCGCGGCGAAGACGAGTGCTAGTGCCAGCCCCGCCGAAAGAAGCTGGACTTTAGCCTTCTGCATTCTACAAGCCCCACGTAGCGGACGGTTCGAATATGATCGCCTAGGTCTGTGCGCCAATTGCTCCGCCGTCGGAGCGCAGGATCCCAAATGAGGTCGGAAGCGGGCAGGCCACGATGGTAAAGGGCGGGTCCGCCGGGTCACCAGGAATTGAAATGTTTTGGTATCGCATCTTCGCGCCTATCAGGTAGCCGAATGAAATGAATGTAGGGATCGCCTCGACAAGCGTTTGGAAGTCCATGCGCGCTGCATTGGCTTTATCTCCGAGATGGAGGTCCACAAACAAGCCGGCGATGGCTGCGGACCCGGGATCGATGCTGGCGACGATGTTCGTGTCCGCCGGCACGATCTTGCCGTTGCCGTCGATAATGAAACCGGTCGATATGGTAACCCCGAGTCCGACTCGGTGGAACACGGCTTCATGGGTCTCAACCATAAAGTATAGGGCCAGATTCATCGCGCCTTCTGTGAACCACAGTTGCGACTGCGCAGATGGCGTGACGTCGCTTGCCAAAGAAAGGTCGGAATTAGCTCCGAGGGCGCTTCCGATGCAGTCTCGCAACAGCGACGCTCGGAATCCGGGGGACGCTTCGACCGTGATGCAACTCGCCGTGTCGACGGAGATGCCCAGACTCCCCAGCACCTTGCTCGCTGAACCTGTGGAAGCCACCAGCGTGTAACCGGTGCTGACACGCGGCGCCACCGTCATGTGCGCGACGCGTTGCACGGGGATGCCGTTGAGCATCACGCCAAAACCATCCGGTCCGGTGACCGCCCAACCGAGATCTGCCTCGCCGAACGGTTCAAGAACGTCCGGTTTCGCCGTAAAGTTTTCTAATTTGATCTGTTCGAAGATTTCCAGCTGGTTCTGATTAGGGTCGCTAGCGACTGTCTTCATTTCGCGCTCCCCTGAGGTCGTTCCATGGGTCAATGATGCTCGCGATCGGGTGTCGAGACAATCGACATCTCTACAAAGTACTTACACATGTTGGAAACCGCCGCGTACGGCGCAAGCCCACTAAGGCTCTTGGAGCGCAAGTGCGACGGCGTCGTCAGGCGCCATGGCCGCACCGCGCGCGACCAATTGCGCCAGGTATTCCGGGGCCATGCGGTCCCGGAACAACGCAGCCAACCGCGCACGCGTGGTTTCCTCGGTGAACTGGCGTTCGAAGCCGGCGCGCGAAAACGCGAAATCACTGTAGCCGGAAAGTTGTGCGGCTCGCACGAGATCGCCGTCGAGTGCCAATGCCAGTGCGAGATGTTCGATCGAAATCGCTACCCAAGGGTGATTTCGATCGCCGTTTCTTATAACTTCGCGCGCAGCGGCGCGCGCCTCCGGAACTCGATCGAGCGCAAGCAGATAACCGGCCTCGTTATCGAGGAGCGTGGTGTGAAGATGCTGCATACGGTGCGAACTCCTCTCGAGGTCGACGCGCAACTGCTGCACGAGAGCTAGCGCGCGTTCGGTCCGGCCACTCTGGTGCTCGGCTTCGGCGAGGTTGAGCCCAGGGGTGATTGCTCGTTGAAGTTGTCCCAGGGACAAAAGAGCGACCCGCACCTGCTCGTAGGCTATCGCGGCTGCCTCTTGATCGCCGAAAGTGCTACTGAGTATGCCTCGCGTTTGAAGAACCGTAAGTCGGAGGTCAACGTTGTCGTGCCGTGACGCGAGCGTCTCGGCTTCTTCGATCGCCGCCTTGGCTTCTCCAAATCTCAGCGACAAGCCAGCAGCATCCGCGTACGCCTGGAGGGCGTACGCGAGAAGTTTGGAGTCGGAAATCGAACGCGCAACGGCCAACGCCTCAGTGGCGCTCTCGTACGCTAGTGTTGTCTGCCCATTGTGCGCTAGGCGAGAGAGTGACGTCCAGAGTTGGCACATCAGGCGCGGGTTTACAATGGCTCCGAGGGCGATGAAACGTTGTAAACGCGCAATGCCCTCATTTTCAAGATCAAGATCCTTCCAACTATCCCAGATGGCGGCGAGCAACATGCCCACATCTTCCTCGCTGCCCTGCACCGCCCGATCGAGAGCAAACCGTACATCCTCGAGTTCGGTTTCCACGAGCCGTTCCATATCCGCGTAGCGGCCCGTTTCCTCGAGTTGCTTTCGCGCTTCGCAAAAAATGTCACGAAGGTGGCGTAAATGTCGCGCGACGCAGGCTTCCCCCGCCGCTTCCAGCTTTTCGCGCATGTACGCTCTGGTCGATTCGAGCATTCGGTAACGCCGCACGCCGCCATCGTCATCTGCCAGCACTAGCGACTTGTCCACTAGTGAGGCGAGCGCGTTGAAAACGTCTGCTTCGGCCTTGTCCTCGCCGCCGACGGCAATCGCGCCTTCGAGCGTGAAACCGTTTACGAACACGCCGAGTCGTCGAGCAACAACGCGCTCGTCCTCGTCCAGCAAGCCGTAGCTCCAGTCGAGCGTCGCGCGAAGCGTCTGGAGGCGCGGCGCGAGATCGTGTCGACCGCCCATTAGCAGACGAAATCTTTCGTCCAACCGATCGCGCAGTTGCTGGGGGCTGAGCAACGCGATCCGTGCTGCAGCCAGCTCGATGGCCAATGGAATGCCGTCGAGGCGCCGGCAGACCTCCCCGACCGCCGCGGCATTTTCGTCGCTCAGCAGGAATCGGCTGTCGACGGCAACGCCGCGTTCGGCAAAGAGCGTGATTGCCGCGTACTTCCCCGCATCGGCGCCGGTGAGCTTCGTGACGGCATCCGGAACCGGTAGCGAGGGTATGCGAAACGCGCTCTCGCCGGAGATGCCGAGACTCTGACGGCTCGAAGCCAAGATGCGAATGCGCGGACAGTCGCGCAGCATGGCCGCGACCATATTTCGCGTCGCGTCGACGAGGTGTTCGCAGTTATCGAAGATCAGCAAGGCATTTTTAAAACGAAGTTTGGTGAGTAGATACCCGAGCGGGTCGCTGGCGCCGTGGAGCTGGATACTCAAAATCTGCGCAACGGTCGACGGAAGATACTCGCCGCTCGACAGCGGTGCCAGTTCGATGAACCAGACACCGTCGTCGAAGGCATCTAGCAAATTCGTTGCGACCTGCAACGAGATCCGTGTCTTGCCGACGCCACCTGACCCGACGAGCGTCACGAGCGGCGACTTTCTCATCAGCGCCGCGACCTCGGCCACAATCGACTCGCGCCCGACCAGCGAAGTCAGCTGGCGCGGTAAATTGTGCTGGGCGATCGATTCATCAGCGGCCAAAGCGAGCGCCCTCGACACTCTGCCGTCACCCGGGCGAAACAGCTTTGGACGCGCCGCCGCTGCTTCGAAGGCACGACGCTGCTCCACGTCAAGGCCTAGCGCCTCAGCGAGAAGCGTAAGCGTTCCGCGTTGCGGTGTCCGACGGTCCCCTCGCTCGAGCGCGCCGATTCCTTGGGTGCTCATCTGAGCGCGCGTAGCGAGCGCCTCCTGGGAGAGCCCAACCGCTAGCCGATGGCATCGCAGAAGCGTTCCGAAAGTCAAAGACGCAAGTGCGCGCTCCTCGCCACCCTCCATCGCAAGGAACTTCGCGCAGCCGCTAATGGGGTCCTTACGTGGCGATGCCCGCCAAGTTGTGTAGGTATTTTGTAGAGCTGTCGGTTGTTGCGGCCGTCGCTCGGGCGCATTATCGTTCGAGAGTCTCCGCTATTCAGGATAACGACCTCATCTCGACTTAGGAGTTTTTGACGATTTCGAACGAACAAATCACGCGCGTCGAAGGACGCGAGTTTTCCGATCGGCGCCCTGCAATGACCATGCTACGGTTTGGCCGCCACACTCTGGGAGTCGGAGCGGTTCTCGTGAGTATTGCGGGCTGCGGCGGATCGCAGCCGATCGGAGCGCCAGGCGCAATCCGAGAGAGTGTTACGATTCCAGGGACCTCAATCTGGAATGGCGTCGAGAAACGCGCGCATCTGCGCAGGCATTCGTGGATGGCCCACGATTCGAAGACGCACGATCTGCTCTATGTCTCCGATGAGGGAACGGCGGAGGTTTCCGTATACTCCTATCCGGGCGATAAGATCAAGGGCGTTCTAACTGGGTTCGAACTCCCCGTCGGTGAGTGCGCCGACAAAGTGGGTGACGTCTTCATCGTGGATTACGATGCGTCCCTGATCTTTGAGTACGCCCACGGCGGCACGAGCCCGATCGCGACACTAAATGATCCGGGCTATTCACCCGCCGGCTGCTCCGTCGACCCGACGACCGGAAATCTAGCGGTCACGAACGTTTCTACGAAAAGCAGCGGCCAAGGAAACGTCGCGATTTACAAGCTCGCAAAAGGCAAGCCGAAGGCATATTACACCGATCCCAACATGGCTCGGACGTTTTTTTGCGGCTACGACAACGGGGGCAACCTCTTCGTTAACGGTGCCGGCTTTGCGTCCCCATTCGCCTTCGCCGAACTTCCCAGCCGCAACCCATCATTTAGGGACATCAAGCTCGACCAAACGATCCAGAGTCCCGGCGGCGTTCAGTGGGATGGCAAACATGTGGCCGTCGTGGATACGCTTTCGAGCGTGATCTACCAGTTTTCGATAAAGGGCAACAAGGGTACGGAAGTCGGCTCGACGCCCCTTGTCGGCGGCGCGAACGTCTTGCAGTTCTGGATTGAAGGGTCGAGGGTCGTGGGACCGGAGGCGTCGGGGGCTGACGTTGGGATCTGGAATTATCCAAGCGGCGGCGCGGTCAAGGCGACGATTACCGGTTTCAACATACCCCAGGGCGCAACCATCAGCGTTGTCACGAAATAGTCCCGATCTCATCGAACCCAAGCACATCTGGCAGCCCAACGTTGCAGGTTTGGGGCGACTCCCAAAATGTCGCGCTCGTGGCGACATGCGCGGGCGCCACGCTTGAAATGCTCACGCGATTAAGCGAACGCTACTGCGTCTATCAGACATTTTTTCATCCTCTGCAGCTGACGGTAGAACGAAGTTAAGCGTGCCGATGTATATGGACATCCACGAAGTGCCGGGGGTGACCGCGGATGCGGTTGCGGCGGCCCATCTCGCCGACCTTAAAACGCAAGGGAAGTATGGCGTCGAATACTACAAGTATTGGCTGAACGAAGCGCAGGGAAAAATCTTTTGCCTCTGTAGTGCCCCGGACGCCGAAGCCGCGAACGCGGTCCACCGCGAAGCGCACGGTCTGGTCGCTCAGAGAATCATAGAAGTTGCTCCCGAGGTGGCCGAGAGCTTTCTAGGCGGATGCGAAGTCGATCCAGCAGGGGCCGCGCTCGTTCCCCGAGCCGAGGAACGCGACTGCGGCGTTCGCACCGTCCTCTTTACCGATATCGTCAATTCGACCGTACTTATGGAAAGGCTCGGCGATGATGACTGCATTGCCCTGATCGAAGTCCACGACACGATCGTGCGCGACGCGTTGAAAGCTACCGGTGGCCGGGAAATCAAGCATACCGGCGATGGAATCATGGCGGCATTCGTCTCCGCCGCGGCCGCGGTTCGCTGCGCGATTCAAATTCAGAAAGCGTTGGCCGATCATCCCGTGCGTAATGGCGACGCCCAGGTCTTCGTTCGGATTGGCGCAGCTGCTGGAGAACCGGTTGAAACCAATCACGACTTCTTCGGCTCAACGGTCAATCTTGCGGCACGTTTGTGCGCGCACGCCAAATCGGAGCAATCCCTCGTCTCTAACGTCGTAGCGGAGCTATGTCTCGGAAAGGGCCTCATATTTCGCGACCTTGGCGAGGTCGCGCTAAAAGGCTTCATTCAACCGGTTCACGTCCACGCCGTAAAATCGTCGTAACTCTTCTAGGGAATGTCGAGGCCGGTGGCAGCTCTCCCATGGGCTAGTCGAAGCCCGGGTTCGGTTTCTCAGGACCCCCCCAGGCGGTTAAATTTAGGATTCAGGTATGAAAAGGAACATCTTCTTGCTAGCGTTTGCGCTCGGCGTTCTTCCCGTCACGGGACTTGCCCAGAGTACGAACGCCCAACCCCAGTTGACCGACCAGCAAAAGCAGGCGATGCGCGCCACCTTCGAGCGCTATCGAGCGCAGGAGGAGCAACTTCACCAGCAGATGCGGTACCAAATCCTGGCAACCCTCACACTCGTTCACCGCCGGGAGCTAGCGTCGCTGATCGGCGAGCTTGCGATCGAGCTCGATCCGAACGTACAAGACGCGGCGGCACGCGTCGATCGCGCGCTCTTGTCGTCTGAGCGGCAGCGAATTCTCTCCGCGCATCAGGCGTTCGAGACGCAGAGCCGTCAGCTCCACGAGCAGATGCGCACCGAGCTGCAGAGCGATCTTCCCGCGCATCCGGGCGGGGACAACGGTCCCCGGAACGGATCGGCGCCGCGGCACCAATTTACCGCCGGCATGATCGTGCTGATGGCGCTGACGCCGCGTCCGCGGATGGGCGGGCACGGCGGCCCCGAGATGATGCACCCTTAGGGGCGAAACCTGGCCCTCTAAACGGAAGATGCCCTGGAGCGTGGCGACCGCATGGAAGTGCGGGCTCCAGGGCCGATGGTCATGGTTCTTAGCGCCGGCTCGCTGGCGCTCTGCCGCAGCGGTACTCGGATAACGGATACGGCACCACCATCTTGCAAGTTGGCCAGCTCGATGACACCTCCAGCGCGCGCGACGACCTTCGCAGCGATCGCTAAACCCAATCCCGTTCCAATGGTGCCTTCGGAAGCGGCGCCTCGGTAGAAGCGGTCGAATGCCGAAGCCAAATCCTCGCTGGAGAAGCCCGGCCCCCGATCGCGCACGGCGATCTCGCATTGGCCACCGGCACGGCCGACGCAAATCGTCACCGGACCGTCGGCACCATACTTTACCGCGTTATCTGTAAGTGCAACGAGTGCTTCGCGGAACTCGGTATCAGCCGCGTGGATGGTTAGCGGCGTGGGGCTGAGCTCGACATGTAACCGCTGCTGATCTTCCGGCGAAAAAGCCTGCGGCAGTTCCCGAACGATGCCGTTGACGTCAACGAACGTTTCTTGGAGCGGTGCTACGTGTTCGAGGCGTGCAAGCATGATCAGCTCGTCGATCAACATCTTCATCCGCCGGCTCTGATTTAGCATCTTTGCTAGCTGCGCCGGATCCACCTCACAAGGGCTGCGCGCAACCATCGAACTCAGATAGCCGATGACGACCGTAAGCGGCGTGCGAAGCTGATGGCCGGCATCCGCGACAAACTGGCGCATTTCGGCGCTCGCATGCGATCGTTCGTCGAGGGCGCGCGTGATCTGTTGAACCGCACGATTGTACGCCTTCGCAAGGTCGCCGACTTCGCTTGTATCGTTGGTAGAGACGCTCGCCGGAGTGAAATCACCGTCCCCGAAGCGGTTCAGCGCCGCCGTCGTACGCAAGAGCGGGTCTAGCGAATTTGCGGCAACGACCAGCGCCATTCGCCACGAAGCGACGATGACAACCACCGCAACGACCAGCATCAGTACGACGTAAGATTCAACGTACCGTTGGTAGAACGACGGCGCAACGAAAATCGTGGTGCGGGTTCCGTCGTACACCACGTCGAGCGGGTGGATCTCCGCCATCAGCATGCGGACCGCTAGATTTTGATCGAGCCAGCCGCGGTGATTGCCACGATGGGGCGGAAAATGTGGCGCGGATTCAAGCTCAGTGTGCGTCAGCACCGGAAGTGGTGCGAGCCGGCGGGCAAGATATGCGTCGAAGCCATAGCCTCCTCGGCGTTGTGGATAGTACGTCGCGGCAAGCGCCGGAATCTGTCGAGCAGCCGATAGTAGCGCTGCGCGCCCTTCGTACGCAAGCATCCGGCCTGTCACGGCCCCGGAAAGCGCCGCAACGCAAAGCACGACCAGTGCGCCGGTCGTGATGTACCAGGTGATCAGCCTGCTACGAAGCGATGTCAAGCGCATGCGCGCTATGCGCGCAAAGCGTAGCCGGCGCCGCGAATGGTGACAATCAGCGGTTCGCGTTGCTCGGTGCCGTTGAGCTTTGCTCGCAGATACGAAATAAATGTTTCCACGCAGTTCAGCGAGACGTCAGAGTTGATGCCCCATACGCGATCGAGCAACTCTTCCTTGCTAAAAACACGCCTTGGCTTGCGCATGAATGTTTCGAGCAGCGCGAACTCCCGTGTTGTTAAAGGCACCTGACGCGTGCCGCGCCAAACGAGTCGCCTCTCGCGGTCCATCCGAAGGTCGCCGTCCGTGAGAATCTGGGGATCCAGCAGCTCAGGTCGTCGCAATGCGGAACGGATTCGCGCGATAAGTTCTGGAGTCTCGAACGGCTTCGCCAGGTACTGGTCGGCACCAGACTCTAGACCAAGCACTTTGTCACCCGTGTCGCCCTTGGCGCTTAGAATGAAGATTGGCGCCTGCGTTAGTGCCCTGAAGCGCGGGAGAATGCTAATACCGTCGATTTTTGGCATCATCACGTCAAGTAGAATGAGCGCCGGCTCCCAGTCGCGGATTGCTTCGAGTCCCGCCGGCCCGTCGCGCGCCGCGCGCACCTCGAAGCCCGCGGCCTCGAGTTCAGAGGCAAGCAAGCATCTAATATCTTGCTCGTCGTCAATGACCGCGATGCGCGCCCTTCCAGTCTCCACCTCTCCATTATTATAGGAATTTGCTGAGACAAGCCTTGGGCTCTTAATCAGCTCGTCTTGACGCGCGGTACGCCTGTCTCGCATGGTCCGTGCGGCCATGTTTTTAGCGAAAATCCTCCGGTCGACTGCAGGGCAATCGCCAAGCGTAGTATGCGTAGATCGGTTAACCCGAGCGCGACGATACCAAGACCCGCGAGCGCTCGCCCGGGCGTTGAGATAAACGTATTGATCATTAGATATGCCGAGGCAACGAGAAAGAGAGCGGGCACCACGGGGTAGCCCCACGCGCGATAGAGCCGCACGGCGTCAGGCAACGTGCGGCGCAAGACGTAAATGGAAGCCACCGCCAATCCGTTGAATAGCAATAGCATGAAAACTGAGCGAGTGCAGCGCCCCAACGGTTGAAACCATCATCCCAATCGTCAGCACGGATGCGCCCGAAGCCCCTAGTAGCCGCGCCATCACCGGGCCCGCAACCGAAGACGTCTCCGCGCCACCGAGTGTCAATATTCCGGCAACGAGGTACGCGAGCAGTACCATCTACTGCGTTCCGACGTTGCACGTCATAACCCGCGCCTTCACGAAGACGCCCGTACCAATAACCTGGGTCACGATCAGCGTCGCGGCAGGAACGAGTGAGAGTCCCCTGGCGAGCGATGGCGGGCGTATCGACATAAGGCGCGGCGAGCTCTATCTCACGAATTCATCGGATCTAGTTTCATGAAGGTGCGACATCAGCTGTCGTTAGCGCGGCGTCCTGCCTCACTGTCGCAGGGATGACGAAAACGCCGAAACGCCGTCGCTCTGTGCTATACTAAAAACACACACCTCATAAAGGAGCTTTAATGCCAAGCCTGTTCGTGACCATAGCGTCTGCAGCACTCGCAGCAGGATTGCTTGCTCTGGCTTGGACGGCGCAACGACGGCGTGGCTGCAATGTTGCGAGTGACTTGGAAGAAGACGCCGTGGTCACTATGCTTCCTCCGATCTAAGCACCAGCGCGACTAACGCGATCCTCGCATAAGGTAACGCGCGCAAGGTCGGCGGCGACCTACCGGTGGCAGCAGAGAGCTAATCTGCGTCTCCCTTCTACCTGAAGCACGCGCGTGCATGAGATCTGGGACGAACGGCTGCTAGGCGCAAAGATTTCCTGAATCGCCTGCAGGCTGGCGGGTAGCCGCTCCATGACCGCGCGGAAGAACGCTTGTACTCCGGCGGATTGCCGCCGGCGAAACACCTCGTCCCATTCGCGCGTACGTGGCGCATGAAGGTGTTCATTTCCCTATTTTGCTGTCTGCTCGCGATCCACGCTACGGCGCGCCCTCCGGTACTCGATCCGGGTCTTTACCTCGCCCCCGACGCACGTAAAATCTACGTTGGCGTCGAGTCCGACGGTACCACAACGTATAATGATTTCTACGACCCGGCAAATCAGCGCATTGGAAGCATTCGCGACGCAAACGGATATCGTCGCGTCTCTGCCGTCAGTGAAGAGCCACGCGTTCTCACAAAGGCTAATGGCGCTCTTGGAGTTTCCCTCTACTATTCAGGATCCGGGCCAAGGGCCACGGTCGTGCTCGTGCACGGAAACGAAGCCGAAACGCGCGAGATGGGTGCAATCATTCCATATTTTGTGTCAAACGGCGTGAACGTCATCAGCTACGACCAACGCGGCTCAGGCCGATCTGCGGGAAGCTTTTTGGCAAGCGGGCCGGCGCAGCGAGCCCAGGACGTCGTCGATATCTACGACGCATTCAAGCACGATCCGCACGTAGATCGCGGCAAGATCGGCGTCTATGGCTTCAGCAACGGCGGGTGGACCGCCCCGATCGTTGCGGAGCGAAGGCCGCTGGCATTCATGATACTCGGCAGCGCTCCCGCCGAAAGCATCGCCGATAACGCTGACTTCGAAGTGACTCAAATCATGAAGCAGCACAACATCGGTGCTGCAGAGATTTCGCAAGCGCTTGGCACATGGCATGCAATCGAAGATGCACTGGCCGGGAGAGCGTCATGGGATCGCGCAAAGCGCTTCTACGATCGCGCCAAGGCTCAAGCATGGTTTACGGCATCGCTCCTGCCCACGTTCATCAAGAGCGTTCCGCCGACGCCGGACGAGGCGATCGCGCTCCAAAGACTGCTGATCTTCGATCCCGAATCAACGCTCCGCAAGGTGCGGACGCCTACGCTGGCCTTATACGGTGAGCTCGACCGGAACGTCGATGTGAGCGATAGCGCAAAGAGGTTGGCGGCGGCCTTCTCAAAGTCCGGCTTGCGAGACTTCACCGTAGTAACCTATCCCAATGCCGACCATCTACTCATTGTCTCAAAAAACGGTTACATGGAAGACGAACCCGTGCCGAATCGCTACGTCAACGGATACCCAAGCGTCATGATCGACTGGCTCCGGCACCATCAGCTCCTCGGTTGACGCAGCGCTCGAGCCGTCGCAGGTCGGACGCGCCAATCCCGAATGCGCCGTTCGTTCGCTACTGCTCGAGTTCTTGCAGCGTGTTCGTTTTGGTATCGGTATAAAACAGCACTGTATCGCTATCGCTCGTGCCCGTCGCAAGAAGTCCGAAGACGTGTGCGGTCTTGCTCTTGTCGATTGTTTTTGTAGCGAGCACCTTCCCCGTCGGCGTCAGCTCCACAAGCTTATTTCCACCCTTGGTGTTCGCAACGATGAGGTTTCCGTTCGGGAGAAGAGCTGAAGCTACGGGCGCATTGAGCGGAGAACCGCTATAGATGAGCGTCGCGCATGTGGCTTTTGGTTCAGCGCATTTGAATTTCTTGCCGCCGGGCTGCACGACGATCTCGTCCTTCTTAAGTAAATTGCTGGCGGTCGAAACGGCGACAACCGTGTTATCTACCCCATCCACGATATACAGCGTGTCGTTGCAAAGGGCACCCGTTCTTGTGTTATTGTATTGAACTCCCGATGGACCCAAAACGCTCCAACCGGAGCCCTTGTTGACTCCGAAACCGGTTATCACTTCGGTCATTTTCGCTTTGCCGCCGGATACCGGGAGGAACGCCAACTTAATAATCGAGCCGGTCTTGGAATCCGAAACGTAGATGTCCTCGGGCGCGTAAGCTAAACCGCAGAATGCATCGGCGTCAGCGAATGGAGCCTGGATCGGAGAACCGTAACTCTGGTTGAGCTCGCCCGCTGGGGTGAACTGCGGAACGTGGCCGCTGAGCAGTCCCGCGCCGTAGACCTCATTGGTCGCAGTGATTGCATCGCCGTCGCAGCCCGCTAGCTTGGTGCTTTGCGTGAAGGTTGCCGGCTTGGAGTGCGGGTTTGGATCGAGCACTTCGATCGTCGTACCTTTCCCAGCGGTGCCCGCAGCGTCATCGAAGTTGCAAACGATCAACTGCCCCTTTTTGAGCCCGAAGGTTGACCGGACCAGCGAGATTGCGCGCGGGCCCATGTCGCCATTTTTGCGATCGACCGTGGAGCCGATTTCGACATCCTTAGTTAGCTTTTTCAGAATCGAGGTCGTGTCGCTTGGAGTAAAGGAGCTCGCGCCCGGCGCGGAGACTTGCGACGCTAGCCCGGCCGGAACTGTGGGGCTTCCGCCACACGCCGAAGTCGCAAAAAGTGCTCCCGCTACCAGCAAAAGCGCGCGATTGTTGAAAGTTGGCATGCTAAACCTCGCTCCTGAAACAGTGATGACGGAGTCGAGTTCGAAGTGCTTCTCTTGTCGCCTGCAAGAGAGAGCGACCGCCGTCTTACCTTCCAAAAAGGTCGGCGGCGCCGGCCCGGTCAAGAGGCTCTCCGAATCAGCGGCTTCGACCTGCCTGCCGGCGCGGTCTCGGTTGGGGACGAAGCTGCGGTCGTCTCTACTCAAAAGGAGCAACGGTTTGAATACGACTGGTTTAGCGAAATATGGGGCTGCTCTGCTTGCACTCGCGATCTGCTCGGCGTGCGGCGGCGGCTTGGCGGTCGCGCCGTCAAACGCCGCGCCCAGTGGCGCGTACACATATGTCGGCAGGACACTCTCGGTGAACGGGAGGCTGGTAACGGCAGCGCGCCCACCGACCTCGCTGCCACGGTACGCGACGATTCTGCCCGACCGACATAGGAAGTCGAAGAAATTTGAGTACGTCATCAACGACTACGGTAGCTACGCCACCATTTTCGATTATCCCAAGAGCGATCAGCAAATCGGTACGATCAATAACGTCGGCGGCCAAGGGTGCACGAACGTCCTCTACGGCTATGGGAAGAAGATCATCTGGATTGTCGCGGCAAGTAACCAGATCGAGGAGTTCAAGGTCCCCCAGACGCCAATCAAAACGCTCTCCGATTCGGTCGGCATGCCATCCAGCTGTGCCATGGATGCCGGCGGCGACCTTGCAGTCGGGATCTTGTCGGGAGCAGGCAGCGGCGACGTCGTGATCTACAAGAACGCGAGCGGCTCGGGCACCGTTTACACTACGCCGTTGGCCGAAGAGTTCTTCGACGGCTACGATAACCAGGGGAATCTCTTCGCGGACGGTTTCACCAGCTCGGGCTTCGGGCTCGTCGAGCTCCCGAAAGGTAGCGGTAAGTTTCAAACGATCACAACGAGCAACGCCGTGCAGTTCCCCGGCTCCGTGCAGTGGGACGGCAAGTACGTTGTCGTCTTCGATCAGAGCGCAAACGCGTTCTATCGGTACACCGTCAGCGGAACGCAGGCGACCTTGGAGAGTACTATATCGATCGCGGGTGCCAGCGACTGCGCGCAGACCTGGATCGTTAAGGGCTTTGTCTATTGCGGGGATGACGGGGGCGCCGGTGAAGTTTACAAATACCCGGCCGGCGGTTCGCCGGTTGCGGTCCTTACGGGCAATTTCGACTTCCCGCTTGGCGTGACGGTAGCAGAGAAAAAATAAAGGAGGACGTGAATGTCATCAACACCGATCCCTGACGAGGACGACCAAGACCGGACTTCAGATTCAGAGGGAAGCTGGAGCAGCGCCGGTGGCAAGATGAACGGCGGTCCGCCTGACACCGGCAAGATGAACGGCGGTCCCCATGAGGATGACAAGGAAGAGGACGCTGCCGAACCTGACGACGGCGGGAATGGCAGCAGCGGCCGTTAAGCGGCTCTACGCTGGCACGCAGGTCCACGTCGACGGCGCGCACGTTGGTCCGAGGGCGGCGTTAACGCCGCCTCGTACCGAACCTGCTTTACTAGTGGCGGACGAATAAAACGGTCAGTTTAGGCTCGTTGCCACCGGCACGGGGCGGCCTTCGTCCAGATCGAGCACGTCGAACCACGTAACGATGTCTGAACGCCCCGGCGCAACTTGCTCCCGCAGGTTATTGAAATATTCCTCGGAGTGCGAGCCGGGGTCGGGATGCCAGCGCATCCGATCGTTGTTGAACCGTTCGATCTCTTCCGGACTCTTGCGCGAAAGGAACTGCGTTTGCACCCAGTTGGCGATCGCGTCGTCCGTTTGGAGCTGCTTGACCTTGCTCGCGAACTCGGGTCCGGTCGTCCCGAGAAACACGAAGAGCGGCTTGTCGTGCGGGCAGTCGTAATCGTACTCGCCCAGGTGTCCCTCGTTAGAGGCCTTTGCCTTGTCGATGACGCGCTTGAGCGAGACGAGCCCGATTAGCTTGTCCTTGGCGCTGCGCGGTTTCTCAAGTGTTAAATCCATAAAGCTCCTCATACCAGCATGTGTATGCGTGTGATCCGTCTTGCCCGCCGCCGGGTTGCGGCAGCTACCGCTGGGACGCTCGCTGGACGTTTGCCCACGGCGAGAAGCCTAACGCCCGGAGTCGGGATCGGCAACGAGCGTGCAGCGTGCCTACACTCATCATTCGTAACGTTAAAGTAAGCTTTCCCGACCAGCTGATCGACGGCGGTATAGCCATAAACGACCACCGAGGCGGTCCCGCATTTTCGGTCGGGATAGATTTTGAATTCGTCGACCTTAACTTTAGCAAACTTGCAGAAAGGCTGGCACGGTTTTGGGCCCCAAGATTCTTAATAAACCCCGGGTCCCGAGGCGCTTACGGCAATGTATTTCGTCTTCTTCAAAATAACCGGGCAAGGATGAACCCGAACGCCATGGGTGCCGCTGCAATCAGGATGACCCTTGTCCGCCCGAAGCGCATCAGTAGAATGGGTCTCAGGGGGCATGACACCTGCAGTAGGGTTCGCCGACTGACTCGCTCCGCAACCAACCAATAGTGAGGTCCCGAGCGCGAAGGCAACCGATAAACGCAGCATAGACGAAGCATTCTCCTTTAAGAGGCGCCGCAGGGTGTAAAGATAAGACGTGCTTTATCTCAACAGCACGGACGTGACTTAGGGCGTGACCGAATAAGTGGCTCCATAATTGCTACGGGATTCGGCCGCCCGATGCCTGCGAGAGCCGCCATCGCTTCATAGCAGCCCGTCCCGCCAAAGAAAGCCGAGTTGCCTCCTGTCACATCCTGGGTAGCGGCGATCGCGATGGCAGCGAACAGCGCCGGGCCCAGACCGCTAGCATTACGTCCGCGCAGGCTGCATGCAGCGTGTGTAAACGAGAGCGTCCCGCTATGCCTTGGGAGCGATAAAATGAGATATCTGGGGCGCACCTTCGAGAAGTCCTATTACGTGCTCTTGTAACACGTAGTCTGCATTGGTCACTCGCTGATGCTGGCGTAGATGCTCTGTCCACGAGGCCACGTTGAACGTTTCGAGAAACCGACCTGATTGCGACGTATCCTCGAAAATGCCCCACGAGCTGGCGCCGTCCCGCAAGGCGTTCGTGTTGAAGCTCGTAGAGAGCTGATAGAAACAGTTGCCGGTCGTCAGCACGTGCGAGGCGATATTCGATCGTCACGAGCACCGGCCCATCCGCTCCCTCGATCGAGCGCGTTACAACCGGCGCCGGCCATTGTGTCGATGGGGTAAGATCGAGCTCCTCGCCAGTTTGCAGTTTCCAGCGCCATGTAAGTGGGATTGCCGCAAGCATTGAGGCCGCAGCAATAAGGAGTGTCGCCTGAAGACTCGTGAGTGTCGCGAGTTGTCCCCATGCCGCGCTGCCGAGCGTCAGAGATCCGAACATAATCGTCATACACATCGCAAGGCCCCGACCGCGTACCCAGTCCGGCAGCGCAAGCTGAGCCGACACGTTTAGCGTCGCCACGCCGCAGATCCACGCCACTCCCGCGAGGATGCTCGCAATCAAGGCGACGATTGGCTCGCGTGCGATTGCGAAAAGCACGAGCGCGATCGCCGTGCCAATGCTCGCCGCGGCAACCAGTCCATCCGCACCAACTCGTCTCTTCCAATGGGGCATCACGAATGCAGCACCCACCGCCCCCAGGCCGATAGCGCCGAGCATAAAGCCGTAAATCGCCGGTCCGCCGCTCACGCGCAGCCGAGCGACGAGCGGGAGCAATGCCCAATAGGAGCTGGCAAACATAAAGAACGCGATTGTTCTGACGAACGTCTTTCGCAAGGCCATGCTATTGAGCGCGTATCGCAAGCCGACTCCGACAGCGCTTCCGAAGCGCTCCGCGGGAAGGCCGTCCGGCGTTATTTTAGGTTCGCGCCACCTGACCAATACTCCGATGACGCCAAAGTTGCTGACGGCGTTGATGACAAACGGCGCGGCTATTCCAAACGGGCCAATGATCGCTCCCGCTAGCGCCGGTCCGACCGCTCGACTTAAATTGAAGCCGACGCTGTTTGCAGATATGGCGCTAGGAAGTTCCTCTTTGGGTACGAGGCTAGGAACGACCGCCTGCCATGCCGGCGAGGTCAGCGCTCCGCAGATGCTGACGAGGAACATAAACCACAGGAGCGAGACGGGTGTAACCCAGTTTAACCAGACGTACGCGGCAAAGACGCCAGAAAGCACGGCGGTCGCACTCTCACCCCAGATCAGCAGGCGGCGCTTGTCGACAATGTCGGTAAGTGCGCCGGCGGCCACCGCCAAGAGAAACAGCGGCGCGCTGCTGGCTACTTGAACGAGCGAAACAAGGAACGCATCCTTGGTGAGGCTCGTCATCAGCCAGCCCGCCGCCGCACTGTACATCCAGCCGCCGATGTTTGAAATGATCGTAGCGATCCAGAGGATCGCGAACATTCGATATCGGAACGCGTCTAGCGGCGATGCCCCGGTCGAGCGCTTTTTTTCGGCCACTAGCCCGACGTTTACCTATGTCGGCAGTGTTTTATCATCGAATGCGCAACACGATCTTGCCTTCGACACGGCCTTGTTCGATCCGTCGGTGAGCATCGACCGCGCGATCGAGTGGGAATACCTCGACCCGCAGCGGCATCTGGCGCGTACCGATCGCCTCGTTCAGTTGCTCGAAATCTTCCCGCGACATCCCGGCGTCGAACGGCAGCGAAGGGTGCGCCTCGAGATGTATCTCTGGTTCGACGCCGTTGGGGTATGCGATGGGCGCATGTGACCGCAACTGCGATAAGAACGCGGGGAGATCGTCGCCATTCGCTGTGGCAAGCACCGCGTCAAATCCGTTGCGCGCGATTTCCTTGATCACCGCGGCGCGCCGCGGGGAACGCGGATCGATCGCATGGGCAGCCCCTAGCGTTCGCAGATATTCGTGCGCCTCGGGGCGCCCCGTTCCAACTACCGTCGCTTCCATCGCGTTTGCGGCGAGCCAAACCGCGAGTGAGCCGACGCCGCCGCTTGCGCCGAAGACCAGCAGCAATTCTCCGCGCTTGGTCTTTAGAACGCGCAGGCCCGCAAGCGCCGTCAACGCGACGCACGGCATCGCACCGGCAACTTTTTGATCCAGCTGCTCCGGAACGCGCTCCACTCTCTCTGCCGGGACGCTAACGTATTCTGCGTGAAAACCAGCCGGCGGATCTCCGTAACTAAAGGAGTACACACGCTCGCCAACGCGTAACCGGGTGACGCCGTCGCCGACCGCAGCCACCCTCCCGCTGCCGTCGGCGCCGAAAATCGTGCCAGCCTTTACGGCTCCCCAGTTGCCCGAACGTTGCTCAGCGTCCCAGCTGCCGACACTGGCATAATCTAAGGCAATAATTACATGGCCGTGCGGCAGCTGCGGCACCGGCACCGAGGTAATATGAATCACGTCAGGCGCGCCCGCTTTGTCGGCGACGGCCGCTTTCATCATCTCTGGTAGGTTGGATGCCATCGGATACGCGATTTCGCCATAATAGGGCTCGGACCTAGGGCCGCTCTTTCCCGGTTGCCGGCATCACGTGCCCAAAAAAGACGCCCGCGAAATGCGGGCGTCTTTGTCGTTTTTAAGCGTTGCTTAGCGGTACGACGGTTGTCTCGTTGCAAAGCAATCGCGGCAATACACCGGCCGGTCATTCCGCGGTTGGAATGGGACCTGAGCGATGCCGTGACATTGGCTGCACGTCGCAGTAAACATTTCCCGCTCACGGCTACCGCTTCCACGGCCTGCGCCGCTCTCGCCGCGCTGCGCTTTACGGGCAGTGCGACAGTCGGGACAGCGGCTCGGTTTGTTCGTGAATCCCTTCATCGCGAAGAACTCTTGCTCTCCGCTCCCAAAGGTAAAGGGCGCGTTGCAGTCAACGCAATTAAGCGTCTCGTCTCTATACATAAATGAACTCCTTGGTTCGAAAATTGGCGCGGGTTGACTCACTTCGCAAATCGGAACCAGGAGCTGAAAACGGATCAAGAACCAAGCGGACCGCAAAATGAACGCCGGTCGTCTCGCGCCTCAGACGTCACGGCTTCACGCGGTTCAACCCTTTGAACGGCCAGAAGGTTTCAGAGCGCAACCGTCGTTCCGCGCTCCGCGGCGGTTGCGGTGAAGCCGCGCTCGTTCAGAAGAGCCGCGAGGGCGGCGGCGCTTCCGGGCTCGGCGTGCACGCTATATGCTCTGACGCCTTTCGCGCGTAACGGCTCCAGCCAGCGCAGGAGCTCGGTCTGATCGGCATGCGCGCTGAAACCGGAGAGATGAACGATTTTCGCCCGCACCTCCAGTTGATCGCCGAAGATTCGCACCGGACTGGCGCCGTCAATGATCAGCCAACCGAGCGTTCCGTGTACTTGGTACCCCGGAAAAATAATCGTCGCCGACGAGTTGCAGATATGCTGGTGCAGATGGTGCAGGATACGGCCTCCCGTAGCCATGCCGCTCGACGCGATGACGATTGCCGGCGTAGGAAGATCGTCAATTCCTCTTGATTGTTCGCCCGAAGCGACCAGCGTGAGGTTGCGGCAACCGAACGGAGCGTCGGGCCGGCTGGACACGGCTTTGTACGCCTCGGGATAACGGGTGAAGACTCCGTCGACTTTGATCGCCATCGGACTGTCGAGGTAGACTGGAAGCTTTGCGATCTCGGCCTCGGCGTCTTGAAGCCGGCCGATCGCCACCAGCAAATCCTGTGCTCGCTCGACCGCGAACGTCGGTATGATGATCGGTCCCCCGCCTCAATGCCCGCCAGCAGCGTCGTTCTCAGCTGGTCGAGTGAATCTGGCGGATGGTTTCGGTTCCCGTACGTGGCTTCGCAAACGACCGTATCAGCCGAACCGAGCCGCGCGGGATCGTAGAGCAGCGATGAGCCGTATCGACCCACGTCGCCCGAAAAAATCGCACGCTTACCTTCGCACTCCATCTCGACGAACGCGGCACCGATAATGTGGCCCGCGTAGCGATACCGCATCGTCGCGCCGCAAACGTCGAAGTCGCTCTCCGGCGCTACCGCTTTGAGCTGACGAAGCGTCGCCTTCACGTCAGTCCCGGTGAAAAACGGCGCCAAGCCGTGGGAACGCTCGCGGTGAAATCCGCGCTCGTGCATATGATGCTGGAGGTGCGCGGCGTCTTCCAGCACGATCTCGATCACGTCCGCGGTCGGCGGCGTGCAGTAGATCGGCCCGCGATACCCGTCTCGAACGATTTTCGGCAGATAGCCCACGTGATCCAAATGACCGTGCGTGATGACAATGGCGTCGAGCTGGGGCGGAGCAATCGGCAGCGGAACGTAATTGAGGGCTTCGATCTCGCGCGGCCCCTGGAAGAGTCCGCAATCGATGAAGAACCTCTTTCCGGTGGTCGAGACGAGGTGCTTGCTGCCGGTCACGGTGCCCGCCGCGCCGATGAAGGTCAGCTCAGCCACGGGGCACGTTTTCGAAAGCCACCGCGCTGGAACGCCGGGCCTGCTCAAACATCTCGACGCAGCGATCGATCAAATCCCCGGGATCGTAGTCTTGAATGATGACGGCACCCGTCTCTTTCTTGAAGAGCGCCGCAATCTGGGCAAACTGATTTGAGAGTCCGCCGGAGTTTCGTAACACGCCGATGAGCTTCCCTTCGTCGTACGCGATGCAAAACTCGCCCAGCGTTCCGCTGCGCCCGGCGATAAAGATGACGAAATCCGAGCTGTGGATATTGTCAACCTCGGGCCCCATGAGGCCGGATCCCGCAAACGCAATGGCGGTGTAGGGCTCGGTCGGCGATTCGTACAATTCGACGTGCTCTTCGCGCGAATGCGCAGGCGAAATCCCCAGGCTTTCGCCGCCGGCTTCGTGCGCCCCCAAAACCGCCGCGTGAGGAAGACCGGGGCAGGCTCCGGTAACGATCAAGCCTCCGCGACGGGCAATGCGTGCGCCAAGGCGTCGGGCCAATTCGAGCTCGGCGCCGGTCAGAATGCCGCCGGACGAGCCCATCACGCCGATTTGAAGCTTCACGCGCGCTACTTGTTGAATAGCCTGCAAGTCTCATGCTGAGCATGTCGAGCCTGCCCGTTTCCGTACGTCATGTTTTGGTCATGCGAGGCGCAAGGCGGCATCATTCCGACTTTCAAACTAAGGGCTCTTCGCTCTGTCACGAGAAAGGTTTTGAAAAATGCACGCACATCGTCTT
>JBAUMX010000197.1:0-17097 GCA_049578945.1 Candidatus Cybelea sp. | reverse complement strand
CGCCCCAGTCGTCTTTCACCTTCCAACCGTTCCCCTCCACACCGAAGTCACGGTCGAAGTCAATAAAAAGGGCCAGGTCGTGCGCGTGAAATCGAGCCAACCGAGCAAATATCAGACGTTCAACTTGCAGACGTTCGGCAACGCGCTTCAGATGTGGATTCGGCATCCCGACGGCAGCGCCACGGTCGGCCTCTACCGGATAACGTACGACTACAACCCGAAAACAAAGGGCGTGACCCGTCACGTCGCGATCATCTCCGAGGGTGGAAGCTGGGCTAACGACCCAGGTGCGGCCACCGTCATGATCGACATGGCCAAGAAACAGGCGGCTGAGGCGGAAGCCGCGGCCGTGGCGCGCCAGCGCAAAGCTGCGCAGGAGCAGAACTCGAAGCTGCCATCGCTCAACCAAATCCGCGGCGTGCCGACTCCCAAACCGTCGCCCCTGATCACCCTGCCCCCTCGCTAAGGCGGGTTACAGAGACTCCTTGAAGTTTCTTACCTACCGATCGGCTGACGGATGCCTGCGGCCGGGCGTGCTGGAAGACGGCATGATCCGTACCATCGCCACCGAGACGCTACGCGATTACATCGAGCTCGCACCGCACGAACGTATTGCATGGCACACCTCCGACGATCTCATTGCGCTGAGCGACGTCTCGCTCGACGCGCCGGTCCGCCCGGCTCGCAACGTCTTCTGCGTCGGCCGCAACTATCTCGAGCACGCCATCGAGGGTGCGCGCGCCGCGGGGCGGGAGCTCAAGCTCCCGAAGATGCCGACCTTCTTTACCAAAGCGTCGACTGCGGTTGCCGCGCCGGGCTCCGACTTGCACTTGGACGCGCAGATTTCACGCGAGTACGACTTCGAGGCCGAACTCGCGGTCGTGATCGGCGCCCGCTGCAAAGACGTTTCGCAAGAAGAAGCGCTCAACGTCGTTTTCGGATATACGGCGCTCAACGACCTCACGGCTCGCGACTTGCAGCGCGAGTACGGTCAATGGTTCAAAGGCAAGAGTTTGGATTCGAGTTGTCCGCTCGGCCCCTGGATCGTGACGCCCGAAGAAGTCGGCGATCCGCAGGCGCTCCAGATCACCTTTGATTTGAACGCCGTCCGCAAGCAGAATAGCAACACTGCCAAGATGATCTTTCCGATCTCGCGTCTCATCGCCGAGCTCTCTAAGGGAATGACGCTGCTCCCCGGCGACGTCATAGCTACCGGGACGCCCGAAGGCGTTGGTTTCGCACGCAATCCGCCCGAGTTTCTTGCAAATGGGGACGTGCTCGACGTCGGGATCGAGAAGGTCGGCCACCTGACCAATACCGTCACGCTCGAATAATCTGCCCGGCATTCCGAAGGGCCGCGTAGCTTCCAGGCCGTATGAGCCGGGGCTATGATCGTTGCCGTTCCTCGCGAGGCCGCGGAAAAGGAGCGCAGGGTGGCGCTCGTGCCCGAAACCGTCGCACGATTCGTCAAGCTGGGCGTCGGAGTCTGCGTGCAGCGCGGTGCGGGCGATTCGGCCGCGTTCCCCGACGATCTCTACGAGAAGGCCGGCGCGACCTTCGCAGTCGACGCGCGGTCGCTCGCGGCCGGGGCGGACGTTTTGGTCACAGTCGGCCGTCCAAGCGACGAGGTGCTCCAGGCATTGCGCGGCGGCAGCATCGTCGTCGGTTTTCTCAATCCGCTTGCAGACGCCGAGTACGTCAAGCGGCTTGCCGCCGCCAACTTGACGGCGCTTGCGATGGAGATGATCCCACGCATCACGCGCGCGCAGTCAATGGACGCGCTATCGTCGCAGAGCAACATCGCGGGGTACAAGGCGGTTTTGCTTGCAGCCACCACACTGCCTAAGTTCTTTCCGATGCTCACCACCGCTGCCGGCACGATCGCGCCTGCAAAAGTTCTCGTGCTCGGTGCGGGTGTCGCCGGCCTGCAGGCGATTGCGACCGCGCGCCGGCTGGGGGCGGTCGTCAGCGGCTACGACGTGCGCGCGGTCGTGAAGGAACAAGTTCTCTCGCTCGGGGCGAGCTTTCTCGAGTTCGACGTCGGCGGTGACGCCGAAGGTGCAGGTGGTTACGCCAAGGAGCTAACATCCGAACAGCAAGCGCGGCAACGCGAGTGGATGGTCGAGCAGATCGGTGCCAACGACGTCGTTATAACAACCGCGCTCGTGCCGGGAAGGCGAGCGCCCGTGCTCATCAGCGAAGCAGCCGTTGCCGCGATGAAACCGGGAAGCGCGATCGTCGATCTCGCCGCCGAAGCCGGCGGCAACTGCGCGCTCACCGTCCCCGATCAGATCGTGACGACGCCCAACGGCGTTACGATCGTCGGCACGACGAACTTGCCGAGCACGATGCCTGCCGACGCGAGCCGCCTCTACTCGCGCAACGTCTACGCGCTGCTCTCGCCCTGGATCGCGGACGGCGCACTAAGCATCGATCCGAACGATGAGGTTGCCAAAGGCGCGGTGGTCGCACGCGACGGCAGCGTGCTGATCGGAGGATCGAAATGAACGCCGCTCACTATATCGAGCTGCTGACGGTGCTGATGCTGGCCATCTTTGTAGGGTTTGAGGTGATCTCGAAGGTACCGACGACGCTGCACACGCCGCTGATGTCGGCCACCAACGCCATTCACGGCATCGTTCTCGCCGGCGCGATCGTGATCGTCGCGCGGCTCTTCACCGGAGATGCGACCACCGGATTGACGATCCTTGCGATCGCGGCCGTTACGCTTGGCGCCATCAACGTCTTCGGCGGATTCGCGGTGACGGAGCGCATGCTCCAGATGTTCAAGCGCAAGGAGCCGGGTAAGTGAGCGCAACCGAAATCGGAACCTCGCTCGCAGATCTGGTTGCAATCGCGCTCTTCATCTATGGGCTCCACGAGCTGAATTCGCCGGCGACCGCGCGACGAGGCAACCGCTTCGCGATGCTCGGAATGCTCATCGCGCTCGTCTCGATCCTGGTTCAAACCGGTGCGGTCGGCTGGTGGGCAATCGCGGTCGGGGTCGTGCTCGGCGGCCTGGTCGGAATCGTCGCGGCGCTCAAAGTCAAGATGACGGCGATGCCGCAGATGGTCGCGCTCTACAATGGCGCGGGCGGCGGAGCGGCGGCGTTGATCTCGACCGTCGCGTTCTTCAACGCGAGCGGCGCGAGCAGCACCGACGACGTCATTGCGGTTTCGCTGGTGCTCTCGGCAATTATCGGCTCGATCAGCTTTGCGGGCTCGATTATCGCGTTCCTAAAACTGCAGGAGGTGATGACCGGACGCCCCGTCACGTACCCGGGTCAGCAGATCGTCAACGGGCTCGTCCTGCTAGCGATTCTAGGGCTCGCCGTCTGGTTCGTCGTGACGCTCGAAGTGGTGCCGGCGTGGGCGTTCGCCGCGCTGCTGCTCGCCGCGCTGCTGCTGGGAGTGCTCTTCGTCTTGCCGATCGGCGGCGCCGACATGCCGGTGGTGATTTCCCTTTTGAACTCGTTTACCGGCGTAGCCGTCGCGATCACAGGATTTGAACTCGATTCGTCGCTGCTGATCATCTGCGGGGCTCTGGTCGGAGCGAGCGGCACCATTCTGACCGTTGCCATGAGCCGCGCGATGAACCGGCCGCTGACCAACGTGCTCTTCGGCGCTTTCGGAGCGGCGGGAGGCACCGAGGTCGCATCGGCGAGCGGCGGCCCGCAGCAGATCCGCAGCACGAGCGCCGACGACGTCGCCGTGATGCTCGCATACGCGTCGAAGGTCATCTTCGTCCCCGGTTACGGGATGGCGGTCGCGCAGGCGCAACACAGCGTCAAAGCGCTCGCCGATCAGCTGGAAAAGCGCGGCGTGAAGGTGCTTTATGCTATTCATCCCGTCGCGGGGCGGATGCCCGGTCACATGAACGTACTGCTGGCCGAAGCGAACGTGCCGTACAACCAGCTGCTCGATATGGAGGACGCGAACACGGAGTTCCCCACCGCCGACGTCGCGCTGGTGATCGGCGCCAACGACGTCACCAACCCCGCGGCGCGCAACGTCAAGAGTTCGCCGATCTACGGCATGCCGATTCTCGACGTCGACAAGGCGGGCAACGGGGTGGTTCTCAAGCGCTCGATGCGTTCGGGTTTCGCCGGCATCGAGAACCCGCTTTACGAGCTGCCGAATACCTCGATGCTCTTCGGCGACGCAAAAGCTTCGGTCGACGCGCTCACGGCGGCGGTCAAGGCGTTGTAGCGGGCCCTTCGACGGAGCCTGCCCCGAGCGAAGTCGAGGGGCTCAGGGCAGGCGCCGCACCCCCCGGCAACGGCGGGCGCGGCAGATCGCCCGGCTGCGTCGGGCCTTTCTTGCGCTTTCCGCGTTCGGTCAGCTCGATGACGACGATGTAGAGCACCGGTACGATCGCCAGATTCATCACGGTCGAGACGAGCATTCCGCCCAAGACCGCAGTGCCCAGCGAGATGCGGGATTGCGCGCCGTCGCCGTGAGCGAAGGCGAGCGGCATGATGCCGAGGATGAATGCGATCGACGTCATCAGGATCGGGCGCAGTCGCGTGGCCGCAGCGTGCGCGACCGCCTCGACCGCGTCCATTCCCTGTTCGCGCAGCTGGTTTGCGAACTCGACGATTAAAATTGCGTTCTTGGCGGCGAGACCGATCAACATGATGTAGCCGATCTGGGCGTAAATGTCCGAGGACGTAATCGGAATCGGTACCGTGTGTCCTGCCAGCTTCGAGTGGATGAGAAAACTCAACAGCTCGGCCAAGCGGCGAACGTAGATCGCGCCGATCGCCCCGAGCAGCGCGAGCGGTACCGCCAGCATGATCACGAAGGGCGTCGATAGGCTTTCGTACTGCGCGACCAGCACGAGAAAGACGAAGAGCAAACCCATCGCGAAGACGGCGATCGTTTGCGGCCCGCTCTGGACTTGCTGCCGCGCGATGCCGCTCCAGTCGTAGCCCATTCCTTTGGGCAGATTCGCTACCACGTGACGCCGGATCGCGTCGAGCGCCTCTCCCGAGCTCGCGCCGAGGCCGGGGTTGCCGTCAATCTCATACGCGTTGTACTCGTTGAAGCGCATGATCGCGACGTTGTCCGTTCTCAGCTTCGTGCTCAAGAACTGGCTCACCGGCATCATGTCGCCGTTGCCGTTGGCGACGTAGATGCGAGAGAGATCCGACGGCGAAGTGCGCTGCCCGGCCTTGGCTTGCAGCACGACCTGATACGAGCGCGTGCCGTAGTCGAAGAAGTTCACGAAGGTCGAACCCGTCGTACCATTGATCGTGTCGAAGAATGCGCTCGGTGTAACGCCGAACGCGAGCGCCTTCGAACGATCGAACTCGGTGACCAGATACGTACCGGTGAAGATCGTGGGAAAGCGAACCTGCGCCAGCTTCGGATCCCGCTGCGCGGCAGCGAGGATTTTGTTGCTGACCTTATCGAGCGTCGGCAGACCGAGATTGTTGATGTCTTGGATTTGGATCGAGAACCCGCCGCTCGAACCCAAGCCGGGAATCGCCGGTGGGTTTACGGGGTAGGCCGTCAAGTTGGGAATCTTCAAAAACTGCTGGTAGAGATCGTACTGCACGGCGAGCGACGAGTTGGTGACGCCGTGCCGATCGGAAAGCGGTTTGAGTTGCAGGAACATCGTGGCCTGATTCGAGCTGTTATTTGCGAAACCAAAACCGATCCCGGAGGTTACCGCCGCCACCTGCGGCATCTTGTGCATTAGGTTTTCAAGTTTTTTTACGACGGCGGTGGTTTGGTCGATCGAGGCCTGAATCGGAAGCGTCACGAGTACGTAGAGCAGACTCTGATCTTCGTTGGGAAGAAAGCCGGTCGGCGTGATCTTGAACATGAAGCCGAGCAACGCGATTCCGGCAACGAAAATCGCTATCACGATCTTTTGTCGAGCAATCAACCGCGGTACGAGGGCCCGATACCAATTGGTGAAGGCTACAAGCCGGTCGTTGAACGACAGCATGAAACGGTTGTGGGTCGGCTCGGCACCATGCACGAGAAGATAGGTCAGCACCGGAGCGAGCGTCATTGCGGTAAAGAGCGAGATTCCGATCGAGGCCGCCATCGTCAACGCGAACTGCTGGAAGAGCAGGCCGGTCGTTCCCGGCAGAAACGCGACCGGAATGAAGACCGACATGAGGACGAGCGACGTGGCGACGACGGCGCCGCCGATCTCGCGCATCGCGCGCACGGTCGCCTCGAACGGCGAGCTCCTGTCGTCGACGATGTGACGGACGATATTCTCCAGCACGACGATCGCGTCGTCGACGACCAATCCGGTTGCCAGCGTCAAGCCGAAGAGCGTCAGCGTGTTGATCGAAAACCCGAGCAGCTTCATCGCCGCGAACGTGCCGATCAACGAGACGGGGATGGTGATCGACGGAATGATCGTGCTGTGCCAGCTCTGCAAGAAGATGAAAATGACCAAAACGACCAAAAGAATTGCGATCAGCAGCGTTACCAGGACCTCCTTGATCGACGCCCGCACGAAGTCGGACGTATCAAACGCAATCTTGTACGCGTAGCCGGCCGGCATCGTCTGGGCGATTTGCGCCATCGTTTGCCTGACGTTCTTCGAGATTTGCAGCGAGTTTGCGGTCGGCTCGCCGATGACGGCAAGCACGACGGAGGTCTGTCCGTTATATCGGGCGGAGGTGATGTAGTTCTGCGCGCCGAGCTCGACGTGCGCGACGTCGCCGAGCCGCAGATAGCCGCCGTTCGGCTGCGCCGCGATGACGATCTGCTCGAACTCTTGGGGCGACTGCAGCCGGCCGTTAATCGCGATCGGAATCTGGAATGGTTGCGAACCCGTCGTGGGAGGCTGGCCGATGGCTCCGGGGGCAACGTCGGCGTTATTTTGTTTGATGGCGTTGAGAACGGTGTCGATCGAGACGTTGTTGGCTTGCAGCTTGTGCGGATCTACCCAGATGCGCATGCCGTAGGTGCGGTCGCCGAGCACCTCGACCTGACCGACGCCGGCTATGCGCTTGAGATTCTCGATGACGTTGAGGTCCGCGTAGTTGCTGACTGCGACGTCCGAGACCGCCGAGCTGGTGGAGAGCATCGCCACGGCGATCGTGATGTTGCCGGAGCTCTTCTGCACGCTCACGCCCTCGCTTTGAACGGCTTGCGGCAGCTGCGACAACGTGAGATCGACGCCGTGCTGGACATTGGTCTGGTCGATCGTCGGATCGGTGCCCAGAGCGAAGGTGCAGGTGATCGCGCTCGTCCCGTTGGCGCTGGAATAGGATTGCATGTACTGCAAGCCGTCCGAACCGTTGATGTTGATCTCGAGCGGCGTCGTCACCGAGCGCATCACCATCGCGGCGGTCGCGCCGGGATACTGCGACGTGACGGTCACGGTCGGCGGCGAAATCTGCGGATACTGCGCGACGGGCAACGCCGGAATCGTGATCAGGCCGGCAAGCAGAACGATGAAACTCATTACGGCCGCAAAGTGCGGGCGCCGCAAGAAGAACTCGATCATCCGACCGCATCCAGCGAAAGAACGCTCATTTCCTCCCCAGCCGCCACCGATAGGCGTTCCATGTCGGTACGAACGCATTCGGCGCGAAGCCGCGCAAGCGTTTGCGATACGCGTAAATATAATCGGCGTTGAACAAGTAAAGCACCGGAACGTCCCGGGCTACGATTCGACCGATCTGAGCGTAAAGCCGTTTGCGCGCGTTCGCACCGGTCTGCGCGAGCGCCGCGCGCTCGAGGCGATCGACCTGTAAATCGCACCAACCCATGTAGTTCGAAGCTCCGCCGCATCCAAGCACCGCGGAGTCGTCGGGGTCGGCGCCCATCGTCCAGGGCACGTACGCGAGGTCGAAGTCACCGGCTGCAAGTACGCCGGTGCGAGGGAGAAAGAGTTGCGCGTTGCTGACGGCTTTGATCGTGACGTCGACGCCGCGCTCGTGCAGCGAGGCCTGAACCGACGTCGCGACCCGCACGCCGGTCGCGCTCTCCGGAAACTGCACGTAAACGAGATGGAGCGGCGCACCGTTATTCCGGCGCTCTCCATCGGGACCGCGCCGCCAGCCGGCGAGGTCGAGGAGCCGATCGGCGGCAGCCGGATCGTACCCCGGCTGGCGGACCGAAGGATCGAACGCCCAGGAGAACTGCGGTTGGATCATGTTCGTCACCGGGTAGAAGCCGAGCGTGATCTTTCGCGAGATTTCGTTACGGTCGATCGACATCGCGATTGCACGACGAACGCGCACGTCGTCGAGCGGGCGACGCGCGGTGTTGAACGCAAGGCCGGCGACCACCGCAGTCGGCACCGTGAGGAAGGCGAGACTCGGATCGCGGCGGACGACCGCGAGTTGCGCGGGGGCGAGTAGATTCCAATCCAGCGCTCCCGACTGCAGCAAGAGCAAGTTCGTCGACGGGTCGGGTATCGTCCGAATTGCCAGATCGGCAACCGGCGGAGGGCCGCGCCAATAGCGAGCGTTCGCGGCGTACGCAAGCCCCTCGCCGCGCCGCCACGAGACGAAGCGATAGGGCCCGTCGCCGACGATGGGCGCGGCGTTGAAGGCAGCCCGCGCCAGCGGAACCTCAGCGCTCAAGATATGAGACGGCAAGACGAACTGCGGCGACGTACCGTACGAAAAATAGGTCATGACGGCCGGTGCCCAAGGTCGTGCCAGGTGAAAGACGACGGTCCGCGGCCCCTGGGCTGAAGCCCGGTCGATCAGCTCGTAGCCTTCGTGCGAGCGAACCGGATTACGCGGATCGAGGATCGCACGTAACGTGAAGAGCACGTCGGCGGCGGTGACCGGCCTGCCGTCGCTCCATCGGACTCCCGGGCGCAGGCGATAGCGAATCGTCCGCCCGTCGGCCGAGATGCCGCCGTTGCGGCGGGTGGGGATCTCTGCCAGGAGTGCCGGCTGCGGGCGCCCGCGTGGATCGAGATCGATGAACGGCTCAAAGACTAGGCGAGCCGCCTGCAGCTCGACCGAGGCGGCGTCGGGAGTAAGGAAGAGCGGGTTAAGGCTGCGAGGGTCGGCAGCCAGGTCGAATCGCACGGCCGCCGGGCCCTCAGGCTGGGTCCCCTTGCTGCAGCCGGCCGCCAGCCCAAGCGTGAGAAAACAAGAAAACCATAAACCGAGGGTTGCCCCGAACGGATTTGTGGTGTTATTGTTACGAGGCCGAATATTGTTCGGCAAATCTGCTCCAATGTCGAATATGGTGATGATTAATCACGAGCTGGACGAGCTCGACCTCCAAATCCTCGACGCGTTGCAACGCAACGCGCGATCGACCTTTACCGAGCTGGCGGCGTTGGTTGGGCTCAAGGCTCCAGCGGTCCACGACCGCGTGAAGCGCCTCGAGCAGCGAGGTTACATCCGCGGATATTCGGCGCTCCTCGATGCCGAGCGTCTCGGACTTCATTTGACTGCCTTCGTGAGCTGCTACACTTCGCCCGACTGCGCGTACGATGATTTTACGCGACGCCTCAGCGAGATGCCCGAAATCTGTGAGGTGCACTCGGTCGCAGGCGAGGAAAGCTTCGTCTGCAAGGTTGTCACTCGTTCAACCCAGCATCTCGACGAGCTGCTCGCTCGTCTCAAGGCGACCCCGGGAATGGCGCGGACCCGAACCACCGTCGTACTGAGCATGCCATTCGAGCGCGGCGGCGTGACGGTTCGTTAGCGTGCAAACTTCAGTGACCTCGAACTCCCATCCGCTTGGAGCCCACCGCGTGCTCGAACCGGCCGGCGCGATGCCGCAAGATGCGTGGCGAATCGACAACACGCCGGTTGCCCGCGAGAACGAGATTCTCTGCGAGGTCGACGTACTTAACATCGACTCGGCGTCGTTCCGGCAGATCGCCGAGGTTTGTCAATTCGATTCCCGGCAAATCGGCGAGCACGTGACGAAGACGGTTGGCGAACGCGGAAAGCAGCACAATCCGGTGACCGGCAGCGGCGGCATGTTCGTGGGCCGCGTGCTAGAGATCGGAAAGGCGTTGCAGGATAGAATTGACCTCCGTACCGGCGATCGCATCGTGTCGCTCGTCTCGCTGAGCCTGACGCCGTTGCATATCGACGCGATCGAAGAGGTTGACGTCGCGACCGGGCGCATCTGGGTGCGCGGCAAGGCGATACTCTTTGAGAGCGGAATCTGGGCGCGCCTTCCGGACGATATCGACGAAAACGTCGCGCTCGCGGTGCTGGACGTTGCGGGCGCGCCCGCCCAGGTGCCACGCCTGTGCTCTGAGGGGCAAACCGTTGTCGTGATCGGTGCCGCCGGCAAGAGCGGTCTGTTCTCGTGCGCCCAAGCCAAGGCGTGCGTGGGTTCGAAGGGGCGCGTGATCGGTCTCGTTCACGATGCATCGGCGGAGCCGGCGCAACTCTTAGTGCGAGCGGGATTGGTCGACGATCTCATCGCCGTCGACGCCCGCCGGGCACTCGAGACGAGCGGCCGGCTCGAAGCCGTCGCTCCGCAGCTCGCAGACGTTGTGATCAACTGCGTGAATGTGCCCGGAACGGAGCTTTGCTCGATTCTTTGCGCGCGTGACGGTGGAACGGTCTATTTCTTTTCGATGGCAACGTCGTTCACCGCGGCGGCGCTGGGCGCCGAGGGCATCGGGCGCGATGTCACGATGATCATCGGAAACGGCTACGCAAAAGACCATGCCGATATCGCGTTGCGAACCCTGCGGGACCACCCCGACTTGCTTGCATACTTCAATTCGAAATACCGAAAAGGAACGACGACATGAGCACCGCCGCTGCCATCCATCACGTCAAGCCACCCGCGCCCCCCGAACAGCTCGAGTACAAGAACCTCAAACAAGGTGAGTTTTGGCGTCATATTCCGGCGTACGCCGATGTCGACGAAGCGACGTTCCTGGACCATCTCTGGCAGTCCCGAAAGTCGGTTAAGACGGCCGAAGAGCTGCTCGAGACAATCCGCGGCGTCTGCTCGCCGGAGTTCTACAGGGATGCAGAAGCGGGATTCCACCAGGCCCCAATGGCGGTGCGCGTCTCGCCGTACGCGATTGCGCTGATCGACTGGAACGATCCGATCGGCGATCCGATCCGGCGCCAGTTCATTCCGCTCGCCTCGACCGCTCTGCCCGATCATCCGCGCTTGACCCTCGACTCGCTGCACGAGCAGGAAGACTCGCCCGTCCCGGGTCTAGTGCATCGCTACGTCGACAAGGCGCTCTTCTTACCGCTAAATGTTTGCCCGGTGTACTGCCGGTTCTGCACGCGCAGCTACGCGATCGGGCCCGACACCGCATACGTCGACAAGATTCCGCTGGCCAAGACGCCCAAGCAGTGGCACGATGCCTTCCAATATATCGCGGACCGGCCCGAGCTCGAGGACATCGTGATCTCCGGCGGCGACGTCTACCAGCTTCCGCCCAAGAACATCGAGTTCATCGGGAACGCGCTGCTCGACATCCCGCACGTTCGGCGGATGCGCTTTGCGACCAAAGGCCCGGCGATCATGCCGATGAAGCTGCTTACGCATACCGAGTGGCTCGATGCATTGACGTCGATCGTCGATCGCGGACGCACGCTCGGCAAGGAGGTCGTGCTCCACACGCACTTCAACGCACCCGAAGAGATCACGTGGATTACCGAGAAGGCGATGCGCGTGCTCTTCGAGCGAGGCATCTTCACGCGCAACCAATCGGTTTTGATCCGCGGCGTCAACGACACGCGGGAGCGCATGCAGTTACTCGTCAAGCGGCTCGGGCACGTGAACGTGCACCCTTACTACGTGTACATGCACGACATGGTCAAAGGGGTCGAGGAGCTACGCACCACGATCGCGACGGCCACCGACACGGAGAAGTTCGTGCGCGGCAGCACCGCCGGTTTTAACACGCCGACCTTCGTCTGCGACGCGCCGGGTGGCGGCGGCAAGCGCGACGTGCACTCCTACGAATACTACGATCGCGAGAACGGGATCGCCGTCTACGCGGCGCCCAGCGTCAAGCCCGGTAAAGCCTTCGTCTACTTCGACCCGATCGACCAGCTCTCGCCGGCTGCGCGCGAGCGTTGGCACTCACCGGAGATCGCCGACGAAATGATCCGCGAAGCGATCCACCACGCCGATATCGGGGAGAAGCAGCTCGTTTTGGCGTAAGCAAACCGGAAAGGAGAGATCACCGATGCATACTTCGGGAGTTCGCACCAAACTCGCGCTAACGACGCTCGCGACCTTGGTGTTTTCGGCTCCGCTTGCGGCGCGAGCGGACCTGCCGCCGCTCATTCCGCGGGCCGTCCTTTTTGGGAACCCGCAGAAAGCCTCGCCCGAGATCTCGCCAAATGGAACGATGCTGGCATACCTCGCGCCGTACAACGGGGTGCTCTCGATCTGGGTGCGCACGATCGGCAAGAGCGACGACCGCGTCGTCGCGACCGATCCGGCGCGTCCCATTCGCAACGTCGTCTGGCAGCCGGATTCGCAGCACGTCCTCTACGAGCAAGACAAGGGCGGGAACGAAAACTTTCACGTCTTCCAAACAAACGCCGCGACCAAAGCGACGCGCGATCTCACGCCCTTCGGCGACAAGGTGCGATCCGATATCGAGGCAGTCGACCCACGTTTTCCAAGCGAGATCCTGATCACCTCGAATAAGCGAGACCCAAATCTTTTCGACGTCTATCGGGTCAACCTCACGACGGGCGTTGCGACGCTCGATACGCAAAATCCCGGAAGCGTCGGCGGCTGGACGGAGGACAATAACCTCGTCGTCCGCGCCGCACTTCAGAATAACTCCGACGGATCGAACGAGATTTTAGTTCGCCCAAATGCCTCGTCCCCGTGGCGCTCACTGCTGAAGGCATCCGCTGACGATCAGATCGCGCCGGTGGCGTTCAGCGCCGATAACGGTTCGCTCTACGTCTCGTCGAGCGTCGACACGAACTCGTCGCGCCTGCTGGTCTACAATTTGAGCACCGGTCAGTTTTCGGTGACGGCTTCGGATCCGACCTACGACGTCGGCAGCCCGTTGGTCGATGCAAAATCCAGAAAGCTCGCCGCCGTCTCGTTCGAGCGCGCCCGAACCGAATGGGACGTCCTCGATCCGTCGTACGAGCCCGATTTCAGCGCCCTGCACGCCCTGCATCCCGGCGATCTTGGCTTTCTCAGCAGCACCGCAGACGGCCGGCGTCTGATCGTCGCCTATCTGGTCGACAACGGGCCGGTTTCCTACTACTCGTACGACCGCGACACGAAGCAGGGCACGTTTCTCTTCGTTTCACGCCCAGCGTTGCTGAACTACAAGCTGGCTCCGATGCAGCCGATCACGTACACCGCAAGCGACGGGCTTACGGTTCACGGGTATCTGACGCTGCCCGTCGGAGTGCCGCCCAGGAATCTGCCGATGGTCCTGTACGTCCACGGCGGACCGTGGGCACGCGACAACTGGGGATACAGCGGCACCATACAATGGCTAGCGAATCGCGGGTATGCCGTGCTCCAAGTAAACTTCCGCGGTTCGACCGGCTACGGGAAGAGTTTCCTCAACGCCGGAAATCGGCAGTGGGCCGGCACGATGCATCAAGATCTCATCGACGCCAAGAACTGGGCCGTCGCCCAAGGCTACGCGGACCCGTCGAAGGTCGCGATTATGGGCGGCAGCTACGGCGGGTATGCGACGCTCGCGGGCGTCACGTTCTCGCCCAATGCGTTTGTGGCGGGCGTCGACATCGTTGGGCCGTCGAACTTGAACACGTTACTGCAAGCGATTCCGCCTTACTGGTCGACGATCCGCGCGACCTTTGCCTTGCGGATGGGCGATACGGTCGATTTCTTGAACTCGCAATCGCCACTCTTTAAAGCCGATCAGATCAAAGTGCCGCTGCTAATCGGACAAGGCGCGAACGATCCGCGCGTCAACAAGCGCGAGAGCGACCAAATCGTGGCAGCGATGCGCAAGAACAACGAGCCGGTCGAATACATCGTCTTTCCCGACGAGGGTCACGGTTTCGCGCGTCCGGAGAACAGTCGCCGGTTTAACGCCGCCGTGGAAGCCTTTCTAGGCAAATATTTGGGCGGACGCGTCGAGCCGGCGGGGCCCGACGAAAGCATTACCGCATTCGAGCACTGATCCGCTTGTCGTAGATGGACGAGAAGCGCTTCCGGTTCGACTTCATTATCGCGTTTTGCGCGCTGCTCATCAGCACGATCGCTGCGCTGGCTTCCGTATATCAGACGCGCGTGATCGGCGAGCAGCTTAGCGCTACCGTCTGGCCGTATCTCAGCATCGATCGCACCTTCAACCCGCAAGCAGTCAGTCTGTCCATCACAAACTACGGTCTTGGGCCGGCATTGATTCGTTCTGCTGAGATCGAACTCGACGGCAAGAAAGTACCTTCTTGGGACGCGGTAATCGTCGAGTACGGCCGCGTCGCGCATCGAATGCACGTCAAAGGAGTCACGCGCGTTACCGATGCCAACCTCGACGGGTCGGTGGTGTTGAGCGCCGGGGTGACGCGCCGCCTTCTCGAAGTGCAGACTGCCGGCTCCACAATTCACGCGGTACGCCGTGTCGCTGGACGCATTTCGCTAAAAGTCTGTTATTGCTCGCTGCTGGGTCAATGCTGGCAGGTGTCGTCGAGCCAAATTGGCGCACCGGAACAGCGCAGATCGTGTCCTCTCGGCGCCTCAATCGACGCTAGAACACCTCAACCGTAACTCAAACGCTTGCGCCTATCGGCGCGGCGTGCCGCGAGCTTGCAAGCAGCATCACTGGGCCGGCCGGGCGCAGCGTAACCAACGGCGCGACCCGCACTTGTGGACCCGGTGCCGGCGCAAAGCTGAATCGCCGTAAGACTTCTGTCAGTACGATCGCCGCTTCGTTGCGGGCGAAATCCTCGCCGATGCAGCGGCGAGCGCCGGCGCCGAAGGGAACGTAGGCGAACGGCGGCGGTTCTGCTCCCAGCCAACGGTCGGGATCGAACGTGTCGGGATCGGGAAAGTAATCGGCGCGACGATGTAAGAGCAGCGGCGCTAAAAAGATCGTCATTTTTGACGGAATGCGGTGGCCGTCGCTCAGCGTCACATCGCGGAGCGACTCGCGCCCAATGATCCAGGCCGGCGGATAGAGACGCAAGACCTCCTTCACCACGCGATCGATGTAATCGCGGTTACCGTTTAGAGCGGCTTCTCCGGCACGCGCATCGATCTGAGGATGCTGCGCCAAGAGATAGAGCGTCCATGTCAGCAGATTCGCGGTGGTTTCATGACCGGCAATGAAGAGCGTCATGATCTCGTCGCGAATTTGTTCGTCGACCGGCCGATCCGTGGACTCGGCGTCGCCGGCCGCGAGGAGCAGCGAAAGCGCATCGGTGCGATCGCTGCCGTCGCGCCGCCTACGGGCGATCAGCGCGTAGATGATCGAGTCCAACATGCGGCGCGCGCGCCAAAAATCGCGCGTGTTACGCAGCGGCAGCCGTTGGCGCAGCGCGCCGAGCGGTGTGAGCATCGCGGGGAACTCGTTCATCATAAGGCGGAGTGCCTCGGCGACCGCTTGCGCCGAATCGCTCTCGTCGCTTCCGAAGAGCGTCTCGGTCGCGATCCGCAACGTAAGCGCGGTCATTGCGGCGTGCGCGTCGAAAGCGCCCAAGCGCAGCCGCTCCGTAAACTCGAGCGCGTCGCGCTCCATTATTCGCGCGTACTCCGCCATCCGCTCGCGGTGAAAGGCCGGCTGAACGACTCGCCGCATCTGACGATGGAGCGGGTCTTCGCTCGTGAGCAAGCCCTCGCCGAGCAAGAGCCGCAGCACTCGAGTGCCGAGCGACTTTGAGAAAGCGTGCTGCTGGGTGACCAAGACCTCTTTGATCAAGGCCGGGTCGTTGATGAAGACGTAGTTGCGCCACGGCAGCGAAAAGGCGACCACGTTGCCGTAACGCGCGTTGATCGCACTCAAGAAGTCGGGGAAGCGCCGAAATGGCACGGGAAGCAATCCGCGCAGGGTGGCGATGCGGCTCGGTCCCGGAATGTTACTTCGCACCGGTTACCTCGTACGTCACGACGTCACCGTATCGGCAGGCGATGCGATACCGACCGCTCGCAAGTCCCCGGCTGATGTTGGGCATCAGACGCGTTTGATTCGGGTCGCTCGCGAAATCGCTTGCATACACGAGATACCGGACGCCATCGGTCCGGTCGATCGTCGCGCGCGGCCGCTGCGCCGCGACCGCCGAGAACCATTCATCGTAGGTTGCCAACGATGCGGCCTTCGGAACGCAGCCGAGCGCACGGCGCGCGTCGGCGAGATCGTGGTAGTACGGGTGCAGGTAATGCAGCGGGTGCATTGGATTGAAGGCGATCAGAAAAACGACGCAGAGAACTCCCGCGGCTAGCGTTGCGCGTCCGGCGAAGCGATTGCCGGCCCGGCGCGCCAGCGACGCGACGCCGGCAATCGTCGCGACGAGCAGCCACGGAATCCAAAGGGCGGCATAGTGATCTCCCATTCGCCAGACGTACCCCGAGTTGGCTAACAGCACGATCGCCGCGCCGGGCAGCGCCATCAGGACCCACAACGAACGCAGCGGCAGAAAGGCGAGCGGCACCAGCGCCTCGAGCACGTAGGTCAGTCGTCCGAAGGTGAAGATGGCACGCGAAAACTGCAGCGGGTGGGCGATCGGTGAAACGACCAACGCGAGCGGACCGTCTGCGAATGGGTAGACGTAAAAGTGGCTAGGAACCCATCCTCCCAATTGCGGTGTGACGATCGCGTAGTATGCGGCCAAAGCCGCCGCCGCACCGGTCGCAAGCGCGGAGCCTGCAATTGCGAGCCGGCGCGGAACGCTCGCGACACCGTCGAGCAAGCCGCGACCCTCCTCCGACGCAGCCTGGATGATAGGGCGTGTATTGCGTGCTGCGATCGCGATCAGAACGATCCCGAAGACGACGAGCGTCAGCGCGACGTCCTCGCGCAAGCCGATCGCAACGATCGCGCAGATCGCAAACCAAATCCAGCGGCCGCGGTCGGCGGCCAGAACGAGCCCCAACGCGAGCGGCGCGAAGAGTCCGAGCTCGTGAAACTCATCGAAGCCCAGCGCGAGCAAAGGCGGATAGAGCAACGTGAGCAGACCGAGACTATCTGCAAGCCGCTTCTCGGCGTATGGC
>JBAUMX010000196.1:0-8472 GCA_049578945.1 Candidatus Cybelea sp. | reverse complement strand
TCTCCCGCGGCGCCGAGCGCTTCTCCCGCGGCGCCGAGCGCTTCTCCGGCGCCAAGCCCCACCTAAGGGATTCCGTTCGCCGCTCAGCTCAGACGCAGCGCCGCGAGATCGAGATCGTATTCGATCGAACGATAAATTTCGTCGGGAATCTCCCCGGCGTGGCGCAGCTCGGCGATCGCTTGCCGTTCGGCAGCCAAGGCTTCCTTCTGCAACGACCGGTCGATGCGGGTTTCGCTGGCTTGGTCGGTTTCGTCCATCTCGGCTTTGCCCCGCAGGACGTCGACGCGGTGACGATACTCTTCGAGAATCCGGGTCGCGACCTCACGGTCGAGTGGCGATTTGCGACGCGACGCCTCGTCGCGCAGCCGCGCGATGGCGGCTTCCAGCGCGCGAATCCGCACGCCGGTCTCACGCTTTTGGCTTTGGCTCGTCTCGGTCACGCCGAGCCGCTCGATCAGTGGGCCAAGCGTTAAGCCTTGTACCACCAGCGTTACGAAGATCACGCAGAACGTGAAGAAGATCATAACGCTGCGCTGCGGGAACGGCTCGCCGCCGAGCGTGTACGGCAGCGCCAGCGCGATCGCAAGCGAAACGATGCCGCGCATGCCCGCCCACGAAAGCACGGCCACTCGCGGCCAAGAGGGCTTGGGATCGCGCCTGCGCAGCGCCGGGTTAAGCATCCACTGAAGATAACTGGTGGGAAATATCCACGCGATCCGCACGACGATCACCGTCGCGCTTAAGAGCAAACCGGCGAGAGCGTAATCGCGCACGTGCGGTTCGAGCACTTCGAGAATGAAAGGCAGTTCGAGGCCGATCAGTAAGAACGCGAAGGCGTTGAGCACGAAGATCAGCAGGCGCCACACGGACGCGGCAAGCACGCGCGTTTCGGAATCGATGAAACTCTCCGAGCGCCGGCCGAGCAGGATCCCAGCCGATACCGCGGCCAGGACGCCGGAAACGTGAAGCGCTTCAGCCGGAAGATACGCGGCGAACGGCGCGAGCAAGAAGACGACGCTCGCGATTAGCGCGTCGGCAAAGCCGCGCCGTGCGATGTAACGCAGGACTCCTTCCAGCAAGAAGGCGATCGCGACGCCGACGAGTACGCCGCCGACGGCGACCACGACGAACTCGAGACTCGCGTGCGCGAGCGAAAAGGTACCTAAGATCGCCGCGCCGAGCGCAAAGCGATAGAGCACGAGCGCGGTTGCGTCGTTCATCAAACACTCGCCGCTGACGATCGCCGCGACGCGCCGCGGAATCGCCAGTCGCTCGAAGATCGCCTCCGACGCGACCGCGTCCGGCGGCGAGACGATTGCACCGAGCGTGAATGCCAACGGCCACGTGAAGGCGGGAGCCGCGAAGTGAACGACGACCGCAACGGCCGCCATCGTGACGATTACGAGCCCCACCGCGTGAAGCGTTATCGGCAGCGCGGCGCGCCGGAACTGGATCCAATCCGTCGACCAGGCGGCACCGTAGAGCAGCGGCGGGACGACAATGAGCATGATCAGCTCGGGATCGGGGTGAGGCCGAGGCAGATGACGCGTGAACGCAAGCGCGACGCCTCCGATAACGAAGGCGATCGGATATGGAACCCGCCAACGCTTCGCCGCGATGCTGAGCACGACGACCGCGGCTAGGAACGTGAGCAGAACCAGCGCTTCAGTCATCGGGTTCGCCGGCATCGCCGATTGTTACGCCCGCCACGCGCAGGTCCACCGCATAGCCCGCTATGACGAGATAGACTCGTTCGGCACGTTTGGCGAGGCGTTGCGCCATGCGGCCCATCGTATCGCGAAAGAGCCGCGCCGATGCTGCGACCGGTACCACGTCCCAGCCGATCTGCTCGCTCACGGCAATAACGTAGGCCGGCGAGGCGAGCATCGCATCGACGAAGGCTCCCGCCTCTTCGTCGAGTTGCGACTCGAGCACGGTGTAATCGATCTCTAGCAGATCGATGCGAGCGGCAATGCGCGCCGCGAGCCACGTTCCAAGCGCGTCGACGAGCAGACAAGAAGCCGGATCCGCTTCATGAAAGAGCGCCAGTTGCGCCTCGTCGGTCATCGCGGCGGTCTCGACGGTTCGCCACGAAGCGGGCCGGTGGCGGACGTGACGCGTGAGACGCGCGCGCCACTCGACGTCTTCGGGAGCCCCCGCCGCGGTCGCGATGTAGGTTACGGCGCAACCGCTTTCGCGGGCCAGCCGTGCCCCGAACGCGCTTTTCCCCGAGCGGACGGGTCCGGTGACGAAGACCACCGACATTCCGGATGGATTCGCCTTAAGGCGGCTTACTGCCCCGCTGCGCAGAAGCTTCGGCGCGACTCATGTTTACAAACATCCTCAGCATAGCGTTCGGCGTCGCGGTCATTGCGTTCACGCTCAGCGACGTTTTCCAGGTCGTCGTGATGCCGCGCGCGACGGGGCGGAACTACCGAATCAGCTTCTTTGTATGGCGCGCCATGTGGTACGTATGGCCCAAGCTCGCGTGGCGGCTCTACGGCGTCGACGCCAACCGGCGCGAAGATTTCTTGGCCGTGTTCGCTCCGCTCACGCTCGTATCGATGATCGGTATATGGGCGGGGTTGCTGATTTTAGGCTTCGGCTCGGCGTTCTGGGGAATGCACGGGGGAATATCGCCCAGTCACACATCGTTCGGATCGATGCTTTACTTTGCCGGAACGTCGCTTCTGACGATCGGTTACGGCGATATCGTCGGCCGCACCGCACTCCCGCGATTCGCGTCGGTTCTCGCCGCCCTTGCCGGTCTGTCGTACCTCTCGATCCTAACCGCTTTTCTCTTCGCCATTTTTGGATCGTTCCAACTGCGTGAGACGTTCGTGGTCACCGTCGCCGCCCGAGCCGGCAGCCCGCCCAGCGGCGTCAACTTGCTCGCAATCGCCGGCTATTCAAAGACGTTTGACGACCTCCCGAGGTTGATGGTCGACGCCCAGCGCTGGGCCGCCGCAGTGATGGAGAGCCACCTCGCCTATCCGATGCTCGCGTTTTTTCGTTCCAGTCACGACGACCAGTCGTGGATCGGAACGCTTGGTACGCTACTGGATGCGGCGACGCTCGCGATGACGACCATTGATGGGGTGGGCGACGGCCAAGCGCGCATATTCTACAGCGTCGGCCGTCACGCGACCCGCGACCTATCACATTATTTTAGCGTGGGAATTCCGGACGAGACCGTCGGCGTCGAACGCTCGGAGTTCGATCGCGCCTGCGACCGTCTTGCAGCGGCCGGATATTCGTTACGCGACCGCGACGAGGCTTGGAGCCGATTCTCGGCTCTGCGTTCGGGTTACGCCGGCCGGCTCAACGTGCTGGCAGCGTTCTTTCAGAGTCCGCCCTTGCAGTGGGTCGGCGATCGCTCGCTCATCACCGTGACGACGCATGGTGATCTCAAAATCCATGAGCAGCATCCGAGTGGTGTAAAAACTTCCTGACGTCGCCGATCGGCAGCGCGAACCCGATGCTGCGTTCCTCGTCAAAGCGCGACTCCGCAACTCCTACCACTTCGCCAGTGCTTGCCAGAAAGACCGGTGCGCCGCTCTCGCCGGGAACGATCGAGAGCGTCACCTCGAGGGCATCCTTTCGTATCGACGAGAGCCGTCCGGTGTCCAGCGAGGTTGCTAAGCCGAGGCCTTCGTCGTCGAAGTCGTCGGGGACCGGATAGCCGAGCAAACCGACCTCCCGGCCGACGTCGTTTTGCAGCAGCGACGCAGAGCGCAGGGCAATGACGGGTAGCGCCCGCCGCGCCGTGCGCAGCAACGCGAGATCGAGATCTTCGTTTGACGCGACGATTCGCGCGGGCGCTTTCCATCGGTTAGCGACGGTGACGTGGATGTTCCAGGCGCCGTCGATTGCGTGCTGCACCGTGAGTACGTCGCTGCCCCAGCCGCCGGAAGCGACGACGAAGCCGGTCGCGTAGGCTTCGTCGTACCGATCCTTCTTGTTTTCGGGCGGCACGCGCATCGATAAGAGAACGACCGCCGGACGCAGCCGTTGCACCGAGGCGACGAAGGCGTCGTCCGCGTTGCGGTCGCATCCGGCCGCGCAGATCGCAGCGAAGAGTGCAATCGACGTAGCGATTCGTGCAGTCATATCACGCAAGAGTCTAGCGACCGGCTAGTGCGGCGCGCAACGCATCCAGGCCTGCCCCGGTCTTGGCGCTCACGCAGAGTGCGCTTGCTTCATTCGCTGCTTCCGGCACCACCAGATCGCACTTGTTGAAGACCAGCAGCCGCGGGGTGCGATCGAGGTCGAGCTCGTGCAGAATCGCTTCCACCGCGTCACGCTGGCGCGGCCATTGCGGATTGCTCGCATCGACGACGTGTAAGAGCAGCTCGGCCTCTTGCAGTTCCTCCAACGTCGCGCGAAAGGCGTTGATGAGATCTTTTGGCAGGTCTGTAATGAATCCGACGGTATCCGCCAGGCGAATATACGTGTCCGCTTTGAGGTACGCTCGCCGAATCATCGGATCGAGGGTCGCGAACGGACGATCCGCGACATAAGCGTTGCTGCGAGCGAACGCGTTGAGCAACGAAGATTTGCCGGCGTTGGTGTGACCTACCAGCGCAACGAGCGGCTCGCGACTGCTCGAGGACCGGCGCACCGCCCGCTGGCGCCGGACGTCGGCGAGCTGCCGGTTCAACACCGCTATCCGCTCTCCGATGCGCCGCCGATCGACCTCGAGTTTGGTTTCGCCCGGGCCGCGCGTGCCGATGCCGCCGCCGAGTCGCGAAAGATCGGCGCCGACACCGATCAGATTGGACTGACGGTAGCGCAGTTGAGCGAGCTCGACTTGAAGCTTTCCTTCCCGGCTTCGCGCGTGTCGCGCGAAGACGTCGAGAATCAGCATCGTGCGGTCGACGATCGGCAACGGAACGATCCGCTCGAGATTCTTGCGCTGCCTTGGGCGCAAATCGTTGAGCACCAAGAGCAGACCGGCATGCAGTTCGGCCGCGCGCTCGGCGATCTCGTGGGCCTTGCCGCTTCCTACCAGTGTCGCCGGATCGATCGCATCGCGACGCTGCACGAGGCGGTCGAGCACTTTGGCGCCGGCAGCTTCGGCGAGCGCTTCGAACTCGGCGAGCTCCGGCTCGATAGAACCCCGCGAGGCACGCGTCTCGACGGCGACGACGAGGGCGCCTTCGTTCACGGTGTGGCGATCGCGAGCGGCGTCAATCGGTCGACGAGCCAGCGCAGTCCATCGTTGTAGGAAGGACCGGGACGTTCGAGGAGATCGGGGTCGACCGAGTAGACGTGGTGCAGCCGCACCGCGCGCAGGCTGCGCCACGGTTCGCGGTCGAGCACGCCGCCGAGATTCGTGGCCGCATCGGCGACGAGCATATCGGGTTGATCGGCAAGTAGCGCTTCGGCGCTGTACTGGCCGTAGGCGGCGTGCAAATCGCTCGCGGCGTTCGCACCGCCCGCGAGTGCGATGAGCGTGGTGATATACGAGTTCGTGCCCGCGGTCCAGATCGGGCCGCTGCCGAGCACGACGAAAACGCTCGGCCGGCGGACGTACGTTTTCGTGCGCGCCCGCAGCGCAGAGGTCTCGCGCCGGAGCCGCGCGATCGTCGTACGAGCTTGTAGCTGGTGACCCGTCAGAGCGCCGATGATCCGAAGGTTCTCGAATATGCGGTCGTACGCGTCGTCGGAAAGCAGCACGACGCGGACGTGCGCGCGGCGCAGCGGTTCCGTCAACCGCGCTTGCGCGGGAATGCCGATGACGACGGTCGGCCGCAACGTGAGAATAGCTTCCGCGTCGACGCTGCTCGAATCGGCGACGCGCGGCAGCGGCTTCGCTTGCGGCCGATCGGTGAAGGCCGAAACGCCGACGAGCTCGCCGCCGGCCCCGATCGCGTAGACGTCGTCGGCGAATGACGGTACTAAGGTTACGACTCTTCGGCTGCCGGCGAGGCTCGCCGATGTTGGCTTGGCGGTGGTCGCGTGCGCTCCGCACGCGCATAGCATGGCGGCGTACCACGCGAAGGCGAGCGCGGTTTTCCCAGACACCCAGTGCGACTACGAAGGAAGGAAGGCGACGACCTTTGGGCAATGGCGCTCGTACGCTTGCGCGGGAAGCCGGTGTGAAGCCGGCACGGTCGCGCCACTGTATGCGGGGAGCCGCCCGACGTCACTGTCCTGGATGGATGGGAAGGCACGGGCAACGGCGAGGATCCGCGAGTCAGGATACCGTTTCAAGCGCTCTTGCACAATCCGCCTCGCGCAAAGGAAAGGATTCGATGATTGCAACGCTCGTCGCCGCGATAGCCGCGGCTTCTCCTTCACCATCACCATCGCCGACCGCGGTGCCCGAGATCGCCCACGTCGTCACGAGCGACCGCGGCCGAGAATCGGCCACACGAACCGCTCGCACGACGTACGTCGTAACGGCCGCTCAGATTGCTCGTAACGGAGATCGGACGGTCGCCGATGCGCTTGGAGACCTTCCGGGAGTAAACGTCGTGCGTTACGGCGCTTTCGGAGCCACTACCAGCGTCGGCATTCGCGGCAGCTCGTCGCAAGAAGTCTTGGTGCTGGTCGACGGACTGCCGATAGCGGGTGGGCAGATCGACGACCTCGATCTTGGACAGTTTCCCGTCAGCGGCATCGATCGCATCGAGGTCGTCGAAGGCGGGGGGTCGACGCTCTACGGCTCGGGATCGATGGGTGGCGTGATCAATATCATCACCGCAGCGCAGCCGCAACGCAGCACCGCCACGATCTCCACTGGATCGTTCGACGAACAGAACTATATCTTTCAAACGCCGTATGTCACGTTCCAGCGCACCTACGCCACAAACGACTACTCCGTCGAAAACGCCTCGAACCGGCAAAACGCGCAAGCGGGACTGACCGGTGTGACTGCGCGCTATTCGCACCCAATCGGCGCATTCGATCTGACGTTGAGCGGCAACGTCACCGACACGCTCGCCGGCGTGCCTGGGTCGTTGGACTTTTTCTCGCCGACCAGCGAGCAGGGCAACGTCAACCGCAATCTGCGTGTAAGCCTCGAACATACGGGAGCGCAATCCTCGACATCGCTCGCGCTCGGCGACTCTTCTGCGGATCTCTCCTACACGTGCAACACGCCCGTCGATACGAGCTGTCCAAACGCGTTCCCCACACCGTCGCCTCCGCTGACTGCGAATCCGCCGTACGCGCAAATGCTCTACGATCAGCACTGGATGGCGAGTCTGCGCAACGTCGTCGGCACGCTGCGCGAGCGGCTCGTCTATGGTGCCGACCTAATGCGCGGCGTCGCGCGCATCGATCAGGGGACCGGCGGCGGATCGCCGTTGGCTGCCGATAACGCACCCATCTTTGACGCGTACGCGCAGACGGCGGCATACGTGCAGTCGCAGTGGTTCGGAGAGAACGGCGCAGAAATCTATGCCGGCTTGCGCGGCGAACGCGACGGGGGCGTGGGCGGCGCGTATTCGCCGTCGCTCGGCGGCATTTTGCCGCTCTCACGCGCGCTGCAGCTCAAGCTCAACGCCGCTACCGCGTTTCGGGCACCGACCGCAGAAGAACTCTACTATCCCGGCTTCTCGAATCCGAATCTCGCTCCGGAGCGCACGCGCGTCGGCGATGTGACCCTGGTCGCACCAGCGCTCTGGGGAGGCGTTTCGCTCGGCTGGTTTACGACCAGCGGGTCGAACTTGATCGTCTCACCTCCGCCGCTCTTCATCCCCGAAAACGTGGGCCACGCATCGCTCGCGGGGTTGTCATTCGCCGTTGCGACGCCCGCCGTCCACGGGTACAACGCCACGCTCGACGTTACGAACCTCTACCGCGCGCAAGACCTCGACACCGATAGCCGCTTGCCGGGACGTGGACCGGTCTTTGCAGTTAGCCTCGGCCTGCGTTACGTCGCTCCGCCGAGTAGCCGGTTCGACGAATTCCGGATCGTCGCGCGGACGCAAGGACCGCAGGAGGCCGCCGACCCCTTCCTCTCGCCGGCCTTCGCCGTCTATCAGCCCGCGACGTTCACGCAGGTCGACGCCGACCTCGGGTATCGCTTGACGCCGCGGCTTCTTCTTACGTTGCGCGCCTATAATCTCGGCGACGATCGCTACGCGCTCTTTGCCGGATATCCGATGCCGGGGCGCTCCTTTACCGTCGAGTTACGCAACCGTTGAACGCGCTACGAGCCGTTGCGCTCGTGCTGATCGTGCCGGCCGCCGCCGCAGCGAGCTTACTGGTCGGTGGGACACCGCTCACCGTCGCGCAGGTCGCCGACCAACTCGCTCACCCGCATCAATCGAGCGTTCTCAACACGATCGTCTGGCAGCTCCGGCTGCCTCGTGTCTGCATCGCGGCGACGGTCGGCGCGTCGTTGGCGCTCTGCGGCGCGTTGCTGCAAGGAATGCTGCGCAACCCGCTGGCCGATCCGTATCTTACCGGCGTTAGCGCGGCGGCCGCGGCGGCGATTGCGATCGCCGTGCTGGCAGGCGC
>JBAUMX010000195.1:0-3993 GCA_049578945.1 Candidatus Cybelea sp. | reverse complement strand
GCTACTTGTCCTCCTCCTAATCTTGTTGGCGCTCTCGATCGCAAGAGTGTCGCGACGACCAAGGCGAATCGACCAGAGCTTAGCCGTTCACACTCAGTTTCATACCGGACCCGATGGGCGTCGCTTTCCGGAGTTCTGCGAACACTGTCGCGACGAGCTAGGGCGCTAAGTTGTGATAGTCTCTGTTAGTTTTCTCGTACGATGGAGATAGGTTCTGTTCCGTTCGACATATGTTAGCTACCATTAAAAATGTCCAGCAAGCGCTCGATCGCGAGACAGAGCCGATTCGGCTCAGAATCTTCTTTGAGCCCGATTTCCGAGAATCTCTTCGCAAGCATATCCACAATCTGATTCTTCCTAGCGTCATCCAAAGCTGCGACGGCTTCTGGCTTAAGCGAAACAGAGTTCAATAGGTTGCTGATCTCAGGGTCGGCTCTTAGAAGCTCAAGCTGATCACGGTTGATCATCGTCGGATCACTCCTAGTCTTGCGACTCGTTGCGCTGATATTTACCGTAGCGGTCCGGGGTCCCCGGGGCGGCGTCACCTTCGTTTCCAAGAAAGGTTAAGAGTCACCCTCGATGCTCTCGGAAATGGTCGATTCGATTATTCGTCTGGTAACCGTAGTGACTCCTTAAAGTATGATTGGTTCCTCATAACCACCGAGCCCGGCGCGAATCGAACCATTAGGTCAAGGTCGTCTATCACAGTCGCCCTAAACTTGGGATTCCAACCAACCTCGTCGCCAAGGTAACGCCTCAAAAGGCGATACAAACGCTCCTCGTTCAAACGCTCGATCGTGGCGGCTCCTCTCATTCCGACGTGTCGAAGTATTCCGCGATCAAGTTCGAACTCTACAAAGCCAATAGCGCACCGCCGGTCGTCAGATATTCGCTTCGGGAACGAATCCGTCGTGGTCCCGATAAGCCAAATGTAACCGTCCTCCCATAAAAACCAGAGAGGCGACTCACGCGGCCCTTGCGGCGACGAAGTCGCCAGATGCGCTATTAACGGCTGAGTCAAGAACTCGTCCAGGTCGAACGCTATCCCATTCCGCTCTATCTCCACAGTCATATACCTTGGCGTATCAGCGAAACGATTCCTTAGTGTGACTTCGTTTGAGGTGTGCGGCTTACCTGGCCTAATTCGGCCAGAACAGCTTTAAGAGTGCGCAAAGGCTCGTCGCTAGGCCCTTTGTATCATGGGTCTACGGTGGCTTTACTATCGCGGACCGCCGGCCTTCATTGCCTACGATGGTCTCGCTGTGCGCATACTGCTAATCATCATTTCGCCTACGCAAAGAAGCGCTGGGTTTCGCACGTGGGCGGTTTTCAGACCAGCGGACTCACAGTTTGCCGCCCGAAGTCTGGCCGCCAACGGAGGACCGCATGGCACGCAAACGTCCCCGAGCTCAGTGGCGACGAAAATTCCCGGCGGCGAGTACGCTGTCATCTTCTACGCCTCCCCGCAATCGTTGCTGTGGTCTTTCCGGGAGTGCACGGCTGCGCGTTAATGATCCACGGTGGTCGACCTAGGTTTTTGGAGGCGTGGCGCGGGGATAGATGCTGCATCGAGTGTTTACGTGGGCGCGGCAGAGGCCCGCTCCAACACCCGCGCGGCGTTTTTGCGTTTTCGAGTGCCACCTCGTCTCTTCGAATCCCGGCGAGTTTCGCGTAATCCGTAGAGGTTAGTGCCTCCAGCGCGCCTCGATTTGCTGCAGGGTCCCATCGGCGCGGATCGCCGCGAGTCCCTCGTTCATTCGCCGTATGAGATCCGCGTGCTGCCCTTTGCCAACGGCCAGTCCGAGCGGCTCGCTTACGAACATCGTGGTCGGCACGGTGATCTTGCCCGCATATGATGCGTTGACAGTCTCGGCACCTTCTTCGATGTTCAAAGCCGCCGCGTCGGCTTGACCGCTAACGACTCGATCCAGACTCTCCTGATAGCCGCTCGTCGGCACCACCTTTACATAGCGAAAATGCTCCCGGATGAAGGCGATGAAGGGCCCGAAGCTCGGCGTGACGATAGTCTTTCCAGAAAAGGAGGAAAGATCGGAAGGTGCGGGGTTCGGAGCCCGGACGAAGAGGCCACCTCCTGTGATCACGAAAGCCTCGGTGAAGTCGTACGATTCTTGACTCTTCGGCGTAATCAGCATCGGCGCGATTGCGTCGACCGAGCCGCGGGCTAGCGCTGCTGCGAACCCACTCGACATCGGTACGAAAGCGACAGTGATGCCTTCGGGCGCTGCTGCGGCGCGAAGGATATCCGCTACAAGTCCGACGGCGTTGCCGTCCTTGACCGAAATCAGCGACTTTAGCTGAATGGGATACGCGACGCGCATGGTGTCGGCCCCTGGGGACACGGCCGGCAACCACGAGAACGCCAATGCAAGCGCGACCGTTCGAATTATCATTGAGACTTATTTCCTTGGGGTAATGCCGGTCGGTGTGCGGCGCGCACCTTGACAACGCTTTCCATCAACGATATATTATAACGTGGTACGGTATAATGTCAAGCGATATAATGAAACCCGTCGAGCCAGCTTTGCTAATTTTGGTGGCGCTTGCCGATGAACCCAAGCACGGCTACTCGATCATGCAAGATGTAGAGGCGATGACCGGTTGGCCGATGCGCGCCGGCACGCTATACGGGGCACTTGCTCGGATGGGACGACGCGGTTGGATTGAAGAGATTCAGACCGACGACTACCGCCGTCGCCCGTACGCGTTAACCGCAGCAGGTCGTCTCGAACTCGCTCACTGCCTAGCCCTTCTGAAGGTAATCTCAAAAACGGGCCTCAAAGGAATCAGACGCCGAGGCACCATGCGGAGGAGAACCTGACATGCAGAACGCCGCTTCGACGCAATTCAATGAGAGCATGGTAACGATAATCGTCGCCGACATGGAACGCTCGATTGATTTTTACACCAAACAGCTTGGCTTGCCCATAAAAACACGTTACGGCAACGAATTCGCCATCGTCGAGGCGCCGGGCGTCGCCATTGCCTTGCACCCGGCACCGAACAACGGACGCGCGAGGGAGGGTACGCTCTCCATCGGATTAGGCGTCGACTCTGTAGAATCAAGCGTGGACCAGTTAACACGACGTGGCATCGCGTTTGTCGGCGGCATCGTCGCGGATCCTCCCATGCGCTTCGCCTTCTTCAAGGATCCCGACGGCGTCGAACTCTACCTTGCCGAACGCAACGAGTGGCAATAGGGGCTCTCGGTTTTCGAATGTAGGCGAGTCCGCGCTTTGCGGACCTCCCGTACAGGCACGATTGCCGCTGCCCGCGTCGCCGCCTCAGACCGATCGGCTGCGTTAGCGAAGCGGCTCCAAAAAGCCAGCGAAAGCTCCAACGCAAAAGAGACACGATGGATGAGCGAAGCCCAGCCTCAATACTCGCCCTGCTGATCGTTCTTATGCTTTCAGGTGTCTCCGCGCGCGCTGCAGATCCGTTTGGCGCGCTAGTAGCGAGGATGTCGGGTCTTTGGAACTGCAGTTCCGTGGCTGACGGTAAAACGACCCAGTACTTCACGACGTGGTCGTGCGTGGCCGAAACGCGTTGGCTTCGGGGCGTCAACCGATCGGGTGCGAGCCAAAGCCTCGACATGGAAACGTACGATACGAGGCAACACCTCTGGCGCATCGTCGACCTGGGGGCCGACGGCAGCATGTCGGTACTCACAGGCGCCGCCTTGGATTCGAATCACGTCACGACGCAGTCGCACTATCCAGACGCGACGCAGACCGTGCGCTACGATCGATTAACGCCAAATCGGTACGCACTTACTTTCGACTTTATTATTGGCGGCAAATCCATGCATTGGGTCGACGATTGTACTCGGCAGTAGCGTTTTGGACGCTTTGCGACAGCGAATCGCGAGCTAACCTTAAAACGGAGTGAGCCGAACAGCTTGACGCGCCGAGCCGGCTCGCGAGCGGAGTCGGCCGCCTGTGCGGCACGATACCGACGTGTGAACCGCCAATGTAC
>JBAUMX010000194.1:0-3651 GCA_049578945.1 Candidatus Cybelea sp. | reverse complement strand
AGGGCATTACGAACACGCTTGCGTCGCGATAGGCGTCCCTGATGGTTTGCGATCCGGCTTGTGTTCGTTTTGACACAAAACCAAGACTCGTAACGCCCGGCGGGACCGGCGGGACGTCCGGCGATCCGATGAGCGTGAGGGTAGCCTCCGGCATTTCTGCGCGGACGCGCTCGAAAGCTTCGAGCAACGTATACCCGCCTTTGCGAGAAAAATCGCGCCCCACGAAAAGAATGTTCTTCCTGTCGTAACGTTTCTCCGGATACGGTTCCGGGTCGGCGACGTTTATGCCGGCGCCTATCGGCTCGAGTTTCGATGCCTTGATTCCCAGATCACCGATAAATGTGTCGGCGGCCCAGCGGCTCATCGTAAAAAGTACATCGGTTCGTTCGTAGACTCCCGCTTCATACTGAAGCGCCGATCGAACCACCATGGAATTCGGTTTTGCGACTTCCGGATAGAACTTCGTCATCGACAACAGATTTGTGTCGGCGTACAAAGCCGTTCGTTTGCCGCGGACACCGGTAAAATCGAGAAGCGCAAGGACCTGAAGTATTGTATCGTACGATGACGGATCGATGCAGGCCAATTCACGTAATCCGTAGTGCGTGGCTAGCCGACGTTGAAGTACGTTGGCGTTCGCACGAAACCTCCACACGTTTCGTTTCGGGTGTGCCAGCACCGCCGCAATAGCCTTATGCTGCAACGGCGGTACGACGGCGCCGACAGCGCCGGCTAGGCAACCAGATCGCTCCAGGGCGTTCAAGAAAAACGGGCTGCATCCAGCCCACGTGTGCGCGTCATAAGGCTCGCCTGGGACGACGGCGACGACGGATCCGCCGGAGCTAGGCGATGCCTGCTCCATCGTTTGTTCCGGCCGCACCATCATAATCTACGCTATCCGCTGTTGTTGCAAGTATAAAGGGACACCTGGTTCGTCATATGAGCTGCGCACCTCCCTGGGGGTCTGGGCCATTATACTCTAGATGCATCGCAAAATGCCCTACAGACCGGGCTTCTCAATATAACCGTCCTTTTTCGAGGTCCACCCGCACGACTCACTCGGTTGACCTAAGGAGCGCTAGTTGGTATCGACTGGGATATTCGACGGCTTCTGATGTTCGAAAAATGAACGCGGGTATTTCGACTGTATGGGCGTGAACGGGAGCGGAGACTGACTGAAGTCGAACATGTCGTCTATGCTGTTAGCCCGTTCGTCGGTCGTACCGAGACGTCCGAGACTCCAGGCGTCCTCGACGAATTTAACGACGCTGCCGAATTCGTATTGCGTGTGCGAAATGTAGCCCTGCTTCGCGTAGGGCGAAACGAGGATCATCGGAACTCGGAAACCGAGACCCGCGTAGTCAAGCTGCGGGGGAGGAACGTGGTCGTACATGCCACCCCAGTCGTCCCAAACGATGATGATCGCGCTGGAATTCCAATACTTGCTCTCGCCGATTGCGTTGACGACTGAAGCCACCCACGACGGTCCCTTATCCGTGCTTCCGAGCCCGGCATGGTCCGAATCAACGGCGTCGGGTACCACCCAGGAAACGCGGGCCAGCTTGCCCTTCGAAATATCTTTGAAGAGGTTCGTCTGAGGAATGGATATGTTAGTATTCCACTCGGGGCCGTTTCGAACAGCGGAAATTGCATCGAACGCATTCCAGAAATCACCGCCGACGTCAACATGTTCATAGGGCGCATAATATTTCCAGGATACCTTTTTGGCGTCGAGCAGATCCCGCAGCGTCTCGTACGTGAAACACGGCGCCGGGCCGTCGTATTCCTCTTGTCCGTTGCTCTCGAGCAACGGAACCGTTGTGCCGGCCGGCGCGTCGCAGCCCCACGGTCCGTCCGTGGGAAAATCGATGACGGATTCATACGAGTTCAGCGCAGTGTCTCCGCGAATCAAATCTTGGTGCCCGTTGAAGCTCCCACTCGTCTCCGTCGGAAACATATGGTCTGCCAGCCCGTACTGCTGCGCCATCGTCCAGTACGGCTTGATCTGATTTGGATTCACGTATCTATACGCACATTTTGGGCATGGTTTGTTGCTGACGTAAACGTAGCTCCAGCCGTCCATCTTCCCTCCGTCGTAATCGGCGGTGAACGCAAGATGGCTGTTATCATAGAGCAAATTGGAGTGCAGAGAGCTTTCTTTGAGCGTAACCCATTGACCCTGTTGATTCTTACCGCGGCTAGCTCCATCAGCTCCCGGGAAGTGCGCGAACAAGTTATCGAAGCTGCGGTTCTCTTGGACGATTATAACGACGTGTTTGATTTTTCCAAGCGAACCGGAACCACTATCGGGCAAGGCTACCCGCGGCGCCGTTCGTGTAGCCGGTAGCGCGGTTGTCCCCAATGAATTGGCGACACCGCTACACGCCGTCAAAACGGCGCAAACGGCGCCAATGAAAAGTATATCGCGTCTCATCTCGTGCAAATGATAGCCTAGATGTTCAATGCCTGAAATAGGGCGAAGGAATCATCGTTGTGAGTAGAGGGGTGGATGCCTGATCTGCTCAGGTTAAGCCGAATTAACCCTAAAAATACCGAAGGAAAACTCGTATAGGCCATAGGAACCATGGCATATGGGACTTTAGACCCACATCTCGACTCATGGAGGCAACTAAGCGTGAATGAAGATTACGTGACATTCCAACGCCTGGCCATCTGCGGTCTTGTATACATGCTTTCAGGCTGTTCGGGTTCGAATGCCCCGATAAGCTCGCTGCCGAACGGCGCCGCATCTATCCCCCAATCCAAGCATCCTCTGACGAAATCTGCCACCTACCAAGGGTGCCCGGAGTTCACCGACGGCACCTACACCGGCGACATCACAAAGGCACCGGCAGACCCTAACAGTGGCGCGTACATCAACTCGATCATCCAAGCCGGGGACAGCGCCGGCTTTTACGCGTCAACCGGCGTAGAAAAGATCAATAACGCAAACAACAGCACGCAGTTGCGCGTCGTGCATCCCCTCGTCAAGTGGCACAGTTTCCCTAGGAGGTATCCCTGGGCTTCGAACTTCTACATCGAGCCTCTTAGCGACCATCATGCGATGGTCGTGCAGACGGTTACGTGCCATCTCTTTGAATCGTATGACACGCAGTTTCAAAATCCGACGTTGAGCGCATATTCCGGCGCAAACTGGAGTTTGAAAAATAAGTTTGTCCCGCTCAATCTCGGCCAGCCCTCGGCGATGGCTTCGGGCCTCCCGCTGTTTGCGGGTAGCGTCCACTGGGAGGATTATCAGTCCGGCTCGATCGACCACGCACTTAATTGGGGCCCGCCTGCCGGTACCGCCGCACAGTGGCTGGTCGTCCGGCCGGCCAGCGATACCGATCAACTTCCCTTCAAGGGCCAGAGTTCGTACCAAATGCCCTACGGCGCCCATTTACGCCTCAAGGCATCCTTCAGCACGCAGGGCTGGGGACCTCAAGCGACGATGGCAGCGAACGCGATGAAAACGTACGGCATCTACTTAGCGGATACGGGCGGTCCCGGAAACGCACTCTATTTTACCAACGCCTCGGACGGCAGCAATCCCTGGAATAACCAAGACTTGGGTTCTTTATCCAAGATTTCCATCAGCGACTTTGACGTTCTGAAACTCGAACAAGTTCAGCACCTTCCAGGCCACTAAGC
>JBAUMX010000193.1:0-10074 GCA_049578945.1 Candidatus Cybelea sp. | reverse complement strand
GCCGTGGGCCGCGCGCCGGATGTCGGCCGCGCCTCAGGTCTGGACCCTGAAGGTGGCCTGTTGGCCGGTCGCGGCGACGGCGTTTGCTGCGCTAGGACGAATCTCTCTTGGAACCTGACTTCGGATGCCGGAGTGGTTCCGGTTACGGCCAAACCGATCGACACAAGAACGCACAGTACGCGTACCAGCAGCATGTTTGACACTCCCTTTGCTCGCGCTAAGGTACGCTTTACCCAGCCTGACGGAAAGCCAAAATCGGGGGTAAGTGCCGGAAGGCGCTCGAAATCGAGAGCGATGCAGCTTCAGATCGATACGTCGGAACGCGCTGCGAAGACGTGGCTGCTGATGCTTCTGCGCGGACTCCTTGCCATCGCGCTCGGGCTCGTGCTCTTGATTTGGCCGGAGAAATCTCTCCAGGTCATACGCGTTGTCTTCGTCGCATACGCGCTCGTCGACGGGATCTTTTCTGCCGTCGGGGCGTTCCGTAACGCAAGCGTAAAGGAACCCTGGATCCGTCGCGCGCTCGAAGCGACGATCGCAATCGTCGCGGCTATCGTCGTTTGGCTCTGGCCCCATATCGTGCTCAAGGTTTTGGGGTACGTCATCGGAGGCGCCCTGGTGCTGCGAGGCATCGTGCAAATCGTCGGCGTCACCTCGCTTCAAGGAACCCAACGCGTGCGCCAATGGCTAGTAGCCGCCGGAATCCTCTCGCTGATCGCCGGGGTGGTCTTCCTCTTCAGTCCGCGTACCGGTTTGCATCTATTCATTTGGACGCTGGCCGTTTACGGACTCGTCTATGGCGTCATCCTCAGCGCGCTTGCATTCCAGTTGAAAAACGTCGCCAACGGCGCGGCGGCGAGCCGGCTTTAGGTCCAGACCGGCTTGTCGCCGCCGCGCACGACCAGCAGCGGGTTGTGCCATCGGCCCGGCGTACGCGAGAGCTTCGCCAACGGCGCAAGGCGCGTCAGCTCGCCATAACACGTCGTTCCGGTAACGCTCTCCGGCGGAACCATGCGATGGTCGGGATTGCTCGTGTCGACGTCGGTAGTAGGGAACTGGCCGAGGCTCTGATACCACATCGCCGCGCGCGAGAGGCTGACCCGCACGTGATAGCTGCCGCCTTCACGCGCGCGGCGCCGCAACGCGGCGAGAACGCCGGCGGCGCCCATGTAGCCGGCGATGTAGTCGTTGAGTACCATTGTCGGAGGGAACGCGGGAACCACAGAGCCGCCTTGATATTCCAGGAAGGTTGGCGGGAGATGAGGGACTCTGCCGCCTTCGGCGTAGGTGTAGCCGGTCACCGAGAGCGCTTCCATGTCAAAACCCGCGCGGTTCATCCACGGACCATCCCAGCCGTACGCGCGAACGGTAAGGTAAACAATGCCCGGCTTTTTGCTTGCGACTTCTTCGACGCCGAAGCCGAGCCGCTCGATTCCGCGCCCGCTGAAGCTGTCCATGAACACGTCGGCTTGCGGCAACAGCGCGCTCAGCGCAGCCGCCTGATCGGCTTTCGTCAAATCCAGGAACGTCGAGCGCATGCCGACGTTACAGTCCGTCCAGAGCGCCTCGTGCTCGAAGGCTTGGTCCTTTGCGATTTGCAGAACGTCAGCCCCATACTCGCAGAGGATGCGCGCCGCGACCGATCCCGCGATCACGTGGGTCAGCGCCAATCCTTTGATCCCGGATAGCGGTTGCGCAGGATTCGACGGAAACGGCATTGGAGCCGAATCGCCCACCTTCCGAATGTCGATCACCCGAACGGATGCGAGCAACTTTCCTTCGGGAATCGCCAGCCATTCCTCGGCCGTACGGTGAATCCCACCGACTGCGCGCGCCTCGGCCATCGCGTTGTCGAGCTCCAGCGCGTTCCATTTCTTGACCGCGCGCGTGATCGACTCGCGGGTTGGAACGGCGCCTAATAGGATCAACGCCCGTTGCTGCAGATGCGGATAGACTCCGGTGATATTCATATACCGGCCGTCTTTGGTTTCATAGGGCACAAACGAGAACGGATTGCCGACACCAAGCGGCGCCTGATAGTAGCGCTGATTTATCGTCGGCATGAACGTAAAGCCTCGAGCTACCGGATCGTCGGAAGGCACACGACCGGCCGCGAGGCGGAACTGCATGATCGGCGTCATCATCGGGTTGACGTTGTAAACCGCCTCGCGCAGATCGACGTGGATATCTTGACCCTCACCGGTGCGCTCTTTCCAGACCGCGGCTGCTCCGACGCCGACGGCCATGGCCGGAAGCGCCATCGAAGTTCCAATCCGGAAGTGGCTGCGCAAAATCGGGTCGCTTCCCGTGAACGTAACCTTGCCGCCGCCGTCGGCCGGAGTGCCGCCGATGTCGCGCATAAAAACCACGAATGCGTCGTCGATCGAAAAAGCAGCGTTCGGTGTACCAGTTTGCGCGCTCGCGTTTGCGGTCGCGGCGGCGGCTAAAGCAGCGCCGCTCGCGGCTCCGATGAATTCACGGCGATTTAGCGACATGAGAACCTCCCGGCGCTTGCAGCCTTTAGCGAGCAGGGCATCGCTTTTGCGCTCGCCAAACTTGGTAATGCTCGCTTGCGTTACCAAGCCCTTCCTTCCGGAGCGTGACCAGTGCCGCGACTCGCAAATACTTTCGCCTACGCGCTGGCCGCGAGCGCGATCGTAACAATCACGCCGATCTCGGCACACGCCGCGCAAACATCAGCTAATGCGCCACAGTCGTCGCCTGCCCCGGAAGTCTCGCCGACTCCATACTCGAGCGAAGAGCTAAAGCCCGATCTGCTCGACGGTACGCTCTCCGCAAAGGGTGAGCTCGAGGCCGATGAGGCAGACACCGAGGCAGCAGCGCCTTCGAATCCGCTGCTAGCGGCGAAAAAAAGTTTCGAAGAACGAAGCGGCATCTCGTTCGGTATGGCGGGCGGCGTTCTCTATCAGAACTTTTCGAACCCGACAGTTCTTCAAAACCAGTTCCAATCGGTCGGCGGGAAGTTCGCGTTCGACTTGAACGCACCGCTCGCCAACCACGATAAGCCCAACGCGCTGACGTTTGACATGGCGGTCGAGGCGCGCGGGCCGCTGGCCAGCGATTTCCCGCCGCTTCAAGCCGGCGTCTTGGCGGGATCGGGAGTCCCGACGGCGGCGACCTGGGGAGAGTTCAACATCGGGGTTACCCAGGCGTATATCCGGCAGAGTTTGGCCGGGAACAAGTTTCAATACAGCGTCGGAAAATTATTTGCACCCAACTACGTCGACGCATATCCGTTCTTCGACGACAATCGCCAGTTCCTGAACTTGGCTTTTGCCACCAATCCGACCATCGCGGTGCCGCTGCGCGGCTTCGGCTTCGTCGCAGGGGGCTTTCCCGGCACCGGTAGTCTGTATCTGACGGGGGGCATGTTTACCGCCAACAGCAGCGACACCGGCTCGACGATCGGCGATTTCGTTTCACGGAACGAACACTTCTATTTTTTGGAGGTCGGACAGACGAGTTTTGCGCGGGCCGGGTTTCCGCAACAAGGGCGGGGCGCTTTCGACCGCAACAACATCCACGTAACGCTCTGGTATCGAGATGCACTCACGCCGCGCGGACCAGGCGATGCGTTTCTCCGCCCGGCTCCCGAAGCGTACGGAGCCGCGTTCAACATCAACGAAGCGGTCGGAGAGAGCCTCTTGTGGTTTCTGCGTGCCGGAATCGGCAAGGGAAGTCTATTTGGAACGGGCGCGATTGCAAGCGGCTTCGGCTGGCGGCCGACCTACGCGCCGCGGGATCTCTTCGGATTTGCGCTTGGGTGGACGAATCCGCAGCCGCCGTTGGTGGACCCGGTGCCGATCCCCGCGCCGTTTCCGATCTCCGTTCCAAATCTGCGAAGCCAAGGAACGGGCGAGATCTTTTATCGCATTTCGCTGATTCCGAACTTCGCGCTGACGCCCGACTACCAGTTACTCATCCATCCCTCGCTGGCGCCGTCGCGGGGGTCGATCTCAGTTTTCAGTCTACGCGGCCGGCTTACGCTTTAGCGCTTGTCACTGTGAGGCCGAGCGCGCAAGCGAGAGCGCGTCGGCCGAGGTGTTCACGCTTGCGGTAAACGTTCCGTTCACGACGGCGTTGATGACGAGCGCGTCGGCCTCAACTGAGATGCCATTGAGTCCAACCTGCGAAGGAACGGCATGGAGCGCGATGGTCGTTCCATCCGCGGCGTTCACGGTACGATCGTAGGGTTTCATAAAGGCGGCGGTGCGCTCGTCGATGAGCTTCGACGCGTCAAACGTCGCGGCGTTGCGCACCCGAGAGACGACGAAATTCGAAGTCAGCAGCGGAGCGAACATGCGTATTAATAGCCGGCTCGTGTCGGTCGTGTACTGCAGATCGGGCATTGAGATCACGCGTGTCGCTGGATCGACGGTCGGCGATCCCCACAAGTAGAGCTTCCCCGACGCGCCTCCCGAGAAGTCGACCTGAATGACGAGTTTTGGCTGCGGGGCCGTCGCCGTCCCGGAATCGGTTGCGTACATATCCACGCCATCGACGCGGACGGTGCCGATCACCTTGATCGGAAGCTCGGTGCCGACGATAGCCGGGCGCGCGCGATCCAAAATCAGGCTAAAAGGCACCCGAACGGCGACCGGCAGATGGAAGTCGTCGGGGATGTCGAGCGCCGAAAAGCTTGGAACCGAGACCTGCGAAGGCGGCGGCGGCTCACTTCCTAGCGAAACTTGCGGACGCGCCGCGACCGCGAGGTTGAAGGTCGCTAGCAGATCGCCGCCGTTGGTCGCCAGCGCGAGCTTTCGGATGGTCGCGTTCTGCAAGTTCGGCGTAAGCCAAACGTTCTCCGAAACTTGAATCGGCTGCGCGAGCTGTCGTGCGATCGTTGCGAACTTTACGCGGACGACGAGATCGAAGGCACGCTGGATCACTGTGGCGACAGTCTCGCTGACCTTATTTAAGGCGCGCAGATACGGCTCGCGAAGCGCAGGCGTTAAGTCGATTCCACCGTTGTTGAGGACGGAGCGGGCGATATTGCAATAGGCTTCGAGGCGCCCGCTAAAGGCCGAGATGTTCGTCTGAAGCGTTCCGTCCGGACGCGCTCGCGCGGCGATGGCAGCCGACGCCCGCAGCGCAGCGTTTGCCTTAGGACCGCAGACGTAGCTGCCGGCGCGCGATCGCAGCTGGATCTCGAAGCTCTGGTTGAAGCCGATTCGAATAGTGTCGGCCTGCCCGCTCTCGCCAATGTCGCCGCGGCGGGCCGTAATGCGAAACTCAGTCGGAACGTTAGGCGACCCGACGATTTTAGTGTTGAGATACGTCGCAATGATCTCGCGGACGTCGGCGTAAGCATCGTTCGAGGCCGCCGCGACCGTGCGCCAGCCCGAGTCCACGATCGTCGACGATCCGGCACGGCTCAGCGCCTGTCGCAAGTTCCTGACGCGTACGTCGATCGGGATCACGATGACCGACGTCTGAGTGGTAGTGCTGGCTGGTGGGAACGACGTCGCTCGCGGCGGCGGGGGTGGGAAGGCCGAGCCGCAACCCTCCAGCGAGAGCGCTAAGCCAAGAATCGTCGCGCCCATCCGGCCGCCAAATACGCGTATCGTCAGGAGCACGATGGATCCTCCGCAAGCGCCGTTGCGAGGCACCCTTGCCTAGAGGGAGGTCATCCCCCTGCACGCTTTAATTGCACGAACGTGCGTTCGCGTTTTGGGCGCCAAATTTTTAGTAACGCGCTCTCCGCACGACCCAGATGGCCAGAATCGTGGTCGCCACCGCGAGCAACGCGATACCTCCCTCGAGGAGCAGCAGAGCGCTTGGCCTGTCGCCCATCAGTCGGCCGTAAATAACCGCTGCGGTCCCCAAGATTCCAAAGCCGAGGATCCCCCACCAAGTTCGGCTTCGCGCTCGTCTCACCGCCGAAGTACAACAGTATGAATCGGTACCGTCAAGCGATCGTCGCCAAATTGTTTACCGTGAAACATTGGCGTGAGCTTGGGTTGCGCTTAGGATGAAGGCGATGCACCCTCTCGACGACCGCCTGGTCGCGGCTCTTCCCAAGGGCAGCCTCTACGCGGTCGGCGGCCGGGTGCGCGATGAGGTCCGGGCCCAGCTCGCCGGGACCGAGGCGCCGGCGGCGGACTCGGATTACGTCGTGGTAGGGTTCTCGACCGACGAGCTGGTCGAGCGGCTGATGACGTTGGGCCGCGTCGACGTCGTGGGAGCTTCCTTTGCGGTGGTGAAGCTGACGGTCGACGGTCGAACCGTGGACGTCGCGACGCCGCGGTTGGAACGCTCGTTTGGCCCCGGGCATCGGGACTTCGAGATCGAGGCTGGCCCGCAAGTGACCTTGCAGGAGGACCTCAGCCGGCGAGACTTCCGGATGAATATGATGGCGCGCGCGCTGCCCTCGGGCGAACTCGTCGATCCCTACGCCGGCCAAGCGGACATTGCGGCCCGACGGATCGACATTTTGACGCCCCAAACCTTTCGCGAGGATCCGCTGCGAATGCTGCGCGCCGCCCAGTTCACCGCACGCTTCCAGTACGAGGTTACGCCGGCGGTTCGCGAAGGAATGCGCGCCGCGGCCGCGCTGGCCAAAAGTATCTCGGCCGAGCGGGTCCACGACGAGTTGGTAAAGCTTTTTGCAGCGAGCAAACCATCGGTCGGCTTAAAGCTTCTCGAGGAGACCGGCGTTCTGGCCGAGCTGTGGCCCGAGCTGGTAGAAGGGCTGGGGGTCGAACAAAACGAGTGGCATGCCTTCGATGTCTGGCACCACAACTTGGCGACCATCGACGCCACACCGCCCGGCGACCTCATCTTGCGCTTAGCCTCTCTGCTACACGATGTCGGCAAGCCACGCACCAAGGATGGCCCCCACTTCTACCGTCACGAGATCGTCGGTGCCGAGCTGGCCCACGCGATGCTCGAGCGCTTCCGCTTCCCGCACGACACGGTCGGAGCGACCGAGCACTTGGTTAAACAGCATATGTATTCGGCCGACCCGTCGCTTAGCGAGCCTGGGCTCCGTCGCTTCATCCGGAGGATAGGGCCAGAAAACATCGAACGCCTGTTCGCTCTTCGTCATGCCGACATCTGCGGAAGCGGGTTGCCGAAGCGCGATGGCAGCAACGAGGCCTTCGAAGCCCGAGTTCGAGCCGAGCTCGCGCGCAAGCCCGCCTTTTCGATCCGTGAGCTCGCGGTAACCGGAGACGACGTGATCGCGGCGCTCGTCCGGCGTGGCGAGGCACCGGCGGGGTTCAAGGGTGACGAACGCGTGGGTGCTGCGCTGCGCTGGCTCTTCGAGCAGGTCACCGACGAACCCGAACGTAACGAGCGGAGCTTGCTGCTGCGAACTCTCGAGCAGTATCTCGCCGGCACGGCCTAGGAACCTTGCAATGAGTCGCATCATCGCGCTCGTGAATCAGAAGGGCGGTGTCGGAAAGAGCACCACTGCCGTCAACCTTGGCGCCGCACTCGCGGTACAAGGGCGGCGCGTTCTCGTCATCGATACCGATCCTCAAGGCAACACCACTACCGGCTTGGGCGTCGACAAATCGCAGCTAACGCACGACATTTACCACGTGCTGATGCAGGAGATTCCGCTAGAACGCGTCGTCGTACCAACCGAAATCGAGCATCTCACGCTCGCGCCTGCGACGATCAACCTGGCCGGCGCCGACGTCGAGCTCGTCGCCGCGCTCTCGCGCGAAACGCGCCTACGCCACGCCCTGGCGCCGGTCGCTCCCGCCTACGATTTCGTGCTGATCGATTCGCCGCCGTCGCTCGGCTTGCTGACCATCAACGCACTCACCGCAGCTGACGAATGCATCATTCCGGTGCAGGCGGAGTTCTATGCGCTCGAGGGGCTCGCCCAACTGACCGGTGTGATTTGGCGCGTTCGCGAGGCGCTCAATCCCACGCTGCACGTCAGCGGCGTGCTCGTCACGATGTTCGACGGACGTATGCGTCTGGCGCTCGAAGTCATCCGCGAGCTCGAGAAATACTTTCCACAGCAGATTTTCAAGACACAGATCCCGCGCAACGTGCGTCTCTCCGAGGCGCCATCCTACGGGAAGCCCGTGATTCTGTTCGACCTCAAGAGCCGCGGCGCGCAGGCGTATCTGGCGCTTGCGCGCGAGATGCTCGCAGCGGAGCAAGGGGCGGCCAGACAAGCATGAGCGCACCGAAGCGCGGCTTGGGCCGCGGACTCGGAGCGTTGCTCGGCGAGGCCACGGTCCCCGTAACCACGTCGCACGAAATCGTCCGCGAAATTCCCGTCACCGAGATAACGCCGAACCCATTTCAACCGCGCAAGAGCTTTGAGGCCGGCGCGCTCGACGAACTCAAGACGTCGATCGCGGAGTACGGCGTGCTCGTGCCGATCATCGTGCGGCGTCGCGACGAAGGGTACGAGCTGATCGCCGGCGAGCGTCGCTGGCGCGCCTGCGCCGCGCTCTTGCGTCCAACGATACCGGCGATCGTTCGCGCCAGCGACGATCGTCAGACCCTCGAGTTTGCGATCGTCGAAAATCTTCAGCGCGAGAATCTCAATCCGCTCGAGGAGGCCGCTGGTTTTCAGCATCTCATGGACGAGTACGGGATGACGCAAGAGGAACTCGCTCGGCGGCTCGGCAAGAGCCGGCCCGCGGTCGCGAACGGTTTGCGCCTGCTGGGGCTCTCCGATGCGATAAAAGTGCTACTCGTCGGCGGACGGCTCTCGGCCGGACATGCACGTGCGCTGCTCGCGGCGCCCGAACCCAGCCGCGGCGCATTGGCGCAGCGCGCGGTAAACGAAGGGCTGACGGTACGTGCACTGGAGCGCCTGACGGCGCCGACGACGGCGCGGCCGCCGAGCGCGCGGGTAGCACGCGCGCTTTCGCCCGAGGAGCTCGACTTCGAAGCCCGCTTGCGCGCGCGTTTCGGCGCGCACGTCGCCGTCGTGCGTTCGCGGCGCGGCGGCCGCCTCGAATTTCGCTTTAACACTGACGACGAGCTGATGCGCCTGGGTGATCTTTTGCTCGGCGAGGAATCGTAACTCGATGTTCCCCGCTTCGCGCATCGTCGCGCTCCTGATGGCCGGTGTGCTCTGCTTTGCATTCCTCGTGCCGTTGTCGCTCGCGACACACCATCCCCAGCTCGCTTTTTTCGTGGGCATCGTTTTTGTCGCGTACCTAATCGTGAACGTCGTGTTGTGGCAACGCGCGCGCCGGAACAGGTGACGCGCGCAAACCGCGCCCGGTCGCTCCACGGCATTTACGTCATTCTCAACGACGAGCAGCGAATGCTCGAACTCGCGCAAGCGGCGCTCGACGCGGGCGTACGAATCCTCCAGTATCGCGCCAAGCGCGGCATCGTCAGCGACCGCCTAATCGCGTTGCGCGACCTGACGCGCCGAAACGATGCGCTGCTAATCGTTAACGACGACTGGCGCGCGACCGAGGCATTCGATTGCGACGGCGTTCATCTCGGACCCGGTGACGACGGCTTCGACCGGATTGCGCCGGTGCGCGGCGCCATGCGCGAGCGCCTAATCGGATTGTCCTGCGGCACGGTCGAAGAGGCGCGCGCTGCCGAAGCGGGCGACGTGGACTATGTTGGAGCCGGCTCGATTTACGCGACGACGTCGAAAAGCGATGCCGGCGCACCGATTGGAACGGCTGGATTGCGTGCAATCGCGGCTGCGACGAAACTTCCCGTCGCCGCCGTCGGCGGCATTACCTCAAGAACGATTTCAGCCGTTCGACGCAGCGGCGCTGCGATGGCCGCCGTGATTAGCGCGATTTCCGGCCCCGCACAACCACGCCAAGCGGCGGCAGAACTTGTCGATGCATGGAACCGTTGCGATGGCGGCGGGACGAGTTCGTGAACGCGATCGTTCTCTCGATCGGCACCACACATCCGTGGAATGTGGCGGGCGTCGGGCGCGATCTCGTGGTCGGATACGATTTCGGAGTTCGCGTCTTTACCACGGTCGTGGCGGTCAGCGCGCAAGACTCACGCGGCGTCAGGGCCTTGCACCCGGTCCCACCCGACGCGATTGCGGCGCAACTCGAGACGATGCCCTGGGATGCGGCGGGCGCCGTTCGCGTC
>JBAUMX010000192.1:0-2555 GCA_049578945.1 Candidatus Cybelea sp. | reverse complement strand
GTGCGAGCGGGCGATCGCGGCGGTCAAGCGCGTCGCACCCAAGGCTGCCGTTCTGGTCGACAACTGCTACGGCGAGCTGGTCGAGGAGCGCGAGCCGACGCACGCCGGTGCGGATCTGGTGATGGGGTCGCTCATCAAGAATCTCGGTGGATCGTTTGCAGTGGCGGGCGCCTACGTCGCGGGCGACGCACGGCTCGTCGAACGCGTTGCCGCGCGCCTTTATGCGCCGGGGTTAGGCGGCGCAGTCGGACCGACGCTCGATACCAGCCGCGGGCTTTTCCAAGGGCTCTTCATCGCGCCGTCGATCGTCGAGCAGTCGCTGCGCGGTCTCGATTTTGCCGCTGCACTCTTTGAGGTGCTCGGCTATGCGGTCGATCCAAGGCCCGGCCAACGGCGCACCGACATCGTCCAAGCGATTGGTCTCGGGTCGCCCGAGCTGCTGCGATGCTTTGCCGTGGGGCTGCAGAGGGCGATGCCGGTGAACGCGCGCTTTCGGCCCGAGCCGGGAGCGGTGCCCGGGTACCGCGAGCCGGTCCTAATGTCATCGGGCGCGTTCGTGAGCGGGGCGACGATCGAGCTCTCGTGCGACGCGCCGATGCGGCCCCCGTTCGAGGTCTATCTTCAAGGCGGCGTCTCCCTCGCCCACGCATATCTCGGCGCGCTCTTCGCGGCTCGCGAATGCGATGCCGCGAGTTAGCGCCAGGAGGCGGGCGCAGCGCCTAGAGAAGGGCTGGCGGCCATGTACCTGCTCGAAGTGCTGAGCGGCCCGCTTGACGGAAAGACCTGGCCCTTCGAACGGGAGATCACGATCGGGCGTGATGACGCCTTCGCAAAAGCCTGCCTGGCGCTCGATCGGTACGTCTCGCGCAAACACGCCAAGCTGCTCATCCAGGCCGGAGCTCTTCGCCTGGTTGACCTACGCAGCCGCAACGGAACGCGCCTGGACGGCAAGCCCGTCGTCGGCGAAGTGCCGCTTCCGGTCGGCACGCCCTTCGTCGTCGGCCGCACCATTCTCCGGGTGACCCGCGCGTAAGAATTCAAATGGAAAGTGCGGTTACCGTCGAGCGGGCGCGCGCGCTCTTCGGCGTGCTGCCCCGGCCGCTCGGTTTCGTGCCGACGATGGGGGCGCTACACGAGGGCCATCTCACGCTCGTCCGGCGAGCGCGGCTGCGATCGGCCGCCGTGGCGGCGTCGATCTTCGTCAATCCATTGCAGTTCGGCCCCAACGAGGACCTGACGCGGTATCCGCGCGACGCGCAGCACGATCGTGAGAAGCTGGACGCGGCCGGCGTCGATCTGCTCTTCGCACCCAATCCGGATGCAATGTACCCGCCGGACTTCACCAGTTTGGTCGACGTCGGCCCACTCGGCACGGTTTTGGAAGGAGCGGTTCGACCGGGTCACTTCCGCGGCGTCACGACGGTGATGGCGAAGCTGCTCAACGTCGTCCGCCCAGATCTGCTCTTCCTCGGCCAAAAAGACGCACAGCAAGCGGTCGTGCTTCGCAAGATGATTCGCGATCTCGATTTTCCGGTCGAAGTCGAGATCGTTCCAACCGTACGCGAGAGCGACGGTTTGGCGATGTCGAGCCGGAATCGTTATCTCGACCCGGAACAGCGCGCGCAGGCGCCGAGCCTTCACGCAGCACTTCTCGCGATGCGCGCCGCGCTCGAGCGCGGCAGCGATAAGAGCGCAGCCATTGCAGCCGGCACGTCCGCACTGGGCGGCGGCGGGAAGCTGGATTATCTCGAGCTCGTCGACGGCGAGACGTTCGCTCCGCTCGAGCGATTGCAGCCGCCGGCCTTCATCCTCGGAGCGGCTCGTTTCGGGACGACGCGTTTGATCGACAATCTATGGGTGACGTCGTGACCAAGGGTGACACGCTCGGGACTGCGCGTATTTTTCTGGGTGTGAGCGGCGGCATCGCCGCCTACAAAGCCGCGGCGCTCACGAGCACGCTGGTGCAGCGCGGCGCGATCGTCGACGTCGTTATGACCAATGAAGCCGAACGTTTCATCACGCAGTTGACCTTTGCGTCGCTGACGGCGCGTCCGGTCTATGGCTCGCTCTGGGACGCTCCGGAGCGCATTCCCCACATTCGTCTGGTGCGCGAGGCGGATGTGGCTCTCGTCGTGCCGGCGACTGCGAATCTGATTGCGAAGCTGGCGCACGGCATCGCCGATGATTTGCTGTCGACCGCGCTGCTCGCAGCGCGCATTCCGCGGATCCTCGCTCCGGCGATGAATGAAGCGATGTACGAGGACTCGGCGACGCAGGCCAACCTCAAGACGTTGCGGGAACGCGGCTACCAGGTCGTCGATCCCGATCGCGGTTTTCTCGCCGAGCGCGAGAGCGGCATCGGACGATTGGCCGGTGAGGAGCGCATCATCGAAAGTCTCGAGCGCACGCTCGCGCGGCGCCGGTCGCTGCGGGGAAAACGCGTCGCGATAACCGGGGGACCAACGCGCGAGGCCTTCGATCCGGTGCGCTTCGTGAGCAACGCCTCGACCGGTGCCACCGCGATCGCGCTGGCGCGCGAAGCTGCGCTGCGTGGT
>JBAUMX010000191.1:0-4409 GCA_049578945.1 Candidatus Cybelea sp. | reverse complement strand
CACGCGACCGTTGCCGCAGCCTGCACGAGCTGGAGCGGCAGCGCGCTGCGCGTCATGGCGACGAGCGGCCAGAGCAACGCCAGCGAGGGCGACCAATGATACCGAAAGTGCGATCCGGCTTCGACGCCGTTGCGCATGCCGCCGAACGCGTCGGCGACGATCTGCGCGAAGGTGCCAGTATCCGATCCGTAGGTCCACAGCTTCGCACGCACCACCGCAAGCGCTGCGAGCACGACGAACTCAACGCCGCACCAAAACCAAAGTTTCACGTGCAGGCACCCCGCGGCGTGCCGACCAAGGGCGCGAAGTAATGAGCAGAATTTGCGTCTTTTGCGGTTCCCATGAGGGCCACGACCCTGCGTACGCGCAGATCGCGCGCAAAGCCGCCGAGGCGATCGTCGCCGCGGGCTACGGCGTGGTCTACGGCGGCGGAGGAATCGGTTTGATGAGGATCGTCGCCGACGCGGCGTTGGAAGCCGGCGGCGAGGTTATCGGCGTCATTCCGCACGCGCTGGCGCGCACCGAGCAGGCACATCAAGGTTTGACCGAGCTGCACGTCGTCGACACCATGCACGAGCGCAAAGCCCTGATGGTGGACCTCAGCGACGCGTTCGTCGCCCTCCCCGGCGGTTACGGCACGATGGATGAGTTCTGCGAAGTCCTGACCTGGCGACAGCTTCGAATTCATGATAAGCCGATCGGATTGCTCAACTATCGCGGCTACTACGACGCATTAATGGCGCTCTTCGACTCGATGGTCCGCGAGGGCTTTATCGGTCCGTACACGCGCAGCCTCTTTGTTGACGCGCCGACGATTGAGGAGCTCCTCCCAATGATGTTCGCGACGAAGAACCTGCCGTAGGTATTAACTATTCGGAGAGTGCGGTGGAGATGATGCGCTCTTGCTCCACCGCGTGCTGGCCGGCGTACCCTTCGCTCGGACTCGCGCGGTAACCGCGCCCGATGTACTCGATGTCGAAGCCATCGCGCTTCCCTTCGAGCAGCCGCCGGCGCACGAAGGCGCGCGCTCCCATGTTCTTGGGCTCCTCTTGCACCCAAACGATCTTTTTTAGTCGCGGATAGTCGCCGATTAGACGATTGATGTCGCCGACAGGCAACGGCGCGAGCAGCTCGATCCGTGCGATCGCTGTGCGCTTGAGCGCTCCGTAGGCGGCGTGACCGACCAGATCGTGGTAGATCTTGCCGCTGCAAAAAATCAGTCGATCCACCTGTTCGCGGTCGAGGGCGCGCGGGTCGTCGATCACCCGCGCGAAGCTGCCCGTGGCCATCTCGTCTAGCGAGCCGGCGGCGCTGTCGGCGCGCAGGAGCGATTTGGGCGTCATGACCACAAGCGGTACCGCGATCGGCGAGCAGGCCTGCAGGCGCAGCAAGTGATAGTAGTTGCTCGCGATCGACGGTGCAGCAACGCGCAAATTTCCTTCGGCGACGAGTTGCAGAAAACGCTCGAGGCGCGCGCTCGAATGCTCCGGGCCGCCGCCCTCGTAGCCATGGGGAAGGAGCAGCGTCAAGCGTGAGCTCTGACCCCACTTCGCTTGTCCTGCCGCGATGAATTGGTCGATTACGATCTCCGCCCCGTTGACGAAGTCGCCGTACTGCGCTTCCCACAAATCCAGCGCCTCGGGCTGCTGAGTCGAGTATCCGTACTCGAAGCCGACGCAAGCGTATTCCGAGAGCGGGCTGTTGCGAATTTCGAACGATGCTTGACTCTCGCTGAGGTGCTGCAGCGGAATCCAGACCGCGTCCGTAGCGGAGCCTGCGCTGAGCGGAGTCGAAGCGTGGAAGACGGCGTGGCGATGGCTGAAGGTGCCGCGCTCGGTGTCTTGTCCGGTGAGCCGGATCGGCGTCCCGGTCGTCAGCAGCGACGCGAAGGCAAGCGATTCCGCGGTTCCCCAGTCGACCATACCTTTCTCGGCGATTGCGGCGGCGCGACGCTCGAACTGCGCGTGCAGCTTGCGATTGAGCACGAAGCTCGGAGGCACGCTCGTCAACGCCTCGCTCCACGCGACGAGCGCGCTGCGCTCGACCGGCGCCAATGCGCTGCCGTCGAATGTGTTGCTGCCGGAGATCTTCCGCCCATGGATATGTGACCCGAGCGCTCCCTTGACGGCGCGACGCACCTGACGAAGACGCTCGGTCGCCTCTTCCGCCATTGCTTGTGCCTGTTCGGCGCTAAGGACACCTTGATTGACGAGCTTGTTGGCGAAGAGCTCGCGCACGGTCGGATGGTTTTTGATTCGCTCGGCCATTTGCGGTTGAGTATATGCCGGTTCGTCCTGCTCGTTATGGCCGAAACGCCGGTACCCGATTAGGTCGATCAAGACGTCGCGACCGAAGGCGCGGCGGAAATCGATGACCAGGTGAACGGCGGCGATGCATGCGTCGACGTCGTCGGCGTTGACGTGCACGATCGGAACGTCGAAACCTTTCGCTAAGTCCGAAGCGTAGCGCGTCGAACGCGCGTCGGCCGGATCGGTCGTGAAACCGATCTGGTTGTTCGCGATAAGATGAATCGTGCCGCCGGTCTCGTAACCGGGGAGCGCCTGGAGATTGAAGACCTCCGATACGATGCCTTGGCCGGTGAAGGCGGCGTCACCGTGAATTAGAATCGGGACCGCTCGCTGATAATCTTGCGTGGGCGTTCCGTGCGAATGATCGGTCTGCAGCGCACGCGCGCTGCCTTCGACCACCGGATCGACTGCCTCGAGATGGCTCGGATTGTGCGCCAGCGTTACCTGGATCGTCTTGCCCTTCGAGGTCGTAAACGTGCCGGTCGCGCCGTGGTGATACTTGACGTCGCCCATCACGTCGTCGTCGCCGAGGTTGCCGCGATACTGGGCGGCTTCGAACTCGGTCATGACTTCTTCGTACGGAAGATTGACGACGTGCGCGATCACGTTGAGTCGTCCGCGGTGCGCCATGCCGAGGACCGCGTCGCCGACGCCGTCATCGGCGAGCATGTCGAGCATCTCCTCGAGCATCGGTACCATGACGTCGAGACCCTCGCCCGAGAAGGTCTTCTGTCCCAAGAACGTCCTCCGAACGTATTGATCGAAGGCCTCGACCTGCGTCAAGCGTTCGAGAAAGTCGATCTGGCGCTGCGGCGACTCCTTGAGCTTGTTGCGCGCCAACTCGATGTAGTCGCGCAGCCAGATTCGCTGTTCGGCGTTGGAGATGTGCTCGATTTCGTAGGCGATGGTCGAGCTGTACGTCTCTCGCAGCCGAGGTAGAACTTCGGCGAGCGTGCTGCCAGGAAGCTTGACCCTCAAGACGCTCGCCGGAATCGCGCTCTGCAGCGCCGGCGTCAGACCGTAAGTCTGCGGCAAAAGCGAAGGATCGCCGACCGGCTCGGTGCCGAGCGGATCGAGGTGTGCGGCAAGGTGCCCGTGCCGGCGGTAGGCCGAGACGATCGCCATGCCGGCCGCGACCGCGCGCAACATCTCGTCGGACGGCTGCGTCGGGGCCGCACCGACCGGCGCGAGCGAAACCTGCGGTACCGGCGCGGCCTGCAATCCGAGTGACCCGAAAATCGCCTCGTAAAAGCGGTCTCTTCCCTGCAGCAACTCGTCGACGCGGCGCAGATACTCGCCGGATTGCGCGCCCTGAATAACGCGGTGATCGTAGGTGCTGGTGATCTGCATCACGCGTGCAACGCCGAGCAGACGCAGCGACTGCTCGTTCGCGCCGGCGAATCCGGCGGGATAGCCGATCGCGCCCGTTGCGAGGATCGCGCCCTGCCCCATCATTAGGCGCGGCACCGATGCGACCGTTCCGATGCCGCCCGGATTGGTAAGCGTAAACGATGCGCCTTGCAGATCGTCGGCGACGAGCTTATTCTCGCGCGCTTTCGCAACCAGTTCTTCGTATTTGCCCCGAAACGCCGCAAAGTCGAGCGCATCGGCATCGCGGATGACCGGCACGACTAACGAACGCGCGCCGTCTTTGCGCTCGGTATCGACCGCGAGGCCGAGGTTGATGCCGGGTTCGAGCCGTGCCGCCGCGCCGGCTTCGTCGCGCCGGAACGAATACGTGATGAACGGCAGCTCGTGCGCGGCGCGCACGAGCGCGAATGCGATGACGTGCGTGAACGAGATGCGCTCGCTACGTCCGGCGGCCCGGACGGCGCCGTTGAGTTCTTTGCGCCGCGCGTCGAGCACGTCGACCGGGACACTGCGAAAACTGGTCGCGGTCGGAATCGAAAGGCTCTGCTCCATGTAGCCGCTCAACGCGGCTGCAGGCCCTTTCAGCGGTGTGAGCTTCGCGTGTGGCGGAATTGGGGGCGGCGCAATGGCCGGCGGCGCCGTGGTGCGCCGTGCAGTTTGCGCTTGATCGAGCACGTCGGAACGTAAGATCAAGCCGTTTGGCCCCGAGCCGCGCACGCGAGCAAGATC
>JBAUMX010000190.1:0-24686 GCA_049578945.1 Candidatus Cybelea sp. | reverse complement strand
GGGTGCGGAGTCACCGTTAGGGGAGACGCCCCCCAAGAGCGCCTTCCGCGAGAGGTTGATCCGGCCTTGTCCATCGATCTCGACGACCTTGACCATGATTTCGTCGCCGAGCTTGACGACGTCTTCGACTTTTTCGACCCGCGTCGGAGCCAGCTGGCTGATGTGAACGAGACCCTCTTTACCGGGAAGGATCTGCACGAACGCGCCGATCGTGATGATCCGCGTCACGGTGCCGCGGTACGTTTCACCGACTGCGATGTCTCGCGTCAAGTTTACAACGATCTGCTTGGCCTTATCGCCCGAAGCGCCGTCGAGCGACGTTATGAAGACGCTGCCGTCGTCCTCGATGTCGATCTTCTCGACGCCGGTATCGGCAATGATCTTGTTGATCACCTTGCCGCCGGGGCCGATGACGTCCTTGATCTTGGCAGGATCGATCTTGATGACGATCATGCGTGGCGCATACTCCGACAGCTCTTCGCGCGGACGGGCGATCGTTTCGGTAAGCTTATCGATGATCGCGTGGCGCGACTTGCGCGCCTGGGTCATCGCCTCGCGCATGATCTCGATCGTGACGCCTTGAACCTTGATGTCCATCTGAATCGCGGTGATACCCTTCTTGGTTCCCGCCACCTTAAAGTCCATCTCGCCAAGGGCGTCCTCGAGACCCTGAATGTCGGTTAGGACGGTGTACTTGCCGTCTTTGAGAATCAAACCCATAGCGACACCGGCAACGTGGTCGCGGATCGGGACGCCGGCGTCCATCAACGCTAGCGACGACCCGCAAACGGATGCCATCGACGAAGAACCGTTCGATTCGAGCACCTCGCTGATCAGCCGAAGCGTGTACGGAAACTCAGCCTTGGCAGGCAAAACCGGTACCAGCGCGCGTTCGGCGAGGTGACCGTGGCCGATCTCGCGACGGCCGGGGCCACGCATCGGACGCGTTTCACCGACCGAGTAGGGCGGAAAGTTGTAGAAGTGCATGTAGCGCTTGTCTTCGAGCTCGACGATGCCGTCGAGCCGCTGGGCGTCGCTCGTCGATCCCAGCGTTGCGGCTGTAAAGACCTGCGTTTGGCCCCGCGTGAAGACGCCCGAGCCGTGGACGCGCGGAACGTAATGCACCTTGCACCAGATCGGGCGGACTTCGTCGGGCTTTCGGCCGTCGGGACGAACCTTCTCGTCGACGACCATCGTGCGCAGCTCTTCCTCTTCCATGACCTTGATGATCTTCAAGAACTCCTTGGCCGTAGTCGGTGCCTCGAGCAGCACCTTGACGGCGTCGTCTTTCTTGCCGCAGCGCGATAGCGCTTCGTCGACGCTCAGCGTGCTGAAAGCCGACTCTCGCTTCTGCTTGTCGACGATGCGCATCGCCTTGGCGACGTCCTTCGCGAACGACTTGCGAACCCAGCGCTCGAGGTCAGAATCGACGTGCGCGACCGGGTACTCGCGCTTTGCTTTTCCAGCTTTGTGTGCCAGCTGCTCGATCGCCTTGACGATCTTACGAATCTCGGCGTGCGCGAATTCTACGGCGCCGAGAAAGTCCTCCTCGTTGATTTCGTTGCCGCCACCTTCGACCATCATGACGGCGTCAGCCGTCCCCGCGATGACGATATCCATTCCGCCGCTTTCGTACTGCGGCAGCGTTGGATTGCAAACGTATTCGCCGTGCTCGTCGCGCCCTACGCGAACGGCGGCGACCGTCTTCTCGAACGGAATATCGCTGAGCGCGAGCGCCGCGCCGGCGGCGCAAACGCCCAGCACGTCGGCGTCGAGCTGCGGATCGATCGAGAGGACCGTCGCTACGATCTGGACGTCGTTGCGAAAGCCGTCGGGAAAGAGCGGGCGAATCGGACGGTCGATCTGGCGCGAGCTGATCACGCCGTGCTCCGTCGGACGCCCTTCACGCTTGATGTAGCCGCCTGGAATTTTTCCGGCAGCGTACATCTTCTCTTCGAAATCGCAGGTCAGTGGAAAAAAATCGATGCCTTCACGAGGATTCTCGGAGGCAGTCACGGCGCAGAGCACGACGTTTTGGTCGCCATAACGAACCAACGCGGAGCCGTTTGCTTGCTTCGCCAGTTCGCCGGTTTCGATGGTCATCGTGCGCCCGCCGACCGTTAAACTCACGGATTCGGGCACAGTATCTCCTAAATAAATGCTTCTTTTTTGTTACCCGCCACGATTCGGCAGGGCAGGGCCGCGACCTGCCATGCAGGCTGCAGACGAAGTTCTCGGCGCAACGGACGGGCGCGAGACGCTGCCAGGGGTTTTTCCCGCGGTCTGCTAACCCGCTTTTCCATGCCGACCCTTACCCCCGAGGGCTTGACCAAGCTCAAGCTCAAGGCCAACGACGTGCGCCAAGGCATCATTCGATCGTTGCTCGCGGCGGGCTCCGGCCACTCGGCCGGGCCGCTCGATATGTCTGACGTCTTCGCGGCGCTGTACGGTCTTTTGATGCGTCACGATCCGCGCGATCCGGAGTGGCCGGATCGCGATCGTCTCCTTCTCTCCTGCGGTCACATCGCTCCGGTGCGCTACTCGGCGATGGCAAATTTTGGATATTTTCCGGTCGACGAGCTGCTGACGCTGCGCAAGTACGGTACGCGCCTGCAAGGGCACCCCGAGCGCGTGCGACTGCCGGGCGTCGAAACGACCTCTGGTCCACTGGGCGAAGGGCTCGCGCAAGGCGTCGGCATGGCGCTGGGTGCGAAGATGGACGGCAAGGACTTCCGAGTCTGGGTCGTCACGTCGGATGCCGAGCACCAGTGCGGGCTGCATTGGGAGGCGGTGTTGACGGGCGCGAAGTTCAAACTCGACAATCTCACCGCAATCGTCGATCGCAACTTCATCCAGATTGACGGCAGCACCGAAGACGTGATGCCGCTTGAACCGTTCGCCGATAAGTACCGGGCCTTCAACTGGGAGGTTTTCGAGTGCGACGGTAACGACGTCGCGGAGTTCATCGAGACCGCGCAGCGCGCGACGAAGGTCGTTGGGAAGCCGCAGGTGATCATCGCCAACACGGTACCCGGCAAGGGCGTCTCGTTTATGGAAGGCGACTACACGTGGCACGGAAAGCCGCCCAACGCGCAGCAGGCCGACGAAGCGTTGCGCGAGCTTGAAGCGCAGCGAGAGAGGATCGTCGCCGATGGCTAGCAGCACCCGGCTTATCGACGATGCGGCGGGCGCGATGAGCCTAGTCGATTATCGCGGCCCGGAACTCAAGCAGGTTCCCACCCGCAACGGATTCGGCGAAGGCGTGATCGAGGCGGGCTCGCGCGACAGCAACGTTCTCGGCATCTGCGCGGACCTTTCGGAGTCGACGCGCTTCGAAGGCTTTCGCAAGGCCCATCCGCAGCAATACATCGAGATCGGCGTCTCCGAGCAAATGCTCGTCGCGCTAGCCGGCGGCCTCGCGGCAGTCGGGAAGATTCCGTGGATCGCTAGCTATGCGATGTTCAACCCCGGACGCTCGTGGGAGCAAGTACGCACGATCATGGCGCTCAACGAAACGAACGTCAAGATTGCCGGCGCGCACGCCGGCGTCTCGGTCGGACCCGACGGCGCTACACATCAAGCGATCGAGGACATCGCGATCATGCGCGTCATTCCGCATATGACCGTCGTCGTGCCGTGCGACGCGGTGCAGACGAAGAAGGCGACGCTGGCGCTCTCGGCAACCTGGGGACCCGCCTACCTGCGCTTTGGCCGCGAGAAATCGGCGGTGATAACGACCGACGAGACGCCCTTTGAAATCGGCGTCGCGCAGACGTTTCGCCAAGGGCGCGACGTCGCGATCGTCGCTTGCGGGATCTTGGTCTACAACGCGCTAATCGCGGCCGACCGGCTGGCCAGCGAAGACGGCATCGAGTGCCGCGTCGTCAACAATCATACCGTCAAACCGATGGACGAAGCGGCGATCGTCGATGCAGCTCGGGACTGCGGGGCGCTCGTGACGGTCGAAGAACATCAAAAAGCAGCGGGAATGGGTTCGCGCGTCGCCGAGATTCTCGCGCAGCGTCATCCGGTGCCGATCGAGTTCGTCGGAGTCAACGATCGGTTCGGCCAATCGGGTGACCCGATGGAGCTGATCGAGCACTACGAGATGGGCGTCGATGCAATCGTTGCCGCCGCGCGTCGAGCTCACGCGCGCAAGACACAATAGCACGAACGAACGGCGGTCCCATTGGGCTCGGACACATTCGTCTGCCTCGCGTCTCCGGCCATCCATGGCTCTGCCGCTCGGTCAGACGGTCCTCGCTCGAATAAGACCGCCGCTCGTTTAAGACCCCATTCGTTCGCCGGAACCCCAGGCGACGCTAGCGGCGCAAACCTAGTTCGGAAATGAGGCTGCGGTAGCGCTCGAGATTTTTTGCGTGCAGGTAGTTGAGCAGACGGCGGCGTTGCCCGACCTGCAATAGAAGACCGCGGCGGCTGTGGTGATCCTTCTTATGAATCTTGAGATGCTCGGTGAGCTGATTGATTGAAGCGGTCAGCATCGCGATCTGGACTTCAGCCGATCCGGTGTCTTTCGATCCGCGGCCGAACTTGCCGGTGATCTCCGACTTTTGATCTTTGGTGAGCGGCACGTTATGAAACTCCTTGAGCAGGATGGTCTCGCTCGGGTACAGTCTACCTCGACCGTCCCGGCGACGGGCCTAGAATAGCAAAGGGCGCTCGCGCGCGCAAGGTGCCGCCCAACGGGCGGACAATCGCAGCGCTGTGGACCTTCAAATACGCGGACGGGTGGCGCTGGTAACCGGGGCAAGCTCCGGAATCGGCGAAGCGGTGGCCCGGGCGCTTGCGCGCGAAGGGGTGCGGTTGGCAGTCGCCGCTCGCGACGCCGAGCGGCTCGACGCCGTGGTGCGTGCGGCAACGGAGAACGGCGCGCAAGAGGCGCGCGGGTTTCGCGTTGACTTGCACGATCCCGACTCGATCGCCGCGATGGTCGAGAGCCTACGCGGCACCTTCGGCGAGGTGGAAATCGCGGTCCTCAACGGCGGCGGACCGAAATTTGGGCGATTCAGCGAGGTGGGGCTCGCCGATTGGGACGGCGCGTACCAGTCGCTGCTGCGCAGTATGCTGCTTCTGCTGGAGAAGATCGTGCCGGCGATGCGCGCGCGCCGATGGGGACGGATCGTCGCGTTGACTTCGACGGCGGTGAAACAGCCGATCGACACACTCGTCCTTTCCAACGCATTTCGTACCGCGCTGGTCTCGGCGTTGCGAACGCTCGCGGTCGAGATCGCGCGCGACGGCGTGACCGTAAACTCCATCGCAACCGGCAGGATCGACACCGCGCGGCTGCGCGCGCTGTACGGCAATGACGAGCTCAAACTGCAGGAAGCCGGGCTTGAGGTACCGATCGGACGCGTCGCTGCACCCGATGAGTTCGCGCCGATGGTTGCATTTCTTTGCGGCGAGCCGGCGCGCTACGTCACCGGTCAAACGATCGCAGTCGACGGTGGGCTGATTCGTGGCCTGTTCGGTTAAAAATGCGGTACGTACTGTTGAAATCCGGCAATCGAGACCTCGCAAGATCGCTCTTTGCGACGATGGCGGCAATCTTTGGCGAAAAATCGCAAGCGTTGAGTGACGGCTACGTCGATCGGCTCTTAGCCCGTGAAGATTTTTTGGCGATTGCCGCGCTCGCCGGCGACCGGGTAGCGGGTGGATTGACCGCTCACGTAATACCGTTGACTAGGAGTCAAGCATCCGAGGTGTTCATCTACGACGTCGCCGTGCGCAGCGAAGATCGTCGAAAAGGCGTTGGACACGAACTCGTAACCGCACTCCGAGAATTTGTCGGCGCGAAGGGCTTCGACGGCGTCTTCGTGCTTGCCGAAAATGCTGACGTCGATGCTTTGAACTTCTATCGCAGCCTCGGCGGTGTCGCGTGCCCGGTCACACTCTTCGAGTTCGAACGAGCTTAACGTTTGCAAAACCGAGACTGAAAAGAGCTATTAGGTGGGAAAAGTTCGGGTTGAAAGTTTCGGGGTCTCGATCGATGGATATGGTGCCGGGCTGCGGCAGGATCTCGAACATCCGCTCGGCGTCGGAGCCGAAGCGATTTTTGAATGGTTCTTCGAGACGCGCACATTCCACGCCATGCAGGGTGAAGATGGCGGTGAAACGGGGATCGACGACGAGTTTGCAAAGCGCGGATTCGAGAACGTCGGCGCGTGGATTATCGGGCGAAATATGTTCGGGCCGATACGAGGACCATGGCCGGATGAGGCCTGGAACGGTTGGTGGGGCGACGACCCGCCTTTTCACGTGCCGGTCTTCGTCTTGACGCATCATCGCCGCGAGTCGCTTGCGATGCAGGGCGGTACGACCTTTCATTTCGTCACGGAGGGTATAGAAGCGGCGCTCGCACGGGCGAGGGAAGCGGCGGGCCGCCACGACGTTCGAATCGGGGGAGGCGTCGCGACGATTCGCGAGTACCTGCGCGCGGGACTGATCGACGAGATGCACCTAGCGGTCGTTTCGGTGCTCCTCGGCGCGGGCGAACAACTCTTCGCCGGGATCGATCTGCCCGAACTGGGCTACGCGGTCGAAGCAACGACCGCCGCGAGGCGTGCGACGCAGGTCGTGGTCGCGAAGGTGCGATAGGGACCGGCGCGAATCATCGGGCCGATATGCAGGGAGTAGAAGGCAAACGCGTCGCGGCGTTGATCGGCGACGGATTCGAGGAGATCGAGCTGACGGACCCCCGCCGGGCGCTCGAAGAGGCCGGCGCGATCGTGACGATCGTCGGGGTCGACGAACGCTCGCGTCAGCGCATTCGCGGCAAGCGAGGTCTCGACGACGGTCAGAACCTGCGCGCCGAAGAGCTCGTCAACGACTGCACCGCCGAGGATTTCGACGCGCTTTTGATTCCCGGCGGAAGCTCGCCCGACCGGATTCGCACCGATCGCGAGGTGCATCGCTTCGTGCGCGAGTTCGACACGCTCAAAAAGCCCATGTTTTCGATCGGTCACGGCGCTCAGGTCTTCATTTCCTCGCAGATCGTGCGTGGCCGTCAGATCACCGGGGTTCATTCGATTGCCGACGATATCCGCAACGCCGGCGGGCTCTATCGCGATCAGCCGACCGTCACCGATTCGAACTGGGTCTCGACGCGCGGAAGCGAGGACCTGCCGCAGTTCAACCGCGCGATGCTGGAAAAGCTCGCAACCGCGACACCGGCTCAGATCGGGTCGTAACGCGCCAACGCCTCGCCATATTGGCGCAAGGCGATCAGCGCAACGAGGGCACAAAACACCAGCTCGGCAAGAACCGATCGCGTCGTAACCGCGAGCGCGTAAGCTACCCCGCTGGCGGCGGCGGCGAGCGCGACGTAAAGCACGCGCGACGCTCCGCGCCGGATCGTCGCGCAGAGTGCCGTCAGCGTGGCGGCGATGACGGCGGCGACCGTTACGAGGAACGTGAAGGGCGCATCGGCCGCGCCGCGCAGTCCCAAACCGACCGCGTACGCAAGGGCCGCCAGCACCGCCGCGATGCAGGGAACGAACGCTTTTGCACGTGCGAGCTGGCGTCCGAAGAGCGGCGCATTCTGCTCGCACCGGTCGAGGTACGGATGGAGTCCGGGGCTTTGCGTCAGCGCCAACGCGATGCCGAGCAGCGAACAGAGAAAGAGCGGCGCTGCAAAACCGGCCGGTTGGGCGAGTCCCGCGACAAAGGCCGCCGCGCAGGAATAGAAGGCGATGCGCCGCTGCGCGTAGAGCCGCGCGCGCGCAACGGCGAGCAAGATTCGCATCGTTACGTGAAAGCGCTCTTCGCGGCGGTATCGGTGTGCGTCGAAAGCAGCGCGCAACCCTCAACGACGTCGAGAATCTTACGCGCGTAGACAAGCTGGGGCCGGTCGAAGACGAGCAGCTTGGGTTCGCCGATCAGCGCTCCGATTAGGGGATAGGCGAAGGCCTCGTGCACGCCGGCGAGACGCCGGCGCAAAAGCTCGGCGCGCTCTCGCGCACGCGCCGGTTCGACGTTCCAGAGCGCCGCGCGATAGGCGACATAGCGCACGAACTCGCCGTCATCGAGCGGGAATGGCTCGTGTGGAACCAGTGCGGCGACGCGCTTGCAATGCGCCGATTGCACGTGTGGATCGTAATCGTCGATCAGCACGCATCCGCTTGACGTCTTGACGATACCGCAAGCCAGCAGCGCGACGATCGCGGCCTCCTGCCCTGACACGCATTCCAGCGCCGCTCGCTGGCCGCTGCAGAGATCGAGCGTGACCGGGCCGGCCGCGACGTCGGCGCGCGCGAACGTCGCGTCCCGCATCCGCAAGAGTGGCATCTAGTGACCTGTAACAGCCGGATGTGTAGTGCCGTCATGGGCACCACGGGCGCGATTGGCAAGACGTGAGGAGGGAGAAGAGCCGTAGCTCTGTGAGCGACGAGCAACGCAGCCAGCGCCCCCGTGCTGCCCATGACCCATTGGGCTGACGGTTTTTAGGCGATCTGCTTCGTCACTCTTCGCTCGCAAAGCTCGGCTTTTGTCGCTCATCGTTCCTTGCATCTCATCCTGAAAACGGGCAGCGGCGCCACACATCCGGCTGTTACAGGTCACTGGGCAGTAGCATTCGGCACTTTGCGCCAACTCCACTACACGTGCTGTCGAATACGCAAGTCGCGCAGAAACTTCTTGAGATCCGCACGCTCATGGAGATGGCGGGCGATTCCTTCTACAAGTATATGGCCTACGAGAAGGCTGCCGCGTCGGTCGAGAACGCGCCGCCGCTCGGCGATCTCGTCACGGCGGGAGAGCACCTCAAGCTTCCGAGCATCGGAAAGTCGATCGGCGCTGTGATCGAGCAGCTCGTGCGCACCGGAACGGCGGATCAGCTAGAACAACTTCACCAGCGCTTTCCGCCCTCGCTGTTGGAGGTCTTAGGCGTGAGCGGCATCGGGACCAAAACCGCCGCGATGCTCTTCGCAGAGTACGGAATTGCGTCGCTCGCCGACCTGGAACGCGCGATCGAAGCCGGTGCGCTTGCCGGTGTCCCGCGTTTGGGAAGCAAGACGATCGAGAATTGGCGTCGCGGCATTCTTGCATATAAGGGCCGCCGGCGACGAACGCCGCTTCCGCTGGCGTTGGCAATCGCGCATCAGGCAGTCGAGTACGTCCGGCAGGGGCCCCCGCTCGATCGACTCTGTTTTGCCGGTAGCCTGCGGCGCGCTGAGGTGACGGTCGGAGACATCGACGTGGTCTGCACGTCCCGGCACGCGGCCGACGTCGTCGCGCACTTCACGGCCTGGTCGCGCGCCCAAGCGGTACTTGCCGAAGGCCCAACCAAGGCCAGCATCTGGCTTCCCGGAGGCCTGCAGATCGATCTGCGCGTGCTGCCCGACCATCTCTACGGGAATTTGCTGCAGCACTTCACGGGCTCGCGCGAGCACAACATCAAGCTGCGCGAGTACGCGGTTCGGGCGAACCTGCGCGTCAGCGAAAACGGCATCTTGAACCTCGAGAACGGCGATGTGACGACCTGCACCGAGGAGGCGGGAGTCTATGCGGCGCTCGGGATGCAATACGTCCCACCCGAGCTGCGCAGCGGACTCGACGAGATCGAGCTCGCGCGGGCCGGCGCAATTCCCGAGCTCGTCGAGTCGGTCGATCTGCGCGGCGATTTCCACATGCATACGCAGTGGAGCGACGGGGACGATACCCTTGAAGAGATGATCGTCGCCGCCGCGGCACGAGGTTACGAGTATCACGCGATCAGCGACCATTCGCAGGGACGCGGTCGCCGTTTTGGCTTGGAACCGAGCCGATTGCTCGAACAGCGCGCGATCATCGAAGAGCTCGGAGCGCGCCACAAGATCCGCACGCTCTGCGCGAGCGAGGTCGACATTCTGCCGGACGGATCGCTCGACTTTGACGACGCGGTGTTGGCGCAGCTCGACATCGTCATCGGTTCGGTTCACACTGCGACGCGCCAGTCGCGCGAGGAGATGACGGCCCGCCTAATCCGGGCCTGCGAGAATCGCTACGTGAACATCATCGGCCATCCGACCGGGCGGCGCTTCGATGCTTCGCCCGGCTACGAGTTCGACTACGATGCCGTCTTTGCGGCCGCGGCGCGCACCGGAACTGCGCTCGAAATCGACGGACAGACGGCGCGACTCGATCTGCCGGCGCCGCTGGCGCGCAAGGCCAAGAGTTTCGGCGCGACGTTTACGCTCGACAGCGACGCACACCGGACAGGCGATTTGGCCGCTATCGAGTTCGCGGTCGGGCAAGCGCGGCGAGCCGGATTGGAACGCGGTGACGTCCTGAACGCGCGGCCGCTCGGCGAAGTTCGCGCGTTCGTCGCGCACAAGCGCAACGCATGATCGCCGGCGCGCGTTTGGCCGGTTCCGGTCCTCGTGACGCAGAGTTACCGTTGATTTTCGTGCACGGCGTCGGCTCGACAGCCGCGATTTGGGATTACCAGCTCGAGGCTTTCGGCAGCGAGCGGCTCTGCGCCGCGATCGAACTGCGCGGAAACGGAGCGTGCAAGCCCGATCCGGATCCGTCGCTGATTACGCGTGAAGGCTTTGCAGAAGACGTGCTCACCGTGGCCGATGCGCTTGGCGCGCACCGGTTCGCGCTCGTCGGCTGCAGTCTCGGCGGCGTCGTCGCCTTCGAGCTTTGGCGCAACGGACGGGATCGTGTCGCGGCGATGGTCTTGCTTGGGACGTTCGCGCGCTATCCCGACGGCGGGCGCTACGCCGAGCAGATCGCGGCACAAGCGCGCGAGATCGGCGATATGCGCGAATTCGGCCGGCTGCGCGCGGCGAAGCTGGGACTTCCCCCGCACCGTCTGCACGAAACGATCGAGCAGTTCGCATGCAAGTCAGTCGAGTCTTTTCTCGCCGCTACGCAGGCTACCTGGACCGGCGACTATCGCGACCTCTTGCCGAGTATCGACGTACCGGTGCTCGTTGCGTACGGCGAGCACGACGTCGTCGCACCTCGAGCGCTTGCTGAAGAAATCGCGGCGGCCATCCCCGTCGCGGCGCTCGCAACGCTGCACGATGCCGGCCACGTTGCCAATGCCGATAACCCCGCCGCTTTCAACGAGCTTTTACGCGAGTTTTTGCTTACTTCGCGGAGATAGCCACCCCGGCGATGCCGTATTGATACTGCACGACCGTCTTGATTCGCTTGCCGCCGGCCGGATATCGCCACTGCGCGACGACGTTGCCCTCGTCGGCAGTCCCGACTGCCCTGCCCTCCCCGATGGCTAGCGGCGAGCCCGACCAAAGCGCATCGAGGTGCACGACACCGACCACGTCGCCGCTGGATCCCGAGATCTTGATGCGATAGATCGAGGGCCCCTGTTGGCGAAAAGGCTCGACCAGTGCAAGGTATTTGCCATCCCATTGCATGCCGCCGGGATACCAGGAGGCGGCTTTGTTCAGCGTGATGTCCGTAAACTCGTGTGCGCCCTTCGGCAGCTCGGCGAGCTTGAAGAAGATGGTGCTGCCGACGGCGCCGTCGACAAAAAGATTGCCGCTGTCGTCGTACGTACACGCCGTCGGTCCAAACGGGATCGGGTAGCTTGCCGGTTTTCCTTTGCGCGCGCCGGGATAAATATCGGCGAAGTTACGACCGCGCCGGTCTCCAGTTATTATTGCGAGATTCCCGCTGGCCGGGTCGACCGCGCAACTTAACCCGGACCACGAATGAAGAATGCGAAGCGTTGTAATCGGCGTCGTTCCTCCGTGAGCATATTCGTAGGCGGTTCGGCGGTTATGGTCGACGACGATAAGCCAAACGTTCCCCGATGTATCCGAGCAGATACCCGTGGCAAAACGCGTGATGGAAATCGTCGAAACGAGCTTGCCTTGGGGAAACGTCAGGACCGAGAGCAGCCCGTGAAAACGGTGGTGCCCCGAATGCGCGATGTACAGAAGATCGCCGGAATAGCCGGCGGTGCTGCCGGCTTGCTGTTTGCCGGCGAACGTACCTGCCGGCATCGCGGGGGCCCCGAGCGTGCGATCTCCGCCGCACGCACCAAGAGCCGCCGACACCCCGCAGAGAGCCAGAACTTGAAGACCAAGCCGCGCTATACTCACAGATCTCTCCTCCAATTAGATTTCTATTCGGCGATACGCTCGGACGCGGCGTAGAGGTTGGCTCGTTCCCCACGTACGAATCCGGCAAGCGTTACGTTGAACTCACGCGCCAGCTCGACAGCGAGACTGCTCGGCGCCGAGACCGATGCGACGATCGGCACGCAAGCCATGACCGCCTTCTGCAGAATCTCGTAGCTCGCGCGCCCGCTGACCATCAAGATGCGGCGCCGAAACGGTAGCTGACCGTTGAGCAGCGCCCAGCCGACGAGCTTGTCGACCGCGTTGTGACGGCCGACGTCTTCTCGCAGCGCCAGCATATCGCCGCGCTCGTCGAAGAGCGCGGCTGCATGCAACCCGCCGGTCATCGCGAAGGTGCGCTGCGCCTCGCGCATGCGCTCCGGCAGCCTGTATAACAGTTGCGCTGCTATGCGGACGTCGTCGACAGTCCGAGTCGCACCGAGTTCGCGAAGCGATTCGAGCTGAGCGCGTCCGCAGACCCCGCAGGCACTGTTCATTGCGAAGTGCCGCTCGAATCGCGCGAAATCAGGCGCCGCGCGCCCTGCGCGCAGCTCGATGGTAACGATATTATAACGCTGCTCGGGGTCGATGGCCGGGTCGACGCAATACGTCAACTCTGCGATCTCGTCGTGTCGTCGAATGATGCCTTCGGCGTAAACGAAGCCGCCGGCGAGCTCGAAATCGTTGCCGGGCGTGCGCATTGTGACCGCGAGCGTGCGTTGCGTACCGCTCGCAGCGAGCCGAAGCTCGAGCGGCTCCTCCGTGACGACACGGTCGTATTTGCGCGACTGCGCGCTGCCGTCGAGCGCGACGGTCTCGACTTCGACGCTGCGGCCCGGACGAGCGGCTTCCATGGGGTTACCCTTTGACAAGATCAGGGCGACGTTTCCTCGTCCGGCGGCCGGCTCTGCACGTAGCTGTAGCCGAAACGTCCCTTGACGCAGAGATGGCCGCTCGTGACCCCGTTTTCGATCGGCGAGGTCACCTTGACGATCTCGTTATCCTGCACGTGCAGCGTCAGCGTGCATCCGACGCCGCAATAGGAGCAGATCGTGTCGGTCTTGACCTGCTCGTCTTCCTTCCACTCGCCGCGACGCCGCATTTCGTGCTCCGACGAGAACATTAGCGCGCCGGTCGGGCAGACGCCGATGCAATTTCCGCAATAGACGCAGGCCGATTCCGGCAGCGTGACGTCGTATTCGGTCGAGATATGCGCGTCGAATCCGCGTCCGGCGACCGCGATCGCAAACGTATTCTGCGCGTCGACGCCGCAGGCTTCGACGCACTTGTAGCAGAGAATGCACTTGGCATAGTCGCGCACGTAGAGCGTATTGTCGACCTTGACCGGTTGCGCGACCGTTTCCGGCGCCACGCCATAGCGCGTCGCATCGGCTGCATATCGCTCGCAGAAGCGCTGCGCGTCGGGCGCGGTTGAGAGGTCGACCGACGAAGCCAGAAACTCCAGCACCATCTTACGGCTGTGGCGCACGCGTTGCGAATCGGTGTGAATGACCATTCCGGGTTCGACGCGGCGGGCACAGGCTGGGACGAGAACGCGGGAACCTTCCAACTCGACGACGCAGACGCGGCACGCATTTACGGGTGTGAGCGATTCGAGAAAACAGAGCGTCGGGGTATCGATACCGGCCGCCGTGCACGCGTCGAGAATCGTCGAGCCGGCCGCAACGCCAACCACCGTGCCGTCGACCGTAAGCTCTACCAGCGGTTTAGGCGCTAACGCGGGCGCCTGTGGAATCGGTCCTCGAATCATTCCGGCGGCTCCGTTGCCAAGACTCTGAGGTGAGTTTGAGCGGTCTCGATCGCGTTGGCGGCCGTCTGCCCGAGTCCGCAGATCGACGCATCGCGCATGGCGCGTCCGATCTCGTCGAGCAGTGCGACGTCCCGTGCGCGCTGCTCGTGCGTAATCTGCGCCGATGCCAGCCGCTCCAACGCCTCTTCCTGACGGGCGGTTCCGACCCGGCAGGGAACGCACTGGCCGCACGACTCGTCGCGGAAGAACCGCGCGATGCGGCGCAGGATCGCCAGCAGTTCGACGCCCTCGGCGAAGAGCATCACCACACCCGAACCGAGCGTCGCACCGGCGGAGCGCGCGTCTTCAAACGTTAGTGGCATCGTCAGCCCGTCGGGCGAGACCATCGCGCCGGCCGCACCTCCGAGCAGAATGGCCTGCAGCCGCTCTTCATCGGGAACGCCCCCCGCTAGCTCAATCAACGCCCCCAACGTGGTTCCGTGCGGGACTTCGTAAAGCCCGGGGTGCTCGATCGCGCCCGAAAGACAGAAGAGCCGAGTTCCGGTCGACCCGGTCGTACCGACGCGTGCAAACGCCGCGCCTCCCTCGAGGAGAACTAGCGGAAGATTGACCAGCGTTTCGACGTTGTTAATTTGCGTTGGTTTTCCAAACAGGCCCGCCTCCACCGGAAACGGCGGCTTGTTGCGCGGCTCGCCGCGCTTGCCTTCGATCGAGTTGAAGAGCGCCGTCTCCTCACCGCAAATATAGGCGCCGGCGCCGCGGCGGATCTCGATGTCGAAACGCACTCCTCTCCCCAGCACGTCGTTACCGAGCAGTCCGTGCTTGCGCGCCTGTTCGATCGCATTGCCGACGCGCGCGGTCGCGAGCGGATACTCGCCCCTAATGTAGATGAAGCCTTGCTCGCAGCCAATCGCATACGCGGCGATCGTCATCGCCTCGACGATCGCGTACGGATCGTATTCCATGAGGATCCGGTCCTTAAACGTACCGGGCTCGGATTCGTCGGCGTTGCAGATGAGGTAATGGGGACGCGCCGGCGCATGCGCGACCGCTCCCATCTTGCGACCGGTCGGGAAGGCGGCGCCGCCACGTCCCAGGAGCTTCGAAGCATCTATCTCCGCGATGACGCGCTCCGGTCCAAACTCGAACGCTTCGCGCAGCGCCCGATAACCGCCGTGCGCGCGGTAATCGTCGAGACTTTCGGGATTTATCTTTCCTATCCGGCGCAGCAGCCGAAGCTCCGTGCCGCCGATGTGCGGTATCGGTGCGGCGGCGGCGCGCCCTTCGATGCCGCTGCGGACGGGCGCATCCGTCATCGTGCTGCTTAACCGATGCGCGTTGACCGGTGCCAGTTGACGCGCCGACGGGGGATTGCCGGCCACGGTTACAAGCGCGGCCGGCGCGCGGTCGCAGAGGCCAAGGCACGGACTGCGAAGCCAGGTCGTGCGGCCATCGGCGCTCGTGCCCGCGGAACCGAACGTGGATTCAAGCGAGCTGCAGACCGTCTCGGCGCCGGCGCAGATACAGGCGATGTCGTCGCAGACGTGGACGACTCGTGGCGGGCGCGGCTTCGTTGAAAGGAGCGCGTAGAAGGTCGCGACTCCGTAAGCCTCCGCCGGCGCGACGTCCAGACTCCGGCCAACATAGTTCAGCGCACCGGGGCTGATCCAACCGATCCGGTCTTGCAGCGCATGCAGCACGGGAAGCAGCAGATGGCGTCGGGAGCGCCTGCCCGTCCGATCGCTGCTCGCGCTTCCGAGCGCATCGTCCACGGCAGCGCGCTCTTCGCCCGTCGCCTGGTCCGACGTAAAGTGCAGATCCATTAAGTACCCGCGTCGATGCGGACCGCGCAGGCTTTGAACTCCGCGGTGCCCGATTTCGGATCGGTGGCATCGATCGTGAGCAGATTGGTTGCGACGGCGTCGTTGAAGTGAAACGTCGTAAAGACCAGACCCGCGCGCAGTCCGGGATCGATACGAACGGGTACGACGATCGAGCCGCGCCGCGACGTAACGCGTACCGGCTCGCCATCGGTAACGCCGTACCGCTGCGCGTCTTCCGGCGAGATGTCGAGGGTCTCTCCACGCCGGAGCGGCGACGAGTACCCGCCGCTCTGCACGCCGGTATTGAATGAGTCCAGCCGCCGTCCGGTCGTCAAGCGCACCGGATACTCATCATCGAGTGCTTCCACCGGCGGATCGTGTTCCACCGAGGCGAACGGTGCGCGCTCACCCGATATCGGCTCCTCCCAAAGGCGCGCGTGCAAAAAGAGCTCGCCGGGATGATTCTCGTCATAACACGGCCAGGGAATTCCGTCGAGTTCCTCGAGCCGCTTGTAGCTCATGCCCGCGTGCCATGGCGAAAGCGCGCGGCACTCGTCCCATACCTGCTCGGCGCTGTAATCGGGCCAATCGTTCCCGAGCCGCCGCGCGAGGGCGCAGAGGATCGCAATGTCGTCGCGCGCCTCGCCGGGTGGCTCCAGCGCCTTGCGGCAGCGTTGGACGCGCCGCTCGCTGCTCGTGACGGTGCCTTCGGATTCGCACCAGCTCGCCGATGCCGGAAAGACCACCTCGGCGAGCTCGCCGGTCTTGGTGAGAAAGATGTCTTGCACGATGAGATGCTTGAGGCTGCGCAACAGCCCGATGGCGTGTTCTTGGTCGGCTTCCGACTGCGCCGGATTCTCTCCGATGATGTACAGCGTGTCGAGCTCGCGACGTTCGATTGCGTGGAACATGTCGGTGAGATTCCAGCCGCGGCCCAGCGGCAGTTTGGCGTTCCAAGCGCGCTCGAACTTGGCGACGCTGTCCGGATCTTCAACATCTTGACCGCCGGGAAACTTGTTCGGAATGGCACCCATGTCGCCGCCGCCTTGAACGTTGTTCTGACCGCGCAGTGGATTCACGCCCGAACCGTATCGCCCAACGTGACCGCAGAGCAGAGCGAGGTTGATGAGGGCGCGCACGTTGTCCACGGCATTGTGATGTTCGGTGATGCCGAGCGTCCAGCACAGTTCTGCGCGCTCCGCAAGCGCGTACGCGTGGGCGAGTTCGCGGATGAGCGCCGCCGGCACGCCGCTCGTCTTTTCGGCGTACTCCAACGTGTACGGCTCGACCGCCTCACAATAATCCTCGAACCCGCTCGTAGCACGCGCGATGAAATCGCGATTCTCTAAGCCCTGCTCGAGAATTTCCCGGCCGATGGCGTTGGCGAGAGCGATGTCCGACCCGACGTCGAGACCTAGCCACCCATCCGCCCACTGCGCGCTGGTCGTGCGCCGCGGATCGACGACGTAAAGCTTGGCACCGTTGTGAATCCCGCGCAGAACGTGATGGAAGAAGATCGGATGCGTTTCGCGCGCATTCGACCCCCACAAGACGACTAGGTCGGTCCGCTGGATCTCCTCGTAGGAGCTCGTACCGCCGCCTGCCCCGAAGACCGCCGTCAGACCGACGACGCTCGGGGCGTGTCAAGTTCGGTTGCAGCTATCGATGTTGTTGCTGCCGATGACCGAGCGAGCGAACTTCTGGGCGGTGTAGTTCATCTCGTTGGTCGCTTTCGAGCAGCTGAACATTCCGAAAGAGCGGACGCCGCCCCGATCGCGAGCCTCGCGCAGGGCGAAAGCAGCTCGATCGAGCGCCTCGTCCCACGTCGCACGTCGCAAGCGCTCGCCGTCACGCACCAGCGGATGCGTCAACCGAAGATAGGGTTTGCTCATGTATTTTCGGATTCTAATGCCCGTTCGCCGGCCCCCGCCGTCGGGCTAACGCAACCGCCGGCTAGGCTTGCGTCTACGGCTCGCTCATGATGAGGGGAGCCTCCGGCGCGAAGAGCGGCGCGGGGCGGCTGAGCTGGTCAACCGCGTGGACGTTTTCGAACGCGACGCTCGCCTGCGGATAGACCAGGCCATCGTAACGCATCGGCCTCAGCGCAGTCTCGTCGAAGACGTAGAGCGCCCCACCGGTGCTCGCAAACCGTACGCGCCACGGTACGGTCGTTCCAGGGCCGTCGACGAAGTTGATCCGCTCGACCAGTTGAATCGGCGCGAAGTTGCGCGTATCGACCCACAGCTCTTGCAAGCGGTAGCGCGCCGGGTCGCGCAGCGCCTGGAGACGCAAATCGTAGGCGGGCACGCCGTAGAGTGGTTCGATACCGGCTAACGTTACGCGATAGGCACGGTTGTAGACCGTTTCCCTTTCGATGATCGGAAGCGTCCCGGGCGAGGCGCTCGGCGCGGGCTCATTAGCGCTCGGCGCCGGATCGTGGAACTCGGCGCGTACCTGCCGAACGAGCGCCATCGAATCGGGCGACTCCGGGTTGGTTGGAGGAATGCGGGCCATCCCGAACGTGTAGTTCGGGGCGAGCATCGGTACGCCGAGGTAATCGGTCGGCGGCTGCGGCTTGCCGAGCACCGATGAAAGCAGCGGGATCTTGATGGTTACGCCATGCGCTGCATATGTCGGGTGCTCTCGCTCGTAGTCGCTGACCGAGTCGACGGCGACCTGCTGGGTTACCGAGTCGTAGGCGCTCCAATACCGCTCGGTCTTTACCGAGCCACCCTCGAGCACGCTAACCGCGACGCTGTATTCGAGCAGCGGCGGATACGACTGCTGATGCCAGTAGGCGCGCGCGCGAGCAAAAATCTGGTACGGATCGGGAAGCGACTGCGCGGCGACCGATTTGACCGGGAAGGCGGCGACCAGTAAACCGACCGGTAAAAGGACGGCACTCATCCTGCGCGTCACCCTGTCTTAGTTATTAGCTTTGACCCAACGGCCTGCCGCGATGCTTCCCCTGGGCAAAGGAGCTTACCGTCAGCAAAGGCAAGACCGCCCTTCCAAAAGGAGGGACGAGGCGTGGATCTTTCGTCGATCACCGTCTATGCGGACGGGCGGTACCAGCGCTACGAGGATGCGAAGGTCGGGCTGCTCACCCACGGGCTCCAATACGGAACCGGCTGTTTCGAAGGGATCCGGGGCTATTGGGTACCGGACGAACGCGAGCTCTTCCTCGTGCTGGTCCGCGACCATTTCGAGCGGCTGACGACTTCTGCGAAGATTCTGACGATCGAGCTTTCCAAAAGCGTCGACGAGCTGGCCGAGATCACGACCGAGCTCTGTCTACGCAATCGCTACGAAACGGACGTTTACATTCGTCCATTTGCATATAAGGGCGCCGAAGACGTCGGGGTACGGCTGCATAACGTGCCCGATGAGTTGGCGATCGTTCCGATACCGTTTACGCCGTACATCGATAGCAACCGGTGCCTCGACGTCTGCGTCAGTTCCTGGCGGCGCGCCGACGACACGATGGCACCCCCGCGCGCCAAGATCACCGGGCTCTACGTCAACTCTGCGCTCGCCAAGAGCGAAGCGATTCAAAACGGCTACGACGAGGCGATTCTGCTATCGCACGACGGGCACGTCGCCGAAGGTTCGGCCGAGAACATCTTTCTGGTGCGGCGCGGCGTGCTCTTCACGCCCGATCCATCTCAAAACGTCCTAGAGGGCGTGACACGCCGTGCGATCATCGATATCGCGCGTGACGAGTTTGGCGTTCCGACAGTCGAGCGCTCGATCGATCGCGGCGAACTGTACGCGGCCGACGAGATATTCTTTACCGGTACTGCCGTCGGTATCTGCGCCGTCGCGTCGGTCGATCGCCGCCGAGTCGGCGACGGAACCACCGGACCGATCACCCAGCGGTTGCGTACGCTCTACGATCGCATCGTAACCGGATGCGAACCACGCTACGAAGCGTGGCTGACGCGAGCCTACGCTTCAGCGAAGATCAACGCGTAGGCGGATCGGTGGGCGCGTCGCCGGGCGTCGGCGCGTCGCTTGGCCCGCTCGCGTCGCTGGGAGGTGACGCGTCGCTGGGCGAGGGTGCGTAAACGGGAGGCGACGAGTTCTGTTGCGCGCCTGCGGGAGCGTCCCAATACGTGGCGTCGGGCGAGGTACTCGGCGTGCTCCGTTGCACTCCCGTTCCGGTCGCCTCGCGCCAACGCGCGAAACGCAGTTCGTCGGCGTAGGCGAGTCGCGAAATCGAATGAATGAAGGAACGCCCGAGATCTTTGGACGGCAACGCGGTCGTCATGACCGCGATGACGTACGGCGCTTCGCTTGCAAAGACGATTCCGGCATCGTTGAGCGTGTCGTTCAGCGAGCCGGTCTTGTGCGCGATGGCCACGTCTGGTGGAAGCGGTTCGGGCAATAGCGTGTTGTACTGATCGGCCTTTAGGATCGCGATCATCTCGTTTGACGACCATTCGTCGACGAGCTCGCCGCGAGCCATCAGCGCGAGCAGGTGCACGAGATCGGCGGGAGAGGTTCGCAGGGTCTGACGGATGGACCAGCCGGCGGTGCGCACGTCGCCCGAGAGATGGGTGCGCGTCAGTCCGAGTTCTTCCATGCGGCGGTTGATATTGCGCCGTCCGACGAGCCGAATCAGCATGTTTGTGGCGGTGTTGTCGCTGATGTCGATCATTTTCTCGAGCAGCTCCGAGACCGGATAGGTCGTGCCGACCGGCTCATCGCAGAGATCGCCGGACCCGTAATCTTTGTCGAAGTATTCGAGCCTCACGCGGCGCTGCAGATCGAAGCGCCCGGCTTCGAGCTGCGCGAAGACTTCGACCATAACGGGAACTTTGATCGTCGACGCCGCGGGCATGCTCTTGCCCGCGTTGAAGCTGGCATAGTATCCGGTGTTAAGGTCGAAGACGTCGAGCGCAATCGCTGCGGGTATGTGTCTCGCGAGGCTGCGAACGTCGTGATTGAGGCTTGCCAGCGGCGGTGGCAAATACGCGCGCGCCGGCGCGACCAATGCGACTGCTATTCCGAGAGTACACGTCAGGAGTGACGCCGCACGCCACGACATTCCCGCTCTGTTTGATTCTCCCGCGCTTGCGTTCCTGCTAATGCCCGACGATAACGAGGCTTGCTCGCTACTATGGTGAAGGGCCGCAGATGAGAGGAACGCGGCGCAATCCGTGGCGATGGCTGACCGAAGCTCGCGTTACCTACGCGTTAAAAGTACTGTTGCTGCTTGTCCTAGCCTTCTTTGTCGGCCAGTTCGTCGTCGAAATACTCGTCAGAATACGCGCCGTCGTCTATATTTTGATCGCGTCCGTCTTTCTGGCCTATCTCATTTATCCGGCGGTCGGTCGTCTACGGCGACGGATGCCGTTGGTGCTTGCGATCCTTCTCATCTACGCGGCGATCCTGCTCGGCCTTTTCACGATCGCCCTCTTTATCGTTCCGCATATCGCCGACGACGTTCGGCTGCTCGTGAAGCACTATCCGGATCTCGTTGCCCGGTTCGATTCGCTCGTCAACAACCCGAACGATCCGCTGATCGCGGGCCTACCGCCATGGCTGCGCGACGAAATCGCCCGAGTGCCGGCGCAAATTGCGCGCTGGGTTGAAATGCGCGGCGTCCAAGTCTTCGGACAGGTCGTCGTCGTCCTTGCCGGTACCGTCGCGCTCGTCGCGCTCTTCATCGTCATTCCGATGGTAACCGTGTACCTTTTGCTGGATCTCGACAATCTGAAATCGAGTCTCGCGGAAATCGTGCCTCAGGAAAGGTGGCGCGGTACGATGAGCTTGCTTTCCGAGATCGACGGGGTCATCGGGGGCTTCATCCGCGGTCAGCTGCTGGTCGCCTTCGTTGTCGGCGTGCTGATCACGTTAGCGCTCGTGCTACTGCACGTGCCGTATCCGTATCTCTTCGGGTTGCTGGCCTTTTTCGGCGACCTAATTCCCTACGTCGGCGCGGTCCTCGCCTTTCTGCCCGCGTTTCTGTCGGCTGTTTTAACGAACGGTTGGATCAACGCCCTGCTCGTGGCGGTCGCATTCGTTGCGATCTTCGAGGCCGAGGGACATCTGCTCGCACCTGTGGTGGTCGGACGCCAGGTGCGTCTCAGCGCGTTTGCCGTGATCGTCGCGATTTTGATCGGGGGAGAGTTGGCCGGTCTCTTTGGTGTGCTCGTCGCGGTGCCGGTCGCGGGGGTGATACGCGTGGTGCTGGCGCGGGTGCTCGAAGCAGCGAAAGCGAAAGCCCCGCCGCCGTGAATACTATGCTTTCACCCGTACAGCGCGTCGACATCGTCGGCGTCCCAATGGACCTGGGCGCGAGCCGGCGCGGCGTGGACATGGGACCGTACGCGGTTCGCTACGCCAAGCTGCACGATTCGCTCGGTAAGCTTGGTATCGCCAGGATCGTCGATCGCGGCAACCTGCCCGTGCCGATCCGCGAGTCGGCGGACTCTGAGGATTCATCCGCAAAGTTTCTGAGCGTCATCACCGGCGTCTGCGACGATTTGGCGCGCCACGTCGAGCAGGCGGTGCGCGAAGGCGGGTTGCCGATCGTGCTCGGCGGAGACCACTCGATCGCGGTCGGGACGCTTGATGGGCTGACCCGTGCGCACGGCGCGCCGCCCGGACTCGTCTGGATCGACGCGCATGCCGACATCAATAGTCCCGGAAGCTCCTCGACCGGAAACGTTCATGGCATGCCGCTCTATTTCGCGTTACAAAAAGGCTTTGCGCGAGCAGGTCAGACCGTGCAGATCGGTTTGCGTGACGTCGATCCGATGGAGAAGAAGATGCTGCGCGAGTCCGGCGTGCAGGCGTTTACGATGTCCGACGTCGACAAACTCGGGATGGTCCACGTCATGGACCAAGCTCGGGCGATCGCCGGCGCCGGCGGGCGGCCGATTCACGTTTCATTCGATATGGATGCAATCGATCCGAGCGAGGCACCCGGCACCGGCACCCCCGTCAAGGGCGGCTTGAGTTATCGCGAAGCGCATTTGGTGATGGAGATGCTCTACGATAGCGGACAGCTTGGTTCGATCGAAATGGTCGAGATCAACCCGATCCTCGACAACCGCAATCAAACCGCGTTGCTCGCCGTCGGCCTGATCTGCTCGGCACTCGGCAAGTCAATACTCTAGCCCCATCCGCAGCTGCGCAACCCGTGCGCGCAGCGAGACCACCGACACCTCCGTTACGGTTGAAGTTCGTAGATCGTGCCGCAGCCAAAGAGACAGAAGGCGCCGCCGTACAGCGTTATGCCATACAAGCCGTTGTGATCGGCGACAATAGTACCCCCGGGATCCAAGCCGTCGGCCGTACCTCCGCTAAACGAATGCGCTATCGTTTCGGTCCACGTCGTGCGGCGTCGTGACGGGGTGAGGTGGAAGAGCGTGCCGCAGCCCGCGCCCCGTTCGCAGTAACCTCCGCCGCCTTTTACGGTCGTGCCGTAGAAACCGCCGCCTTCGGAGGTGATGCTGTCGGGCGTAGCTCCATCACTCGCGCCGCCTTTAAAGAAATAAGGGATCGATTCGGTCCATCGCGCCGGCTCGCCGGCAGTGGGCTTTAGGAGAAAAAACGTGCCGCAACCCGACCAAGGGTATCCTTGCGTATAGCATCGTTGCGGCGGTCCTCCGTACGCCGTCACACCGTAGAGTGCACCGTCTGAGCTGAGCGCGATCCCGTATGGGAACTCACCATCGTTTTTCGGCGCCTTGGGCCCTTTGAACGAATGTACTATCGTTTCAATCCATCGCGATCCGCGCCGGCTCGGCTTTAACGCGAAGATGGTCCCGCATCCCAAGTTTTGTCGCCCCACGCACGCACTCGAATGGCCTCCGGCGTTCGTTTCGCCGTATAACGTTCCGCTGGGAGCGAGAATCAGGCTGCTAGGTGCCGACCCGTCCGGTACTCCGGCGAACGAGTGGAGGATCGTTTCGCGCCACGTCCCTTTGCCCGCCGGTGGCGGCGTAAGCCTAAAGATTGCGCCGCAGCCGAGGAAGCATTTGGTCACGCGCCCGCCATCCCCGGCCGCCCCGTAGATCGTCCCCGTCGCATCGATCGTTATTTGGCTCGGGGATGAACCGTCGCTCGGCGATCCGTGGAAGCGGTGAAGGATCGTTTCGTTCCATTGCCCGCCTTCGCGCGCCGGCGGCGCGATCTTGAAAACCGTGCCGAGGCTCGCGCTTGTGCCTCCGTCCTGGCTCGTTCCGTAAAACGATCCATTGTGAAAGAGCAGCGAGTTCGGTAACTGCGCGTCGTCTTGAGTCCTTCCAAACGAATAGAGGACCGTTTCTTGCGCCGAAGGTGGATCGAACGTGAAGAACGTACCGCAGCCGACGGCGCTTCCGTTGCAGCCGCGTAGTGGCGAACCGCCATAGTTCGTTACCCCGTAGAGGCGCCCCGAATCATCGGAAACCAGGCCGCCCATCGGAACGTACCCGTCCGGCGCTCCCCGAAACGAGTACACGACCTCGTACGAGGATGTTGCTCGCGCGGAGCGCTGCGCGTTATTCGGTAGCGACGAAGTGAGCCCGCCGGCACTGCAGGCGGCGAGGCTTAACAGCAGAGCGCCGTAGAACGTGGATTTCATTGCCATTTTATCCGAGGCGTTCTCACCGCCGCGGCTACAATTTAATCGTCGCTTGCGCTTCGCAGGAGACGCCGCCGCCGCAGACCGCCGGGTCCCAGCTCGCATCGGCGAGCAACGATCGAATGCGCGTCTCGAGTTGCGGATCGACCGGCGGTCGGAACGAAACGTTCTCGGTTCGGCCGTCTTCGCCGACAGTGACGATCAGCGTCACGTGCGCGCCGAGCGCATCGAGCTGCTTGCGAACGTCCGGGTCCAGCACCGGATCGGGCTGCTGCGCACCGAAGGGAAGGTAGCCGCCGGGCTGCGGGCGGGCGCCGGTGCTCGCGACCTCTCGGATTGCGGGCGAAGGCGTTGCATTCGGCATCGCGTTTGTATCGGCGTTGCCCGTTCCCGTGCGCGGAACCGCGGCGACATCCGGGGCG
>JBAUMX010000189.1:0-11513 GCA_049578945.1 Candidatus Cybelea sp. | reverse complement strand
ACGTCCCGGAATCGATCAATGTCGTCACGGCCGCGGGGGTTACCGTTGATAAGCCCGACTACGCCGCGAGTTTTCGCTTGCGCTACTTCGGGCCGCGCGTCCTCGATCAGGCCGGCGACGCCGTTTCGGCTCCTTCCGTCACCTACAACGCGCAATGCACCTGGAAGACGCGCCGAGGTTACAACCTCGTGCTCGACGTCTTCAACATCTTCAACGCGCAGACGGACGACGTCGAATATTATTACCAATCCTGGCTTGCGCAGGACGCTCGAAACCCGCACTACGCGGACAATCCCGCGATCAACCCCGCACTCGGCGGCGCAGGCGTCAACGATTACGAGTTCCATCCTGGGGAGAAGCGGAGCGTTAGGCTAACGATTGTGATGAAGCCGTAGCTTGGCGTGTTATGCGATCCGCGGTCGGATGACGGTCACGGTGCGCGTATCGTCGCTCCACGCAGCGCGGCCAAACGTAAGGGCTGGTCAGCCACGTAAGCGCGAGATCGATCTCCTCGCGCGTGACGCCGTGCGTGCTGCCGCTGGCCACGAGTCGATCGTCGAGCAGGCTGAGCGCTACGTCGGCAGTCAACCGCGGCATCGAAGCAGTCTGGCCGATCGTGCGCGCCGTGCGCTCCTGCGCCAGGCCGCTTTCAACAAGCAGCGAAGCGACGACGCGAAGCCGTTTCGTGGCGCCGTGAATTTGTGCCCAGACGAGATCAGCGAGTGCGTCGGCAACGAAGCCGTGGCAAAAAGCTTGCGCATCTGCCAGCAGCACTTGCTCGACTCGCTGAAGTCCGGGTTACGTGCATGGTAACGAGTATAGTTGATCGTTTTGCGTGGGTGCGACGAGGAGCACTACGCGGCTTTCCGCGGCCGGCCACCCTTTCGACCGTTTGCGCGAGAAGCTGCCGCCTTTCTCGGAGTGGTTCGCCCGCGTGTTCTGTGTCCCATCGCCTTTGCGAAGATAGTTCCTAGCTCGTCGGCAAGCAGGCCCGGAACATAAATGTCGACGTCGATTTCGCGGAATGAAATGCCGTCGCCGCCCGGTTGAATCTCAACTCCCGCAAGATCCGCCGCACTAGCCTTGGTAAGCTCTCGGATTTGTTTACGAGGGATCGATACAGTGATACCCTTTCTCAACGTCAACTCGAGCGCGTCCATCTTGCGATTGTAGACTGCCCGAATAACGTCGAAGGGTTCCTTCCGAGCCGTTTTTCGCCCCCGCGAGTACATTGCATCGGTCAGCGGAGGCACATGGATTTGCCCTGGTACCTTAGCCATTGAACTCCTCCCATAGTCGTGCGAGTTTGGCGAAGTGGTCGCCGACAAGTTCCCGCGCTCGCCTGACATTTTTGCCTCGACATACGAATGTCATAAGGTTCGAGTGCAGCGTCCAGGATGATTTGCAATTCTCGCGATCTTTGATAACGTGAACGTGGGGCTTGTGCCCCCGCTCGTCGCGCGTATTAACGACGATGCGGAAGCCTTCCACCTCTATGCCTGGCACAACTTTAATATTAACCTACACCGTGTAGGTTTGTCAAATTAATGCCTGCGCAGCGATCGCCGAGTCACGTGCGTCGGCTTCAATCTGGCGCTCAAACAATGGTCGTTACGGTTTTGGTCTATGTTCGGCGGTCCCGCAGATAATCAGAGCACGAAAAAAAAATTGCTGAACGCAATCCAAGCGCACTTCTTATCCGTTAAGAGCGAAACGGAAAGGAGCTTTGCGCGTGGGTCGGGCGGCGGCTTTTATGCTGTGGATGGTTTGTTTGTCAGCGCTGGGCATGGGCAGCGCCGGCGCACACCCACTCGGAAATTTCACGATCAATCACCTCGCGCGGATTCGAGCCGGTAGGACGGAGCTGCGCGTCCACTACGTTCTCGACATTGCCGAGATTCCAACGTTCCAAATCATGCATGCAGCAGGTGTCTGGACTCCGGCGCGCATGCGCGATTGGGCGCGCGACGAGAGCGCGCTCGTTGCCGACGGCTTCTCCGTAAAGGACGGCGGCGGGGCGCTCCCACTACGTATTAAAACGTTCTCGGCGCGGACGCGGCCCGGTGCGGGCGGATTGCCGATCCTCTACTGGACCGGCGATTACGTCGCTCCTCTTCCCGCAAGCGCGACGATCGCGGTTGACGACCTCGTCTACGCCGACCGCCGCATCGGTTGGAAAGACATCGTCTTGCCGGGTGTCGCGGATCCGACCGACGAGCTGCGCTTGTATCCGAACGCGTTGATCGGCTCGCCGCGCCACAACGATCGAGCCACCTTCGAAGTACGCGGCGGCCGGATCACCAACGCGCGAATCGGCGGCGACGAGACGGCGGCGTGGAGCGCGCCCTCGATCGTGAAAGCGTCGGCCCTTTCCGACCTCGTCGCGCGCAAAGCGCAGACGCCGGTCTGGGTGCTGCTGACGATTTTCGCGGCCTTTGGACTGGGCGCGCTGCACGGGCTCGAACCCGGTCACGGGAAAGCGCTGCTCGCATTCACGCTGGTCGGTGCGCGCGCGACGTTCAAGCAAGCGGTGATACTCGCGGCCGCGCTGACCTTCGCGCACACGATTGCCGTGCTGTTATTGGCCGTCGTTCTTTCCTTTGCCACCGGCTTTGCGACCGAGCGGCTCTTCACGTGGATCACGCTGATCTTCGGCGTCGCCGTGGCATTCATCGGTGCGCGCGGCCTGGCGCTCGCACTACTGCGGGCAAACGCCAATCGCGAGCACGCGCGGGCGCACGAGCACGGAATCGCGCACCATCACCACGACGAAAGCGGCCACGGCCATTCGCACGCGATTCCGGGCTCGGCACCGTTACACTTTCGCAGCGCCGTCCTCGCGGCGATGAGCGGCGGCATCGCGCCGTGCCCCGCGGCAATCGTCGTGCTGCTCACCGCCTTGCATCTGCATCGCGCCGGATACGGTCTACTGCTGATCGTCGTTTTCAGCCTTGGCCTGGCTGCCGTTCTCAGCGGTTTGGGGCTCGCGGTCGTCCGGGGCGCCGCCTGGCTGGGGCGACGTTCGCAGTTCGCTCGCGCGGCTCAGCTCGCACCGTTCGTGACGGCCGGCGTGATCTCGATCATCGGCGCGATTATGCTCGCGCAAGGCGCGATTGGCGAGGGGCTTCCCGTCTCCGAGCCGGTCGCTGCCGCAGCCGCGCTGCTCTGCATCGGCGCGTTCGCTTTCTTCCCCGCCTTGCTCTCAACGCGGTCCGCGCACCGCGCACTCGTCATAAAGGAGACCATATGAGACTGCTTCGATCCACTGCAATGATGGCAGCCGTCTTTTTGCTCGCCTTCGCGATCTCGCTCTATTCGTTCAGAGCGGCGCGAGGATCCGATCATCAAGACTCGCCGACCGTCGTCAAAAATCCGCTCGCGGACATCACCGACGTCTATCTCTTCCCCGATCCGCACGACGCTTCGCGGGTTGCACTCGCGATGGATGTCCGCCCACTCATTCCAAAAGGAATGACCGCCGGCATCGCGCTCGATCCCAACGTGCTCTACCAGTTCAAGATCGCGACCCGCGGCGTTGGTTCAAATTCGATCAAGGAAGATACCGTTATCCAGTTCACCGCCGATTCGGCCGGCACGAACCAACACGTCACCCTTTACGGGCCCGCAGTGCCCAACGAAGTCGGAACGACCAACACGCTCGTGCCAGAGACCGGCTCGTTCGCATTTGGGTCGGTCGCCAAACTCAAAAACCGCATCGACGTCTTCGTCGGGCCGCGCCGCGATCCGTTCTTCTTCGATCTCGCGCAGTTTTTTAAGATCGTACCGGATCGCAACTATCTGAACCATCCGCATACGCCGCCGGCGACTGCGACGTCGTTCCGGTTCGCATCGGCATCGCAGCCGATCGTTCTCAACGGCGTCAGCTACGGAACGGCCGGCTCCAACCACTGCGTCATCAAGAAGCCGCACGACTACCTCGCGCCTTTCGACGTTCTGTCGATCGTCATCGAGATGCCGAAAAAACTGCTTGCGCCGCCTAGCGGAGCACCCGGCGTTATCGCCCTTTGGGCAACTGCCGGCACGCCCAACGGCAAGCCGGAATAGGAGATTCGACCATGAAAGCACGTTACATACTCTGCCTGGTAGCGCTCGCACTCGCCGGCGCTGTTGCCGGAGGCTGCAGCTCGAACGGCGCGCGGTTGACTCCGGCCGGCTCTCAACTCGCGCCGGACGGAGCCAAAGACAAGCAAGTTTCGTACAAGCAAATCGAGCTGCTGTCGCGTCCCGCGGTAAAAGAAGCCTTCGAAATGTTCGAAGATCACAACAAGACGAACCGCTCGGAGCCGTACGACGATCCACTCTTGCAAGGCCAGATCAAATCGTTCGCGCAGGCATTCCGCAGCAAGCAATGGTCCGAGACGCTGCAAGCGGTGCTCTACCCCAACGTCATGAAAGCCGACCTTTCGCAAAACGTGACCAAGGCCGCATACCTCGGTTACGAAACGGGCGGCGCGACCGGCAGCAAGTTCGGTGGCCGCGCCCTCGACGACGACATCATCGACATCTCGCTCGGAGCCATTTTCGGGAATACCCTCTCGGCTCTCGGCCTGATTCCCGACGACGGCAAAGAAGCGCCCTGTCTCACCACGGACAACGTCGCCTACGACAAGATGAACACGACGACGTTCCCGTACATCCAGGCACCGCTCTAGCCGTGAGAAACCCTGGGGCGATTGTCGCCTTCACGGCGGCAATCGCCATGGGAGCGGCGTGGCCGTGGCTCTGGGCGCATCGCGCGCAGCCGGACGTGCCTTTCACCGCCCCGATTTCGACCGATTACCTCCAACGCGACGCGACCATCGGATTCTACGAAAGCCAAGCGCGCCTCGATTCGGACGACCAAATCACGCGCCGGATGTTGGGCGGAGAATATCTGCAGCGCTTTCGAGAGACCGGCGATCTCAACGATGTTACGCGCGCAGCGGAGATGGCCAAGCAATCGCTTCGATTGCAGCCGAGCGGCAATATCCAGGCCCTGAGCGTCCTCGCATCGAGCGACCTCGCCTTCCATCGTTTTGAGCCGGCGCTCGCAGCCGAGCGGGCCGCCGTGCAAGCCGCTCCTTTTAACGACGACGCCCGCGCGCAGACTGCCTCGATCCTGATGGAGCTGGGCCGCTACGAACAGGCCGGACGTATTCTCGCGCGCCCGACGGATCAGGAGCTCAATCCAACCTGGATGTCGATTCGCGCCCGATACGATGAGCTGACCGGCAGCCTTGCGGGAGCGCGAGTGCAGATGGCGCAGGCGACGGCGCTGATCGATGGGATGATCGGCGTGCCGGCCTACACCCGCTCGTGGTATCACCTGCGCGACGGGCAGCTGGCTTTCGAGGCCGGAGATACGGCCGCCGCGACCGCGGAGTTTGATGAAGCGCTGCGCGTCTATCCCGATAACGCAATGGCTCTGCTCTTTCAAGCAAAGCTCTTCCGAGCTCGCGGCGATTGGCCGCGCGCGCTTGCCTCAGCGCAACGCAGCGCTATTTTGTATCCGCTTCCGCAGGCGCTCGGTTACGTCGCCGACGCGCAGCGCGAGCTCGGCGACGCCGAAGGCGCGCGCCGGACCGATGCGTTGATTCGCGCCGAGCAGCGCCTCTTCAATGCGCAAGGAATCAACGATCGCCTGCTGGCGATGTACTATGCGGAGCACCGCGAGCATCTGGGCGACGCGTTAGCCGCGGCGCGCTCCGACTCAGCAAAACGCGGTGACGAGATTTACGCCGACGACACGATGGCCTGGGTCTTGGCGGCAATGGGCAGATGGCGAGCGGCGCGCGTGTATGCGCTCCGAGCGGCGCGGTACGAGACGCAGGATCCCGAACTGCAGTATCACGCCGGCATCATCGCAATGCATACCGGATATACTCCGGAGGCTCGGCGCCGGTTGCGCGAAGCGCTCGGTGCCGACAGCCAGTTTCACCCGTTTTATGCGGGCGAGGCTCGCCGCGCGCTCGCGGCGATGGGTGGATAGCGGTGCGCGCACGAGTCATCGGCATCTATGCTTTCCTGATCGGCCTCAACCTGCTGGCCTGGGGGCTTGCGTTCTTCGCTTTCTTGCCGCATCCGGTTCTGCTGGGCACGGCGCTGCTCGCGTTCACGTTTGGCTTGCGGCACGCCGTCGACGCCGACCATATCTGCGCGATCGACAACGTTACGCGAAAGCTCGTGCAGGAGCGTCAACGCCCGATCGGAGTTGGTTTCTACTTTTCGCTCGGCCACTCGACGGTGGTCGTCGCGTTGACGCTCGCGATCGCGGTCGCGGCCTCGCTGGTTAAACACGAACTTCCGTCGCTGCAACGAGCCGGCGCGCTCGTCGGCACTTCGGTCTCGGCGGCATTTCTGCTGCTCGTTGCCGCGATCAATCTCATCGTGCTCGTGGACATCTTTGCCGCATTCTCGCGCGCCCGCCGCGGCGAGCAACTCGAAGACCAAAGCGTTGATGAGCTGCTCGACCGGCGCGGCCTCGTCGGCCGATTCTTTCGGCCGCTACTCAAGATCGTAGACCGCAGCTGGAAGATGTATCCGATCGGCGTGCTCTTCGGACTGGGATTCGACACGGCGAGCGAGGTTGCACTCCTAGGGATCGCTGCAGTCGAGGCCGGCAAAGGACTTCCGGTCTTTGCGATCTTGCTCTTTCCGCTGCTCTTTACGGCCGGCATGTCGCTCATCGACACGACCGACGGCATCGTAATGGCCGGCGCATACGGCTGGGCCTTCGTCAAGCCGATGCGTAAGCTCTACTACAACCTGGTGATCACGTCGGTCTCGGTGCTCGTTGCGGTGATCGTCGGCGCCATCGAAGCCGGCAGTGTCGTCGCCGACCAGCTTCAGCTCAACGGCGGAGTCTGGGACGCGGTTCGCGCGGCGAACGAAAATTTCGGCATGCTCGGCTTCATCATCATCGCTCTCTTTATCGCAAGCTGGCTCGTCTCACTCGGAGTCTACCGCCTGCTCTGGGCCGAATGATATCCCTTCTCACTCGTTGAGGGCGAGTGCGAATCGCGTCCGCTGGTGGGAGTGCAGCGCCCTCCGTGCTAAGCCGTGCGAGCTCTTCCGGCGCGAGCCCGTCGCGTAATATTGTTCCCAGGCGTACGTGCGTCGTCGTCTCCGTGTAACCGCGCACCAAGTCCGTGCAGGACATTTGCATCTATCCGCCCGGCCAGAAATCCCCTTCCTCAAAGCTTTCGGTGGGGGGCGCCGAAGGTATCGCCTTCGACCAAAAAGAGAATCTGATCTACTTAGCACAGGGTGGCTTTGTTAGGGTTCTTGACTATCCTAGCGGCTCGCTCGTCGCAGTTATACCGGTTGATCGTGATTCCAAGCAGCCCACAGGAGTCGCGCTAATTCCCGCGCCTCAGCCCTGACGTCGAACTGTCGGCGAGTGCTTCGATCTGAGCGTCGGTTCAGGTTTGGATTTGCCGCACGATTGCTAACGCGGTCGCTTGAACTAGCGGATGTTGTAGACTGAGACTTTCCGGGATCTCGATAGCACGCAGCTCCGATGCATCCCACAATCCAAGCGACGTCCAGTCAGGGTTGTAGTAGTTCCACCAGCGCACGCCGACGTGCTCGCCGCGTTCGAAGATTAGCCGAGCCCAGCTTTGACTGACTTTGCGATTCCGCGTAACGATGTCGCTTGGTCGTTCGATCCCGAGCGACGCCAGTGCCTTAACACTATCGAGATCGAAGATTGGTGCCGCGTCAGGCAGCTCGTATGTCGCCAAAGCCAGCGTGACGCCGTTCGCGCGGACGAAGTCGGATGGATACCAGATCGGCAAGCGCCCGAGGGATTCGGCGATCGCACCCTCGGGCTCGGCGCTCAAATAGAGTTCGCGATAAAGGTCAGGATTCGCAATGCGCCCGGCGGTGTTACCCGGGATATAAAGAACGCCGCCCCTTTCGTTCGGAGCGGCGTTAGCGTCGTACGGTAAGACGCGAAAGAACCTCACGCATAGGCCCCTGCATCGATATTATCGAGCGCCTCGATCAACGGAGCCGCGCCGCGCAGCGCCAATACGTCGATTGGGCGTCTATTGTCGAGAAACGGCTCGTTTCCGACGAGCCAGCTCGCCGCCGTAGCCGGTTGGAACACCTGAAATGCGCGAGTAAGGACATCGTGCAAATCGATTATGCGCCGCGCCATCTCACCGCTGATCCGCCGATGACCGCTGCTCCAGTTTGCGATACTTCCTGGCCGAACATCGAGTAAACGCGCCAACGGGCGCGGCCCAAACGCTTTAACAAGCCGATCGAGCAGCGGATGCACGTCGGCGAGCGCGGACGGGTCCTGCGGTGGGTCGATTCGCCGTAGCGCGATGGTCCAGGTCACGTGCCGAGTATACGCTCTTGCCCTGGAAAACACAAATCGTTTTCCGAACTATCGCCAATCCAAGCTGGCCCTCGCAAGCCAACAAAGACGCCCTCAACCGCGGGCAGTGAGGCTCTCGAGCGTGGCGATTCCATCGTCGGCGATCGCTTTGAGCTGCTGATAGGTTGCGTATCGCGCTGGGGTCGGGCGCACGTACGCGCCTTCAAGCGAGTTCAGCAGGAAGCCGAGTTGCGCTCGAATCAGGTCGGGAACCATCGTGTCGGCCTCGCTAGAATGGATGTCCAACTGTACCAGCTTGCCGATCTCTGCGTCGACTTCCGCGCGTTTATCCGGCGCCAGCGAAGTGCGCGCGGACATCGCTGCGGCGACGGCGTGGTCGAGATTGTCGGTCGTCTGAAGGATCTGCTGTTCCAGTGCCAGCCGCGCCTCAAGATCGCCGGCTGCCGGGTGCACGCGCGGATCGAGCTTTAACGTGAGTGGCGCTTGGATGCGCTGCTCTCCGTACCGCAGCACGACGGTATACGAGCCGGGCAATATCGTCGGTCCGTCACCGGAGTCCGGCCAATCGTTGGTACCGACCGTACGCCAACCGGGCGGATCAAAGGCCGGAGGATACCGCAAATCCCACTGAAACGCGTTCATACCGGGCGCGACTGACGTGAGCTCTTCGTATTCGCGTCGGCGCGCCTGGTAGGCGTCGAGCCGGTCCACTTCTGCCGGCGTCAGCTTTGCGACGTGCGCAGCCTTGAGATGCAGCGCGAACGCGCGGATGGTGGCGCCCTTTGCGTCGAGAAATGAAAGCGTCAGCGGCGTGCGGCCGTCATAGCTCTCGGGCAGATTGAAGAAAATCGCTGCGCCGTAATCTGGATTCGTTCCGGTATACGGAGCGGGGGAACTGCCGTACGCTTTTGTTAGCCATGCCGTCTCCGGTGCGAAGAGCTGCGTTTGCGAAGGTGAGTACGCGGTCTGCGCCGCGAGCTGCTCGAGCAGGGCGAGGTTGTCGAGGATCCAGAAGCCGCGCCCGTGCGTGGCTGCCACGAGTTCGCCTTCGCGCGTCTCGATCGCGAGATCGCGTACTTGAACGCCGGGAAGGTTGAGCGAAAGCGGTTGCCAATTTGCGCCGCCGTCGAGGCTCACATAGACCGTGCTGCGCGTTGTCGTGAAAAGTAGCCGCGGCTGGCGTGGGTCTTGCCGAACCGTGAAGACGTACTGATCCTCCGGCAGGCCGCTGTCGATCGCCGTCCAGTGCTCGCCATAGTCCGTCGTCTCGAAAACGTACGGATGATAGTCGTCCCACATATACCGCGAGGCAGTGAGATAGGCAGTGCCTTTATTGACGTAGGACGATTGGATCGAGCTGATTTGCGCCCACTGCGGAAGCTGCGGCGGCGTCACGACCTTCCAGTGCGCGCCGTGATCGGTCGTCAGGTGCACCAGGCCGTCAGCCGATCCCGCCCACAGCAGATCGGCGTCCAGCGGCGAAACGGCGAGCGCTGAGATGTCGGGAAACGTTTCGGCGCCCGTGATGTCGTAAGAGATCGGACCGCCGCTCGACCCTTCCGTGCTCGCAACGTCGCGCGTGAGATCGGGGCTGAGGATCTTCCACGTCTTTCCGGCATCCTGGCTCGAAAAGACGACCTGCGACGCGAGCAGCAGCTCGCGCGAATCGGCCGGCGAGAAAAAAATCGGATGCGTCCAGCCGAAGCGGTATTGTTGCGCCCGCGTCGGAAAGCCGGAGAGGTAGCGCGGCCACGGGCTGACGTTCTGCTCTTGTCCAGTGATGCGATCCATCCACACGAAAGCGCTATAGTAACCGCTGCCGAATGTTACGTCCGGTTGACCGGGCTTCGGCGCCACGAAGGTGCTTTCACCTGCGGCAACCGGGTACCAAACAGCTAACCCGATGTTGCCCCCCAGGGCGGCTGTGGGCCCTTCAAAAGCTCCTTGATCTTGCTGCGCGCCGTACACGTGGAACGGAAACTGGTCGTCGAGGGCGACATGATAGAACTGTCCCGTCGGTTGATTGTTCGTCGTGCTCCAATGATCGCCACCATCGACGGATACCTGGGCGCCGCAGTCGCTGCCTTGCAGTAGAATCTTGGTGTTGCGCGGATTGATCCAAACGGTGTGATTGTCGCAGCCCGGAGAGATCGTCTCCCACGTTTTTCCGCCGTCGGTCGTCTTGTAAAGACCGTCGACCTGCGGCGCGTAGGCTTCCCGCGGATTGCCCGGATCGGCAAAGATCGCCGTGTAATAGAAGGCTCGCTGGCGCAGCTTCATCTCGTCGTTCACGTGTCGCCAGGTCGCGCCGCCGTCGTCGGAGCGGAAGACGCCGCCGTCGTTCGCCTGCACGATCGCGTAAACGACTCTCGGATCGCGGGCCGAGACCGCAACGCCAATTTTTCCGAGCAGTCCGGTAGCAAATCCAGGATGCGTGGAAATCTTCATCCAGTGTGCGCCGGCATCCGTGCTCTTGTAGAGACCACTTCCGGGGCCGCCGCTTATCAATGCCCATGGATACCGCTGCGCTTGCCACATTGCCGCATAAAGCACGCGGGGATCGCGCGGATCGATCGCCAGATCGACTCCGCCGGTTTTGTCGTCAACGAAAAGCACTTTGCGCCACGTCTTACCGCCGTTCTCACTCTTGAAAACCCCGCGCTCCGGGTTGGGCGCAAAGACGTGCCCCATGGATGCCGCGTAAATCACGTTGGGATTCTGCGGATCGACGACGATGCTCATCGTCGTGCGCGTATTCCGTAGGCCCGCATACGACCAGGTCTTTCCGCGATCGACCGATCTATAGATGCCGTCACCGGTGTCGAAGTCCTGACGAATATCGGCTTCACCCGTTCCGACATAAATGACGTCGGGATTCGAGGGAGCCACTGCGATGGCGCCGATCGATTCGGCAACCCCGGGAATCTTTCCATCGGTGATGTTCTCCCAGTCTTGGCCGTAGTCGGCGCTGCGCCACACGCCGCCTTGAACACCGCCCATATAGAATAGGTCGGGCTCGCTCTCGACACCGGCAACGGCGACGACACGTCCTCCGATGTAGGGGCCGATGCTGCGCCAGCGCAACGCACTCATCGGCTGCGGCGCCGAAGATGCAGCGCCTGCTTGGACCGGCGCAATCAAAAGCAGGGTTGTGAGCGCGATGCAA